>NZ_JAFCTT010000006.1:0-201973 GCF_049896165.1 Brevundimonas sp. TWP3-1-2b1 | reverse complement strand
ATCGGCGAGCAGCAGGTGCTGAAGCTGATGCAGACCGTGGACGACTACATCCCGCAGCCGGCGCGTCCCCTGGACCTGCCGTTCCTGATGCCGGTGGAAGACGTCTTCTCGATCTCGGGTCGCGGCACCGTGGTCACCGGCCGTATCGAAAAGGGCATCGTCAAGGTCGGTGAGGAAGTCGAGATCGTCGGCATCCGTCCGGTCCAGAAGACGACCTGCACGGGCGTGGAAATGTTCCGCAAGCTGCTGGACCAGGGTCAGGCCGGCGACAACGTCGGCGTGCTGCTGCGCGGCACCAAGCGTGAAGACGTCGAGCGCGGCCAGGTTCTGTGCAAGCCGGGCTCCATCACGCCCCACACCAAGTTCGTGGCCGAGGCCTACATCCTGAACAAGGAAGAGGGCGGCCGTCACACGCCGTTCTTCACCAACTACCGCCCGCAGTTCTACTTCCGCACCACGGACGTGACGGGGATCGTTCAGCTGAAGGAAGGCGTCGAGATGATCATGCCCGGCGACAATGCCGAGCTGAACGTCGAACTGATCACCCCGATCGCCATGGACCAGGGCCTGCGCTTCGCCATCCGTGAAGGCGGCCGCACCGTCGGCGCCGGCGTCGTCGCCAAGATCGTCGAGTAGGAAACACGACGGTCCGAATGGACTGAGTTGAATGAGGCCCTCCGGTGAAAGCCGGGGGGCCTTTTTCTTTCTTTCGTCATCCTCCGGCGAAGCGAAGCGAAGACCGGGGGACGCAGCGGCGCCGAAGGCGATCTGTTCAGGCAGGATCTCGGCCGCTGGTGTCCGCGACAGGTTCGCGCTCTCGCGCGCCGCTGCGTCCCCCGGTCTGCGGCGCTGCGCGCCTTGCCGGAGGATGACGAAGGAAGGCGGAACACCCCGTGGCACCCCGCGTTGGCCAGCAAGTGTTTCCGAAGGAGCCCTCGATGAAAACGATCTGGACCCTGGCGGCCGTGTCCGCCGCAACGATGCTGACCGGCGCCTGCGCCACAACCGACAACTACGCCTCACAGTGCGAACGCGACTATGCGGAGAACCAGAGGTATGCGACCGCCAGCGGCGCGGCTCTGGGCGCTCTGGCCGGGGCGGCCATCGCGGGCGAACGTGACCGGGAGCGGGGCGCGGCGATCGGGGCGCTGGCCGGCGGTCTGCTCGGCAACCAGCTGTCGGATCGGGACGATCCCTGCGGCTATGGCTTCGGCGGCTATAATCGTGACGGCCGCTATGGCTATGATCGCGTGCCGAGGCGCGGGAGCTACGGCTACTACTGAGGCCGCCTGACTGAATGACGAGATCCGGGTTCTGGCAGGCGGCGATCGCCGTGATGGCGCTCGCCCTGGGCGGCTGCGTGGTCACACACCCGGGCGCCGTCGATCAGGTGCGGTTCGCGTCGGACAGGTCGTTCGTCGAGACGCGGACGGAGGCGGGCGTGGTGCGCGGCGTCGAGGGGGCCGGGGTCCGGGCCTTCCTGGGCGTGCCCTATGCCAAGGCGCCGGTCGGCGACCTGCGCTGGCGAGGACCGCGACCGCCGGAGCCGTGGCACGGCGTCAGGGATGCGACGCGGCTGGGGTCCGACTGCGTTCAGGCCCTGGGGAGGAAGGCCATCCTCGGCGGCGGCGGCGGACTGGTCGTCGGGTCCGAGGACTGTCTGTTCGTGAATGTGTACGGGCCCGTCCCGGATCAGGTCCGGGATGACAGTCTTTCAGGGCCGCTGCCGGTGATGGTCTGGCTGCACGGCGGGGCCTTCACGATCGGATCGGGGGCCAACTACGATCCGTCGCGGCTGGCGGCCGAACAGGGGCGGGTCGTGGTCACGGTCAACTTCCGGCTGGGCGCGCTCGGCTGGCTGGCCCATCCCGGCTTTGCTGCCGAGGGCGAAGGCGGCGCCCAGAACCTGGGGGGCAACTGGGGCCTGATGGATCAGCAGGCGGCGCTGCGCTGGGTGCATGAGAACATCGGGGCGTTCGGCGGCGATCCGGGCGACGTGACCCTGTTCGCGGAGAGTTCGGGGGCATGGAGCGCCTGTTATCTGATGGCCTCGCCCGGGTCGGAGGGGCTGTTCCACCGGGTCATCCTGCAGAGCGGGCCGTGCCTGGAGCCACAGTCGCTGAACGCCGCCAAGGACCAGGCGCCGGGCGGGCCGCCGTTCGCGGAAGCCCTTGGCTGCACGGAGCAGGGACAGGTGGCCTGCCTGAGAGCGCTGCCCGCCTGGCGGCTCGCGCGGGCGCCCTCGTTGCGATCCGGGATCAATGGACCGGGCTCGTGGGGTCCGGTGCATACGGACGCGACCGTGCCGATCAGTCCGCCTGACGCCTTCGCCAGTGGCCGGTTCACCCAGGTCCCGGTGATCGTGGGCACGAACACGGACGAGGGCCGGCTGTTCGCCGTCGAGGTCAAGGACATGGACCGCTATCAGAAGGAGACGGTCTGGCTGTACGGCGCCGACGGGGAGCGGGCGCTGGAGCGGTACCCGGTGGGTGCGGACGGTCCCGCGATCGCCATCGCTCAAAGCTTCACCGACAGCCGGTTCTCATGCCCGGCCGAGGCCTTGAGGCGGCTGCTGGCGCGGCATGTCCCGGTGCATGGGTATGAGTTCGCCGATGCCGAGGCGCCGTTCCTGCTGCCCGACTGGATCAGCGGCCTCGACATGGGGGCCTATCACGCCTCGGAACTGGCCTATGTGTTCGGGACGAGCTGGCTGTTCGCCGACACAGGCCGATGGACATCGGAGCAGCGGGCCTTGTCGGACAGGATGATGCGGCTGTGGGCCGGGTTCGGGCACGATCCGGACTTCGAGCAGGACTGGCCGCGCGTCAGAGACGGCGATGGACCGATCGTGGTCTTCCATCCCGAGGGCGATCGCGTCGACGCCACCTTCCACGACCGGCATCACTGCGGCTTCTGGGGCGGGACGGCGCTGGGCGCGGTCGAGCCTAGCTGAAGATCACCTCCACGCCCGGCTTGACCGCGGCGGCCAGTTGTTCGGCGCTCCAGTTGGTCAGGCGGACGCAGCCGCTGGAGGCGGTCCTGGCGATCTGCGACGGCTCCGGCGTGCCGTGGATGCCGTAGGTGTCGAGCGACAGTTCGATCCAGACCGAGCCTACCGGATTGTTGGGACCGGCCGGGACCACCAGCTTGCGGTCGCCCCGGTCATAGCTGACCCGCTCCGGATCGTAGGTGTAGTCCGGCTCGTTGGCGACGCCGACGACAGTGAGCCGCCCGGACGGAGCGGGCCTGGCGCTGGAGCCGATGGTGGCGGGGTAGAAGGCCAGCAGGGTTCCGTCGGCGCCATAGGCCCGCAGAGCGCTGTCGCCCTTGTCGACCACGATGCGGGTGACGGCGGGCAGGGGTTGGTCCGGGACGGCGGGGACGACGAGGATCGCGCCCACCTGCTCGAAATTGGCGTCCGGGTTGAGGGCCGACAGCAGGGCCTCGGTGACGTGGAACTTCTCGGCGAGACCCTCGAAGGCGCTGGCGTAGTTCAGGGCGGGCAAGGCCGCCTGGTCCTCCAGAGACGTGGGCACGGGACGGAACGGCCCGGCGACGTCGGCGGCGGTGATCGCGTAGCGCGTCATGACGGGCGCGGAGTCCTGCGTCAGTCTGGCGAAGACCTGGCCGTCCAGCTCGCCGTCGGCGGGCAGGCCGTTGGCCTGCTCGAAGGCGGCGATGGCCTGGCGTGTGTTCTCGCCGCCGAGGCCGTCGATGGCGCCGGGCGAGAAGCGGGCGCGGTCGAGGAGGATCTGGGCGCGGATGACCTCAGGGCGCGGCGGGGTGGACGTAGCGGGGCCGGACGGGTCGGCGCCGGGCGCGGTGGCTCGCGGCGACGGCGTCGCGGGGGCTGCGGGAACCGAAGACGACGCCTGCCAGACGGCTGTTTCGATGGTCTGGGCGGAAAGGGGACCCGTCGCGCCGGCAGCCGTAGGCGCGGTCGGCGCTGCTGGGGCCTGGCTCTCTGGATCGGGCGCACTGCAGGCGGCCAGGGAAACGGAGGCGAGGAGGGCGACGGCGAAGGCGCGGCGGATCATGACTCAACTCTCGGGCGGACTGGAGTTAGCCAACCCGCAGGCCTGTTTACCGTTCCGCACAACCGGCGGGGGCGGGGGCTTGCGTGCAACCTCGAACCAAGGCCTACGTTCAGACCGGGACGTTAATATTTTGGTAACCCTATGCGACGCGCACTTCGGATCGGCCTGTTCATCGGCACCCTGATCGGTGTCTCCGCTTGCGCGACCGTCGAGGCCGGCCAATCGGGCGCCTATGGCTCGATCGAGGCCGGCCGGACCCGCTGATCTCTCCGTTCAAGGAAATCGTGGCGAAACCGGTCCAATTCGGCTAGGCTGGCACAGCGGACGCCGACTGTCGCGCCGCGCCGGTTCTCCCCCCCCTAGATGTTACTTATCGCCATTGTCGTCGTTCTGCTCCTCGTGGTGCTCAACGGCCTGTTCGCCATGACCGAGCTGGCGGTCGTCTCATCCCGCCGATCCAAGCTGCAAAGCCGCGCCGAACGCGGGGACCGGGGCGCCCGGGCCGCGCTGAAGCTGTCCGAAAATCCAACCCATTTCCTGTCGGCGGTCCAGGTCGGCATCACCCTGATCGGCATTCTGGCCGGCGCCTTCGGTCAGGCGGCGATCGCGGGCGAGCTGAACCTGATTCTGGAAACGACCTTTCCGGCGCTGGCGGCCTATACCGAGATCTTCTCCACCCTGCTGGTGGTCATCTGCATCACCTATGTCTCGCTGATCGTCGGCGAGCTGGTGCCCAAGCGGCTGGCGCTGATCTTCCCTGAGACGATCGCGGCCAAGATGGCCGCGCCGATCTCGACCGTGGCCATCGTCTTGCATCCGTTCGTGGTGCTGCTGACCGCCTCGACCTCGGGCATTCTCAAGATCATGGGGGTCAAGGACCGCGACGGCTCCGACGTCACCCAGGAAGAGGTTGAGACCATGATCGCCGAGGGCACCTCGGCCGGTCTGATCGAGCCCGAAGAACAGACGATGATCGAGGAGATCCTGACGCTGGGCGATCGCCCGATCCGCGTGGCCATGACGCCGCGTCACGAGGTGTTCTGGGTCGCCCTTGACGACACCGAAAAGGAGCTGCGCGACGAGGTTCGCAAATGCCCCTATTCCCGCATCGTCGTGGCGCGCGAGAACGACGTCGATAATCCGTTGGGCGTTGTCCACAAGAAGGACCTGCTGGACAGCCTTCTGACCGACGGCGAGTTCAACATCGAGAAGCACGTCCAGACCCCGGCCTTCATCCCGCAATCGACCTCGGTGCTGAAGGCGCTGGAGATCATGAAGTCGTCCAAGGTCCACATGGCCTTCCTGGTCGACGAGTACGGCGCCTTCGAGGGCGTGGTGACGGCGACGGACCTGCTGGAGATGATCGCCGGCGACTTCGACGAAGGTCACGATGACCAGGAGGCCTGGATTCGCCAGCGCGAGGACGGCACCTGGCTGGTGGACGGCCAGACCGACCTGGAGGAGCTGGCCGACGTGCTGGGCGAGGATTTCGGCGACCAGGACGGCTTCCACACCGTGGCCGGTCTGGTGCTGCACCATCTCTCGCGCGTGCCCGACGAGGGCGAGACGCTTCAACTCGGCCGGTTCGAGGTCGAGGTCATCGACATGGACGACCGCCGCATCGACAAGCTGATGTTCAAACAGCTCGTGAAGCGGGAAGACGAGGCCGACGCGGTCGCCGCCCACCTGGATCACTAGAATCCTCCCCATTGGGGGAGGGGGGCCACAAAGTGGTGGAGGGGGCTGGCCGCAGACACCGAATTTGCGACTGGCCCCCTCCGTCACGGTGCAAGTGCGCCGCCTCACCTGCCCCAACGGGGGAGGATTAGTCTTGAAATGCCCCGCCGCGTCAGGCATAGCCCCCGGTCTGGCGAGCAGACGCGCCGTTGGGTTCTCCCACGGCGCGCTTCTGTATTGTCTAGGAGCTTAGCTCAGCTGGTAGAGCACCGGTCTCCAAAACCGGGGGTCGTGGGTTCGAATCCCCCAGCTCCTGCCACTTCCCCCTGTTCCCGCAGACTGGGCATCCCCATCTGCGGGGACAGGATCAAGCGTTTACGAAGAGACCCCGAGAGCCCATGGCCAAGTCCAAGTTTCCCGGCGGACGCCGCACCGGCAACCCTGCCGCCGGCGCCAAGCCGCAGATGGCCGGCGCTTCGGCCTCCGCCTCGACGGTCACCGTCGATGCGCCCGTGGCCAAGCCGCGCACCTCGCCGGCCCAGTTCGCCAGCCAGGTCCGCGCCGAAGCCCGCAAGATCGTGTGGCCCAGCCGCAAGGAGACCTGGATCACCTCGGTGATGGTCTTCATCATGGTGCTGCTGGCGGCGGCCTTCTTCTGGATCGTGGATACTGGCCTGGGCTTCGCCTCGCGCTACATCCTCGCCCTCGGCCAATAAAGAAAAAGAAGGAGACGCGCCCATGACGGATGCAGCGCCCGAAACCAAGCCGGCCTCGAACCCGCGCCACAAGTGGTACATCGTCCACGCCTATTCGAACTTCGAGAAGAAGGTCGCCCAGCACATCCGCGACCAGGCCAAGCAGCGCGGCCTGGTGGAGTGTTTCTCCGAAATTCTGGTGCCGACCGAGGACGTCGTCGAGATCCGCCGGGGCCGTAAGGTCAACTCCGAGCGCAAATTCTTCCCCGGCTATGTGCTGGTGAAGATGGAACTGACCGACGACGCCTATCACCTGGTCAAGGACACGCCGAAGGTTACGGGCTTCCTGGGCGCCGCGGGCGGCACCAAGCCCCTGCCGGTCTCGGAACGTGAGGTCCAGGCCATCATCGGTCAGGTGGAGGAGGGCGTCGAACGTCCCAAGCCCACGATCCGTTTCGATATCGGCGAGACCGTCAAGGTCATCGACGGCCCGTTCGCCAGCTTCGACGGTCAGGTGGAGAGCGTCGACGAGGACGCCGCCCGCCTGCGCGTCGCCGTGTCGATCTTCGGCCGGCCGACGCCGGTGGATCTGGAATACAGCCAGGTCGAGAAGAACGCGGCTTAAGCGCACGGATTTTCCCTCCCCCTCGGGGAAGGGCAGGTCGCCTTGGCGACCGGGTGGGGCGGCTCGGCGACGGGCCGCCTTTTCGCTGTGCGGTGTCTGGATCGCTTGGCCGCCCCCACCCGGCTTCGCTTCGCTCAGCCACCCTCCCCCGAGTGGGAGGGAGAAGGCATTGCCTCAGACCCGCGCCCCTGCTACACGCGCGCCTCCTTCGCCCAGGGGCAAAGGATAAATCCGTGGGAGGCAGCCATGCCCGACCACGGCTCACCGGCCCCGATTAGCTTCGGGGTCATTCACAGGAGAGACCAATGGCCAAGAAGATTCTGGGCTATATCAAGCTGCAGGTGCCGGCCGGTTCGGCCACGCCTTCCCCCCCGATCGGGCCCGCACTGGGTCAACGCGGCGTGAACATCATGGGCTTCGTCAAGGAGTTCAACGCGCGCACCGAGAAGGAAGTCAAAGGCACCCCCCTGCCGACCGTGATCACGGTCTATCAGGACAAGTCGTTCACCTTCGTCACCAAGACCCCGCCGGCCACCCACTACATCAAGCAGGCCGTGGGCATCACCTCGGGCTCCAAGCTGACGGGCCGCGAGACGGTCGGTTCGATCACCCGTACTCAGCTGCGCGAGATCGCCGAGAAGAAGATGAAGGACCTCAACGCCAACGATCTGGATGCCGCCGCGCGCATCATCGAAGGTTCCGCCAAGGCCATCGGCCTCAACATCGTGGAGCGCTGAACATGAGCAACCAAGCCAAGCGCATCAAGGCGTGGACCGTCGACCGCGAAGCCCTGATGCCGTTCTCGGACGCCATCAAGACCGTCAAGGAACACGCCACCGCCAAGTTCGACGAATCGATCGAGATCGCCGTCAACCTGGGCGTCGATCCCCGTCACGCCGACCAGCAGGTCCGTGGCGTCGTGAACCTGCCGTCCGGCACGGGCCGCGACGTTCGCGTGGCCGTCTTCGCCAAGGACGCCAAGGCCGATGAGGCCCGCGCCGCTGGAGCCGAACACGTCGGCGCCGAGGATCTGTACGAGAAGATCAACGGCGGCTTCATGGACTTCGACCGCGTCATCGCGTCCCCGGACATGATGGCCCTGGTCGGTCGTCTGGGTAAGGTGCTGGGCCCGCGCGGCCTGATGCCGAACCCCAAGGTCGGCACCGTGACTCCCAACGTCGCCCAGGCCGTCAAGGACGCCAAGGGCGGCGCGGTCGAGTTCCGCGTCGAGAAGGCCGGTATCGCCCATGGCGGCATCGGCAAGGCCTCCTTCACCCAGGAAGCCCTCGAAGCCAACGTGAAGGCCTATGTGGACGCGCTGCAACGTGCCAAGCCGGCCGGCGCCAAGGGCACCTACGTCAAGCGCATCACCCTGTCCTCGACCATGGGTCCGGGCGTGAAGATCGATCCGGCCTCGCTGACGGCCTGATCAGAGACTATCGGGACACGGGCGGCGCTCTTCGGATCGTCGCCCGTTGCCTTTTCGAGGGGGGTTCGCTATGAGCGCCGCTTCCCGGGATGGGTTCTGCCTTTCCCGGTCCTGTCCGAGAACTTCGGGGTCTGGGGGTCACCCAGGCCATAAATGTCAGAGAGCCCTCTGACGCCGTGGGGAGATAGCGACGCAGACGACGCACGGTCGGCCCGGTTTCCGGGACGGAACCCCGTCAGAGCATCCTTTCGGACATCGCTACCGGCCACAACGCAATGCGGCGACGCATTGGGCTTTGGCCTCTCGCCGTCGGGAATAAGCCCGGCGTCGAACCTCAAGACTGGAGACCGCAATGGACCGCGCACAAAAGGCCGAGTCGATCGAAACGCTGAAGGGCGTTTTCAGCGACGCCGGCGCCGTGGTCGTGACCCACAACCTGGGTCTGACCGTTGCGGAAATGGAAGACCTGCGGGGCCGTCTGCGCACCGCGGGCGGAGCGTTCAAGGTGGTCAAGAACCGCCTGGCGCTGAAGGCTCTCGAAGCCGCTGAAGGTTCCGACCATCATGCCCTTTTCAAGGGTCCGGTCGGTATCGCCTACGCACCCGACGCCGTGACCGCCGCCAAGGTCACAGCCGAATACGCCAAGGCCAACGACAAGTTCGTCGTTCTGGGCGGCTTCATGGGTGACAAGGTTCTGGACGCGAAGGGCGTGGAGATTCTCTCCAAACTGCCGTCGCTGGATCAGATCCGCGCGTCGTTCCTGGGCCTGCTCAACACGCCTGCGACCCGTATCGCCGGCGTCGTTCAAGCCCCGGCCGCCCAACTGGCCCGCGTGTTCAACGCGTACGCCACCAAGGACGCCGCGTAAGCGAACCCTCTTCCATCTCTGCAAATCTCTACTGAACCCCATCCTCCGAAGGAAAACTGACCATGACCGACCTGTCCAAGATCGTCGACGACCTGTCCAAGCTGACCGTCCTCGAAGCCGCTGAACTGTCCAAGCTGCTGGAAGAAAAGTGGGGCGTCTCCGCCGCTGCTCCGGTCGCCGTCGCCGCTGCCGGCGGCGCTGCCGCTGCTCCGGCTGAAGCCGCCGAAGAGCAGACCGAATTCACCGTCATGCTGCTGGACGGTGGCGACAAGAAGATCAACGTCATCAAGGAAGTCCGTGGCGTGCGTTCGGACCTGGGTCTGAAGGAAGCCAAGGACCTGGTCGAAGGCGCTCCGCTGCCCGTCGTCGAGAACGTCTCCAAGCAAGTCGCCGACGAAGTCGCCAAGAAGCTGACGGAAGCCGGCGCCAAGGTGCAAATCAAGTAAGAAGACCGTCGCGACCTTCGGGTCGAGAGGATCTTTGGAAGGCTCGGCGGGAAACCGCCGGGCCTTTTCTGCGTTCCGGCACTACCAGCATCAGACCTGGTTCATTCTCATTGATCGACGGAGCCGACCGCCATGAACATCCTGATGGTGCTGACCTCGCACGACCAACTCGGCGACACCGGCAAGAAGACCGGCTTCTGGCTGGAGGAGTTCGCGGCTCCCTACTATGCGCTGAAGGACGCCGGCGCCGAGATCACCTTGGCCTCGCCCAAGGGCGGCCAGCCGCCACTGGATCCCAAGAGCGACGAAGCCGACGCCCAGAGCGAGGACACTCACCGGTTCAAGGCTGATCCGGCCGCGCAGGCGGCGTTGGCGACCACGGTTGAACTGTCGTCGGTGAAGGCCGAGGATTTCGATGCCGTCTTCTATCCGGGCGGGCACGGGCCGCTGTGGGATCTGGCGAATGACAGGGACTCCATCGCCCTGATCGAGTCCTTCGCCCAGGCTGACAAGCCGACCGGATTCGTCTGCCACGCGCCGGGCGTGCTGAAGTCCGTCAACGGGCCGGACGGCAAGCCGCTGGTCAACGGGCGCCGGATGACCGGCTTTACCAACACCGAGGAAGAGGCTGTGGGCCTGACCGGGATTGTCCCGTTCCTCGTCGAAAACGTCCTGATCGCCAACGGCGGCGACTACTCCAAAGGGCCGGACTGGGGCTCCCATGTGGTGGTCGACGGCAAGCTGGTGACCGGACAGAACCCCGGCTCGTCTCGGGAAGCCGCCGAGGCCATGCTGGGTCTGCTGAAGGTATCGTAGACCCGATCCCTCCCCATCGGCTCCTGCGGATGGGGAGGGAGGGTCACGTCACCGCCCCCGCGCGGTCATGATGTCGCCGATGCGGTCGCGCGTGCCCTCGATCCGCTCCAGACGCGGGTAGCGGAGGCCGCCCGTGTAGGTGAGGTCGAGGGTGCGGATGCGCTGGCCGTTTTTCAGGATCAGGCGGATGGGGGCCTCGCCGGATTTGGCGGCGGTGACGGCCTCGCGCAGGACCTCGGGCGTGGCGACGCGGTCGCCGACGGCGATCAGGTCCCAGCCGGCGCCGATGCCGGCCTCGAACGCCGGTCCGCCCCACTGGATGGCGGAGATACGCTGCGTCGGGCCCGCGAGGCTGAAGCCCAGCGAATAGCGGAAGTCCGAGCCCCAGCTGGAGGACATGGCCTTCTCGTCGGCGTTGGGCTCCTCGACATAGACCAGGCGATAGCCGCCCCGCTCCAGACCCTCCAGCGGCGCGCGGGCGTCGGGGCCGGCGGCGTCCAGACGGGTGCGCAGGAAGGTCGCCCAGTCATGAGGCTGGACCGCGTTCAGGGCGGCGACCACGTCGGCGAAGGTGTAGCCGCGCGGGGTCCACGACCCATCCGTGCCCTCCGGCGAGAAGAAGGTGCGGGCGAAGTCGTCGAGCGACTTGCGGTCGCGGCTGAGCTCGCGGATCAGGGTGTCGGCGTCCAGCCAGATCAGGGCGGCTTCGTCATAGTAGTCGCCGGTGCCGCGCATCCATGACGGCCACTGGCCGGGGATGCGATAGCCCAGAAGGTTGTGGTTGTTGGTGTCCTGCAGGTTCCGCCATTCGCGGCCCGGCTGGTTCTCGTAGAAGGCGGCGCGGTCGGCCAGGCCGATCAGGGCCTGGGCCTTGGTGTGGAGGCCGGCGCGAGCCGACAGGACGTCGCCCCAGTATTCGGTCTGGCCCTCATAGACCCACAGCAGGCTGTTCTCGGTCGGGACGTTGTAGTTGGCGGTCAGCTCGTCGGCCGGCCGCATGAACTTGCCGTTCCAGGAGTGGGTGTATTCGTGCGGCAGCAGGGCGCGGTTGCCCGCCGACTTGCCCCAGTTGGTGAAATAGTCGGGCGCGGCGGTGTTCTCGGACGAGCGGTGATGCTCCAGCCCGATGCCGCCCAGCTGGTCCGTCAAGGCCAGCAGGAACTCATAGCGGTCATAGTGGCGCGAGCCGTAGAGACGGTCTGCCTGGGTCACCATGTCGGTATAGATCTGGATCTGTTCGTCGGTGGGCGCGAGGTTCGCGGCGGTGTCGGCGACGATGTTCAGGTGGACGTCCTCGCCGTCGGCGTCGATGTCGATGCGGCGATAGTGCTGACCCGCGAACATCGGGCTGTCGACCAGGGTGTAGAGATCGACAGGGGCGAAGGTCGCGACGCCGTTCTCGAACGAGGTGGTCTCCAGGGCCACGCCGTAGTTCCAGCCCTCGGGCAGTTTGATGCTGGGGGCGAAGGTGATGCCGGTCGAGCGGTAGCCGGCCGGGTAGAGCAGGGCCTTTTCCCACTCCATGTTGACGATCGATGGGGTCATGACCACGCGCCAGTTGGCGTTGTCAGCCTGGGTCAACCACTGGAACTCGGTGACGATCTCGGTCGCGCCCTCGGGCACGTCGATGTGGAAGGCGTAGGGATCGACGGCGTCGCGGCGCCATTCGACGCGCTGGCCATTGGCGGTGATGGTCAGGCCGGCGAACAGCTGGATCGGACCGGAGTCGGCATGGTTTCCGGGCAGGTATTTCGGATAGAGCAGGGTCAGGCTGCGGCTGGCGACAGGGATGGTCTGGCGCACGGAGATGACGCGGTGGTCCAGGTCGGTGGCGTCGACCTCGTACCTGATGACGCCGGGAAAGGTCTCCCGGGTCGGGGCCGGGATCAGGGGGCTGTCGGGGAAGCCGCCGATGTCGGGGGTGGTCGGACCCGCCGTCTGGGCCGCTCCGGGCGAGGCGCTCGCGATCAGAAGGGCGGCGAGGCAGGCGGAGACGGCGAGACGCGACATGGGCTGATCCGGGACTGACGGCGGGGGAAGGCGCAGATCACGCCGGGGGCGATCTCAGGTCAAGGGTTGCCCGTCTTTATGCCTCTCGGTGAAGCAGGGAGCCGTCGCCGTAGGAATAGAAGCGATAGCCGTCGGCCACGGCGTGGGCGTAGGCGGCCTTCATGGTCTCGAGGCCCGCGAAGGCGCTCACCAGCATGAACAGGGTCGACTTCGGCAGGTGGAAGTTGGTCATCAGGACGTCGGCGGCGCGGAAGCGGTAGCCCGGTGTGATGAAGATGGCCGTATCGCCGTGGAAGGGCCGGATCACGCCCTCCGGCGTCGTCGCGGATTCGAGCAGACGCAGCGAGGTGGTGCCGACGCAGACGATGCGGCCGCCGGCGGCATGGACGGCGTTGAGGGCATCGGCGGTCTCCGCCGGGACTGTGCCCCATTCGGAGTGCATTTTGTGGTCGGCGGTGTCGTCGGCCTTGACCGGCAGGAAGGTGCCGGCCCCGACGTGCAGGGTGACGGCGTGGGTCGTGACGCCCCTCGCGCGAATGGCGTCGAGCAGGGCGGGGGTGAAGTGCAGGCCCGCAGTGGGGGCTGCGACGGAGCCGTCGTGCGCGGCGAAGACGGTCTGGTAGTCCGAACGGTCGCGGTCGTCCTCGGGCCGTTTGGCGGCGATATAGGGCGGCAGGGGCATGACGCCGACATCGCGGATGGCGTCGTCCAGAGCGGGGCCGGAGAGGTCGAATTTGAGGGCGACGAGGCCGTCTTCCTGCTTGCCGGTGACCGTAGCGTCGAGACGCCCGAGGGCGCAGGCGGCGTCGCCGTGAGCCCCGAACCGCACCCGGTCGGCGGGCTTGATCCGCTTGCCCGGCTTCATGAAGGCGGACCAGGCGTCGGGGGCGTCGCGGTGGTGCAGGGTGGCCTCGACCTCGACGGTCAGGGTCTCGCCTTCCGGACCCCCGATCACGGGGTTGGGGCGCTGGCGCACGCCGGACAGGCGGGCGGAAATGACGCGGGTGTCGTTGAAGACCAGGGCGTCGCCGGGACGCAGGAAGTCGGGCAGGTCGGAGACGAGGTGGTCGGCGAGGGCGCCGTCCTTCACCACCAGCAGGCGCGCGGAATCGCGCGGCTCGGCGGGGCGCAGGGCGATGCGGTCCTCAGGCAGGTCGAAGTCGAAGTCGGTGGTTTTCATGCTCGGCGCGAATGGCCACGGGGGCGAGGCGGGGTCAAGTGCGGGGGGCGACCTTGTGTCCGGGCGACCCGAGCCGTTGGCCCGGTCATACTGCAACGATGAAAATCCGGATTCTGCTCGCCGCCTCCGTCCTGGCCCTGACCGTCGCCGCCTGCGACACGTCCGCCCTGCAGGACCTTCAGGACACGGCCGCCAAGGCCGAGGCGACACTCGAGACCGTCAACACCCGCACCGCCCAGGTGCAACAGGCCATCGACAATCCCGGCGGCGCCCTGCTGGCGGCGGTCGGGGCGACCTTCTCGAAGACGACGACCGATCAGCCGGGCGTCTATGTCCTGACCGACCTGCAGACCGGGTGTCAGTTCCTGGGCACCTATGGGCCCGACGGGACGACGGTCAGCTCCATCGCGCCGCGTGTGGAAGCCGCGCCGGGCGGCGGCACGCAGCAGCGCTGCGTCGCCATTCCGGGCGTCGCACGGCCGGATGCCGCCGAGGCTGAAGCCGAGCGCTGACAGCCGGACGCTTGCTGCCAGAGCCTGATCGTTTGAGACGGAAGCGCTTCGCGCTTCTGTCGAAAGCGTGAATCACGCTCTCGCTGATACCTGGAGCAGGATTCACGGCATCAGCGGAATCGCGAAGCGATTCCTCCTCAGCCGATCCTGCTCTAGGCTGGACCCGATAGGGGAGCCCGCCTTGGCCGTCACACTGGACTGGAAGACCGGCTTCGAGATCGAGCTGATGGCCCCGCCGGGCCTGTCGCGGCGCGATCTGGCGGAGGCGACGGCGACGCGGGTCGGCGGGACGGTCGAGTGTTTCTTCCACCCCCAGTCCGAGCCCAGTGCGGTCGAGGGACGGCCGGTATTCGAGAACCTGACGCCGGGGTTCCGGGTGCGGGATGGGCAGGGCGTCTGGGTCGCGTCCTTCGTCGACGACCTGACCCTGCAACGCGATCTGGACCGGGAACGGGCCCCCCTGGCCGGGTGGCGGCGGATCGTGGCGGACGACGGGCGGCTGTTGCGGCTGGTCGAGCGGCACTGCGATCCAGAGGCGCAGGGCGAGGGGACACTGGAACCGCTGGCCGCCCTGTTCGGCACAGCGGCCCAGCGCCATGAGGCCGGGATGGTGCGGGTGGTCGACGAGCGCGGCCGGTCGGTCGCCATCGACGCGCCCCTGCCCGGCGAGCGGGAGCGTCCCTGCGAGATCGTGACCGCGCCGATCGAGAGGGATCATGAGTCGACGCTGGCGGGATTTCTGGCCGATGCGCGCCGGTTGGGGTTCACCGTTCCGGCCGAGGGCGCGACCCATGTCCATTTCGACGGCGGGCCGCTGTGTTCGGCGTCGGCGATGGCCGGGCTGGTCGAGGTCTGGACCCGTCACGGCGAAGCGCTCAAGCGGCTGGTCGGAGTCAATCCACGCTGTGTGCGGCTGGGCGACTGGCCGGCGGCGCTGGGCCAGTTGACCGGGAGCGAGGCGTTCCGGGCCATGGACTGGACACAGGCGAAGGCGGCGTTGGGCGGGGTGGGGTTGACCAAATACTGCGACCTGAACCTGACCAACCTGCTGACCGGGCGGCCGGAGAAACACACGGTCGAGGTGCGGGTGCTGCCCGCGCAGCTTGAGACCGAATCGCTGATGGCGGCCGCGGGACTGTTCGAGGGCGTGCTGGGCTGGTGTCGGGACCGCGAGCCCGGCGAGGCGACGCCGGGAACCCTGGTCGATTTGCTGATCCGGTCGCCGATCGACGAACACGCCAGAGCGCATTGGCTGGACAGGCTTCGTCAGGAAGCGACACCTATCGGCGGGATGCGAAACCCGTATAGTCAGCGCTGATATTTTCGGGGACCGACCATGACCAATAGCCATCGCGCCCGCCGCCTGTCCGCCGCCCTCCTGATGTCCAGCGCCGTCGCCCTGGTGGTGTTCGGACAACCGGCGCAGGCCATGCCCCAGCAGCGCGAGTACGACGCCTTCTTCTCGTCGCGCTACAACTACTGTGACGCCAGGCTGGTAGGCGCCCTCTACGGCCAGGACGCTGTCGGCGGCAAGGTCATCATCGGCCAGAAGATCCTCAACGGCATCGGCACCAACGTGCCGGTCGTGCTGCGGGAAAGCCGCAACGACGGCAACGTCTGCGAATGGGAAGACACGGGCCTGTCCTATTCGGACGCCCAGGTGCTGGCGCGCACCTGGGGCTTCTCGGACCCCTATGAGGCCAAGCTGAAGGCCGCCGACCTGTTCACCAACGGCCGCGAACAACAGGTCCGCAACGGGCTGGGCTACTGACCCGACGTTGACGATGGGGGCGTGAGCGGCCAAACCCCGGCCCATGCTGCAGAACCTTGAACCCCTTGCCCGCGATGCCCGGTCCTGGCCGTTCGAACAGGCCCGCGCCCTGCTCGACCACGTGCTGAAGAAGCGCCTGTCCGACAGCGAGCGGGACGCGGCGAAACTGCTGATCGACGCCGGCAAGGCGGACGAGGCGGTGGCGACGTTCGAGGCCCTGGCAAAGCCGGTGGTGCTGGAGACCGGCTATGGTCCGTCCGGCCTGCCGCACATGGGCACCTTCGGCGAGGTGGCGCGCACGACGATGGTGCGCAACGCCTTCCGCGCCCTGACCGGGGATCACTGGCCGACGCGGCTGATCGCGTTCAGCGACGACATGGACGGGCTGCGGAAGGTTCCGGAAGGCGTGCCCAATCCGGAGATGCTGCGCGAGGACCTGAATCTGTCGCTGACGCGGGTGCGCGATCCGTTCGGGACACACGACAGTTTCGGCGCTCACAACAACGCCCGTCTGCGGGCCTTCCTCGACGGTTTCGGCTTCGACTACGAGTTCATGTCCTCGACCGAGACCTACAGGTCGGGGCGGTTCGACGAGACTTTGCTGCGTCTGCTGGGGCGGTTCGACGCGGTGCAGGCGATCATGCTGCCGACCCTGGGCCCGGAGAGAGCTGCGACCTATTCGCCCTTCCTTCCGGTCAGCCCGATCACCGGCCATGTGTTGCAGGTGCCGACGCTGGAGCGGAACGTCGAAAAGGGGACCATCGTCTTCGACGACCCGGCGGGCGGGCGCACCGAGCTGCCGGTCACCGGCGGCCATGTGAAGCTGCAGTGGAAGCCGGACTGGGCCATGCGCTGGACCGCGCTGGACGTCGACTACGAGATGTCGGGCAAGGACCTGATCGAGAGCGTGCGCGAGTCGTCCAAGGTCTGTCGCGCCCTGGGCGGGGTTCCGCCGGAGGGGTTCAACTACGAGCTCTTCCTCGACGTCGAGGGCAAGAAGATTTCCAAGTCCAAGGGCAACGGCCTGACCATGGACCAGTGGCTGCGCTACGGCACGCCCGAGAGCCTGTCGTGGTACATGTTCCAGTCGCCGAAATCAGCCAAATCGTTGCATTTCAACGTGATTCCCCGCGCGATCGACGACTATCTGGGCGCCATCGACCTCTACGGGACGCAGGAGCCGGCCAAGCAGATCGACAACGCCGTGTGGGCGATCCATGCGGGCGCGCCGCCGAAGGTCGCCTCGCCGGTGTCGTTCGCCCTGCTGCTGAACCTGGTCGGCGTGGCCAACCTTCGGGATAAGGATCAGCTTTGGGCTTACCTGGGACGGTATCTGCCGGGCGCGACCTCTGCCAGCGAGCCCATTTTGGATGAGCTTCTGGATCGCGCGCTGAACTACTACGAAGACTTCGTCAGGCCGACGAAGTCTTATCGAGCTCCGACCGATCAAGAGAAGGCAGCCTTCACCGATCTGGCCAATCGGCTGGACGGCTTGCCGGAAGATGCGGACGCAGAGACTGTTCAGGCCGAGGTTTATTCGGTCGGCAAGGCGCATGCGTTCGAGCCTCTGAGGGGCTGGTTCAGTGCTCTCTATGAGGTGCTACTCGGCGCTTCCCAAGGGCCGAGATTTGGCTCTTTCGCCGCGATCTATGGCTTGAGACAGACCAGCTATCTGCTTCGCGACGGGGCCGACGGTGCGATCGTCTCTGAGAACCTGAAGCCGACCTGAAGCCGTCGCCCTGTCTCCTCCCTGTCGCGTAGCGATGGGGAGGTGGCTCGGAGCGAAGCGCAGAGACGGAGGGGTTCTTCGGGCGGCAAGAGCCCCTCCACCACTTCGTGGTCCCCCTCCCCACCGCCAAGCGGCGATGGGGAGGAGACACCGTTTCCGGTTCAAGCCGCGAGCCGCCGCGCGGCGAGCGTTAGCCCCCCAGGAAGTGCGCCCTCTATGCCGCCTTGCGTACATGAACCGAAAATAACGGCGACGCTCCGGGAGCCTTCATGCGGGCCGGCGCATTCTCACGCCATCGACCAACCTCGATAAATGGAGAGAGCCATGTCGAAGATCCTCAATACCGGCCTGATGACCGCCGCCGTCCTGGCCGCGCTCGTTTCGGCCGCCCCCATGGCCGCCCAGGCCCAGCAGTCCAATGGCGTGACCAGCTGTGACGCCCCCGGCGGTCGCCAACAGGTCGGCGCCGTGATCGGCGGCGTCCTCGGGGCCCTGGCCGGCAGCCGTATTTCCAGCAACGAGCGGACCCTCGGGGCCGTGGCCGGCGCCGGCGCCGGCGCCGCGGCCGGTTCCTACATCGGCTGCAACCAGCAACGCGCCCGCGCCAACAGCCAGGGCAGCTCCAGCGGCGCCCAGTACCGTGCCTCGTCCAACCTGCGCATCCGCTCGGGCCCGGGCACCAGCTATCGCCAGGCCGGCTCCCTGTCGGCGGGCCAGCCCTTCACGGCCGTCGGGTCGCAGGGTGAATGGGTGCAGATCGCCGGTGGCGGCTGGGTGAACGCGAACTATGTTCGGCCTTACTGAACAAGGCTGACAGCTCGAAATGAAGTCAGGGCCGTCCCGAAAGGGGCGGCCCTTTCTTTCGTTCGTCATCCTCCGGCAAGGCGCGCAGCGCCGCAGACCGGGGGACCCATCGTCATCCTCCGGCCGATCGGAGATCGGACCGGGGGAGGCGCCGAAGGCGATCTGTTCAGGCAGACTGTTGGAAACTTCCGGGCGCGCGACAGGTTCGCGCTCGCGCGCGCCGCTGGGTCCCCCGGTCTCGCCAGGGCTCGCCGGAGGATGACGAAGACTACGGAGCCTACTGGCTGACCCAGAGGATGCGGGCGATCCAGTCGATGTCCTTGCGTGGGATGACGCGGGGTTCGTAGGCAGGGTTGATGGAGGCCAGGGTGACCGACCTGGCCGTCAGCGAGGTGACCTCCTTGGCCATCGTCTCGCCCGTCGCGGTGCGCACCACGACCCGGTCGCCCTTGCGGACATCGGTTCGATCCCGGTCGACCAGAACCCGGTCGCCCTGGCGATAAAGCGGGGCCATGGAGTCGCCCGAGATCTGCAGGCTGAACAGGGACGGGCGGGGCAGGGGCAGGTCGGTCTGGTCCCACCCTTCGCCGGTCGGCAGGCCCGCATCGTCGAAGAAGCCGTCCGCCCCCGCCTGGGCCATGCCGAGCAGGGGAATGGTCGGCGCGCGCCGATAATCGCCCTCGGCGAGTTCGGCGAACTCCGCCAGCGACATCCCGACGACACCCAGCACCTTGGTCAGGCTCTCGGTCGAAGGCCAGCGAGGACGGCTCGGCTGGCCCGGTCCGAACCGTTTGGAGGGATTGAAGGATGTCGCGTCCAGGCCCGCGCGCCGGGCGAGGGCGGAGACGGAGATGCCCGCGCGTTGCGCGAGCATGTCGAGCGTGGCCCAGAGTCGGGCATGGGAAAGGGGCATGGGATCCGCCAGCTGATTCGGCGGACAGGATAGCTAGGAATATCGACCTATTCCAGCCCTCTATTCCACCCCCGCCGCGCGGCGCTCCTGCCAGGCCCAGAAGGTACCCAGCCCGATGGCGATGAGGATGCCGTAACCGGCCAGATTCAGGATCGTATAGAAGGCCGACATCCCGGGCCGCAGGTCAAACAGGGTGACGATGTGGCTCATCACGATGATGAGTTGCAGCGAGGCCGCCCAGATCGGCCAGTTGCGATGGAACTTCCATGCGAGCCCTCCAAGAACGAGCAGCATGACGACATCCAAGGCGAACATTCCCGGCTGCCAGTTGGAATACAAGCCCTGGTCGTCCTGGAGTAGCAGCCCGGCCATCCAGCCCAGCAGATAGGCGCCCATGGCCAGTCGCTCGGGCTCATCGCCCTTGGTGAAGGCGAAGATGCCGACCAGCACCATCGGCAGCAGGCCGATCTGCGAATACAGGGTGTCCAACATGAAATCGCCCCCGCGTCCACTGACGCGGGAGCGATCATGCTGCGAGTCTGGTTAAGCGAAAACCGGAGTCGTCGACATTAACCCGAATTCACGCGACGCGGATGGGCCGGATGGTGCGGAGCTGCTGCTCGACCTGCGGCGGCGGCGGCAGTTGATCGCCCCAGTCGTCGTCGGGCTTGTCCATCGGGCCGACGTTGTAGACGCCATAGCCCATGCGACGGTGATCCTTGGCGAGTTCAGCGTGGCAGGCCACGACGGCGTCGCGAGCAGCGGACAGGGCGGCGATGGCCTCGATGGCCTTGGCTTGCGACACGGCGCCGGCGACCGGCGACGCCTTGAGCAGGGTCCGGGCGCCGATCATGGACTGAACGAGCGTGGTGGCCGAGGTGATCGCGGCATCAACCGCACATTCCGTAGCGTAGAGATCTCCAGCAACGCTGGCGACGACTTCAGTCCGATCCATGTTAGCCCCTTCCAAAAAGTTACAATGGTAAAGGGAGGGTTAACACGCTTGGGGCGAGATTGGTAGGGGTTCCTTAACCATCTTTGAGGGTGCCCCAATCAGGCGCCTCAGGCCGACGGTCATGTCGGGACCTGTGCGCCTCGGATCGGCAGGGCTTCTCAATTATGAGTCGTGTTCGTCCATCGAGAAGTGCGCCGTCAGGCTGGCGATCGGCTGGGCCGGGTCTTCCTGCCAGGCCTCGGCCAGAACATGGGCCACGCGGCGGCCGGCGCGGGAGATGCGGGCGCGGGCATGGACATCCCTGGGTTTTCCCGACCGGAGATAGGCGGTCGTCACCGTGATCGGCCGGGGCAGGCGCAGTCGCGGCCAGACCAGGGCGACCTGGGCCACTGCGGTCAGTTCCAGCAGGGCCGCTGTAGACCCCCCATGCAGGGCGGGAAGCATCGGATTGCCGACCAGATGATCCGCGAACGGCATGGTCACGGTCAGGACGTCGCCGTCCTGCTCGCTGCGCAGGCCCAGGAACCGGGCGTAGGGGATGATGTCGAGCAGCAGGGTCATGCGCGCTCCTCCCGGGGCTTGAGATTGGCCCCGGCGCCGCGTCCTCCGTCGGAGGAGATGACATAGGTGGCCTGGGCCGCCGCCACCGGGTCGGCGGGATCATCCTCGAACGCCCAGGCGCGGACGAAGCCGATGGTGCGGGTGACGCGATAGCAGCGCGCCTCGGACAGCAGGTCGACGCGGGGCCGGGCGGGCCGCATGTAGTCGATGCGCAGGTCCAGGGTCGCGATGGGCTCGTAGCGCCCCAGTTTGGTCCAGACGGCGAGGCCGCCGACGTGGTCGAGCATGGCGGTGACCAGACCGCCGGCGAACACATCGGTCTGCGGATCCCCGACCAGATCGGGCCGCCACGGCGTCCGCAGCCGCACCCGGTCTCCGTTCACGCCCTCGTAGACGAAGCCCAGGGCGTGGGTGTGGGCGGCGCCCGAGGCCAGCTGCGGCATCAGGGTGGTCAGGAACGTATCGTTCATGAGATCGTCCTTATCGGGCGGGCGCCTATTCGCAAGTCCCGACGCAGGCCCATATCCCGACCATGATCCGTCCCGAAGACCTGTTGAGGCCCACACCGGCCGGCCTGTATTGCCCGCCGGGAGATTTCTACATCGATCCGGTGCGTCCGGTGGACAGGGCGGTGGTGACTCATGGCCACTCCGACCACGCGCGGTCGGGGCACGGCGCGGTGCTGGCGACGAACCAGACCCTGGCCATCATGGCGGAACGCTATGGCGAGGATTTCACCGGGCGACGTCAGGCCGTGGCCTATGGCGAGACGGCTTCACACAGCGGCGTTGAGGTGAAGCTGGTCCCGGCGGGCCATGTGCTGGGCTCGGCCCAGGCGGTGGTGACGTATCAGGGTCTGACCATGGTGGTGTCGGGCGACTACAAGCGCCGTCGCGATCCGACCTGCGCGCCGTTTGAGCCGGTCCCCTGCCATGTCTTCATCTCCGAGGCGACGTTCGGCCTGCCGGTCTTCACCCATCCGCCGGACACCGAGGAGATCGCCCGGCTGGTCCAGTCCCTGGGCCAGTTTCCGGAGCGGGCCCATCTGGTCGGGGCCTATGCCCTGGGCAAGGCGCAGCGCGTGATCCGGCTGCTGCGGGAGGCGGGCTGGGAGCGGCCGATCTATGTCCACGGGGCGCTGGAGCGGCTGAACCGGCTGTACGAACGCGAGGGCGTCGATCTGGGCCCGATCCTGCCGGCGACGGGACTCAAGGCCGGCGCCCTGGGCGGGGAGGTGGCCATCGCCCCGCCGTCGGCCATCCAGGACCGCTGGTCGCGCCGGTTCGCCGATCCGGTGACGGCCTTCGCCTCGGGCTGGATGCTGGTCAAGGCGCGGGCGCGGCAGCGCGGCGTGGAGCTGCCGCTGGTGATCTCGGACCATGCCGACTGGCCGGAGCTGATCGCGACCTTCGAGGAGATCAGGCCAGAGGAGATCTGGATCACCCATGGGCGAGAGGAGGGACTGCTACGCTGGGCCGAGATCAACGGGATGAAGGCGCGGGCGCTCCGTCTCGTGGGCTATGACGAGGACGACGACGAGGCGACCGGCGCCACGGCCGAGGGCAGTTCGTAGTGGACGCCCACCCCCGGCCCTAGCGGCAGGTCCAGCACGACCCAGGCCGCCACCATCAGCAGGCCCGCCACGAGGAAGGACCCCGCATAGGGCAACATGGTCGCCAGCAGCGATCCCAGGCCAAAGCGCGGGTCCCACCGCTGGGCGAAGGTCAGGATCAGGGGAAAATAACTCATCAGTGGAGTAGCGATGTTGGTGACCGAGTCCCCCATCCGATAGGCGGCGGTCGTCATCTCCGGACTGATGCCGAGGAGCATGAACATAGGCACCACGATCGGAGCCAGGGCGGACCATTTGGCCGAGGCCGAGCCGATGAACAGGTCGAACACGCATGAGACCAGGACGACGGCGATCAGCAGCACCGGGGCCGGCAGGGCGATCCGCTGAAGCTCCGCCGCTGCGTTGACGGCCAGGATCGGGCCGAGACCAGACCAGTTGATCATGGCCACGAAGTGGGCTGCGAAGAAGGCGAGCACGATATAGGGGGCCAGCTGGGCGACGCCTTCGCCCATCATCCGCACCATGTCCCGGTGGGATTTCACCGTGCCGGCGCCCGCACCATAGGCCCCGCCGGCAACGAAGAAGGTGACAGCGAAGAAGGCGATCAGCGACCGATAGAGGGGATTGAACTCCTGCCCCGGCTCGGCCTCGGGATCAAAAAAGGGCGAGCCCGGCATCAGGGTCAGGGCGGTCCAGAGGGCCAGCATGGCCAGGATCGCAAGACCGGCCCGGGCCAGCCCCTTCTTCTGCGCGGGCGTCAGGGCCTGTTCTTCGGGGGTGGAAGGCGGCCGGGCGGCGTCGGACGGCGTCCAGCGACCCAGGCGCGGCTCGATCACCCGGTCGGTCAGGAACCAGACGATCGGCGTGAAGACCAGAACGACGCCGACGATGAAGAACCAGTTGCCCGCGATATTCACGGAATAGGTCGGGTCGATGAGCCGGGCCGCCGGCTCGGTGATACCAAGGATCAGGGCGTCCTGGGATCCCGGAAACAGGTTGCCGGCATAGCCTCCGGACACTGCGGCGAAGCCGGCCGCCAGGCCGGCCAGCGGGTGCCGTCCGGCCGCGGCGAAGATCACGGCGGCCAGAGGAATGACCACGACATAGGCGGCGTCCGATGCGTGGTGAGACATCATGCCGACCACGACGACGACGGGCGTCAGCACGGCCCTGGGCGCATTGAGCAACGCGCCTCGAATGGCGGAATCGAACAGCCCGGTCCGCTCGGCGACGGCCGCCCCGTAGATGATGGTCACCACGATCGCGAGCGGCGGAAAGTCCGCCAGGGTGCGCGGCATGCCGATGATCAGCTTCTCGAGATTCTGGCGCGAAAGCAGGCTCTGCGCCACCAGCGTCTCGCCGGTGACCGGGTTGACGGCGGACCAGCCCAGACCCGAACCGACCAGGCTGAGCACCACCAGTCCGCAGATCAGCCACAGGAACAGGAACACCGGATCGGGCAGACGATTGCCGATGCGCTCGACCACGCCGAGAAATCCAGAGCCTGTGCTCATCGGTGTTGCTCCCCTTGTTCGCGCTCGAATAGCCGGAAGGCAGGGGGGCGAGGCAATGCAGCGGGTCTGCGACAAAATCGCGGGCGAGCGCCGGGGTCTATGGGCGTGGGCTTCGGGTCGGCCTCGGCCTCGGCCCGTGCGGCAGCCAAAGCTCCGCGACCATGAGGTCAGGGTTCACCGGTCCTGGTGGGTGGCGACCGGGCTGGTGGTCGAGGCGCGGCGGACGGCGGATCAGGCCGAGGCCATCGCCCGCCCCTTCTATGTGACGAGGATATTCACCGGCCTTGTGATTCTGGCGATCGTCACGACGGCGCTGGAGCTGTGGTGGCTGGGCGGCGGGCTGGGGCTGGACTGGCTGGCGGGAGTCGGGCCGCAGGGACTGCAGGGTGCGGCCTTTGATCCGCTGGGTCTGGCGGCGGGTCTGGAGGCCCTGGTCAACCTGGCCATCCTGGGTTCGCTGGCCCTGTGGTTCCTGATCAACATCCGCCGCGCCCTCGGCATGGGGCGCGCGTCGGAGGCCTCGACCTGGATGCGCGCCTAAGACAAGCTCGCCGACCGCGCCCGCGCCATGGTCATGCTCGCCCTGCCCGACATCGCCCCGCCCCGCCCCGCCCCGCCCCGCATCGAGTCCAGTCGCAAGTCGCTGTGGCGGGTCGGGGCGAAAGATACAAACGGTCCTTATTTCAATGCTCTAAATGTATATTTCGAGGTCGAAACGTAGGAATTGGACTCCTTGCACCCGGTTTTTCGGAGTCCAATCCGTAGCTGTTTCCTCCCCGTCGCGCAGCGATGGGGAGGTGGCACGGCGCTTCTTCCAGCGCCGTGACGGAGGGGTTCCTGGTGCACGCAGAGCCCCTCCGTCTGCTCGCGAAGGGCTCGCATCCACCTCCCCACGCCTTCGGCGCGGGGAGGAGACAAACAAAAACGCCCGGCCATGGCTGACCGGGCGTTCGGATCGTCGGCTGCGCCGCCCGTCGCACCCCTAGGCCGCGCGGCCCTTACGCCTCGCAGGAGCGGCCACCTCGACCTCGACCTCCGTCCGTTCGTTCAGCGCCGCGTTCATCGCCATGCGCAGGCGTTCCGGCTTGATCGGCTTCTCGACCACGGCGGCCATGCCGATCGAGAGATAGTGTTTGGCGTCGTCCGGGTCGGCGTTGGCGGTCAGGGCGACGATCGGGATGTCACGCTCCGGGCCGGTCAGGGCGCGGATGGCCCGGGTCGCCTGGACGCCGTCCATGCGCGGCATCTTGATGTCCATCAGGATCAGGTCGAACGGACGGGCCTGGACGGCCTCGAGCGCCTCGACGCCGTCCTCGGCTGTTTCGGACGAGCAGCCGAACATCTCGCACAGGGCCTGGGCGACCACGCGGTTGGTGGCGTTGTCGTCGACGATCAGGATGTGCGGATTGGACTGCAGTTCCAGGTCGGCGAGAGTCGAGACATTGGTGGCTACATTCTCCACCGGGGCCGACAGTGGCGCGCAGACGTCAAAGGCGAAGGTGGCGCCGCGACCGGCGTTGTTCTCGGCCCAGATGCGGCCGTCCATGCGGTCTACGATCTGGCGGCAGATCGACAGGCCCAGGCCCGCGCCATCCGGGCCGGAGCCGTGCACGAAGGGTTCGAAGATGGCGTCGACACGATCGGCGTCCACGCCGGGGCCGTCGTCGCGGACGCGGGCCTCCATGCGGACATGGCCGTTCTCGGACCAGGCCTTGAGGCTGGCTTCGACCACCCCGTTGCGGGCGAACTTCAGGGCGTTGCCGATGAGGTTGTTGAACACCTGTTTCAGGCGCACGCCGTCGATGTCGGCACAGAGTTCTGTGTCGCCCTCATAGCCGACCATCAGGCGGACGGCGTCCTGGGACGCGCGGGGACCCCACATGGCCTCGATGTCATCCACCAGGGCGCGGAGCGGCGTCGGGGCCGGGTTCAGCTCCAGCTCGCCGGCCTCGGCGCGCGAGAGGTCCAGCGCGTCCTGAAGAATGCGCAGAAGGGTCTCGGAGGAATCGACGATCGTCTGGACGTGGGCCTGGGCCGACGTATTGAGCGGCTGGCGACGCAACAGTTCGGCGACCGCGAGGACGCCGTTCATAGGCGTGCGCAGCTCGTGGCTCATGATGGCCAGGAACTGGCTCTTGGCGCGGGCCGAGGCGAGAGCCTGGGTACGGCTGTCGCTCAGGGCGCGGGCCTGTTCCGCCAGCTCGGCGTTCTGGCTGCGCTGCTGCTCGTTCACGGCCTGAAGCAGGGAGACAGCCGTGCCCACGCCGCGGTAGCGACCGCCGCGCGTGACAACAAACCCGCGCATCAGGGCGCCCGGGCCGCTCTTGATCAGGATGTCGCAGAAGGCATCGATGCGGACACCGGCGTCGACGACGGCCGGCTCCGGATCCATCACTTGGGAGACGGGGCGGTTGGCGTAGAGGGCGTGGCCAAAGGGACCGGCGATCTTGAGGAGGAAGGCGTTGCGTTCGATCAGACCGACCGGGCGGTCGTTCTCGACGACGGGAATGACGAACGTGTCCGGCTCGCGCTGGAAGCGTGCGAAGACCTCGGCCGCCGAGCTCGTCGGCAGCACGGGCTCGGCGCGTTCCGTCAGAACTTCGATCGTCGGCATACTGGCCGAAACTCCCTGATACCAGTGGACAATGCGGGATAACCGTTTGCAAAAGGGTTAAGTCCAAAAACAGTCTGTTTTCGCCAGTTATGCGGTCGTGCTTTTGCCGGATCGCCCGGTTGGGTGTAGAGGGCGGGAAACCATTCCATTCCTGCCCACTAACCCATGCGCGCGGCCTTTGGGCCGACCGCAGGCCCGTCATGACCGAAGCCCAAATCACCGACACCGCCCACGACGCCCTGGTCCTGTTCTCGGGCGGGCAGGACAGCGCCACCTGTCTGGCCTGGGCGCTGGAACGCTACGAGCGGGTCGAGACGGTCGGCTTCGACTATGGCCAGCGGCACGCGGTCGAGATGGCCGCGCGGCTGAAGGTGCGCGAGGGCATGATGGATGTCCTGCCCAGGTTCGCGGACCGGCTGGGGCCGGACCATGTCGTCGACCTGACCGGCTTCGGCGCCATCGGCGAGACGGCCATGACCACGGATCGCGCCATCGAGATCGGTGCGCGGGGCCTGCCGAACACCTTCGTGCCGGGGCGCAATCTGGTGTTCCTGACCTGCGCCGCTGCACTGGCGGACCGGCGCGGGCTGGCGGTGCTGGTCGGCGGCATGTGCGAGACGGACTTCTCGGGTTATCCCGACTGTCGACGCGACACGATCAACGCCATGGAGCGGGCGCTGACCCTGGGCCTCGACAAGCCGTCGCCGATCGAGACGCCGCTGATGTACCTGACCAAGGCCCAGACCTGGGGACTGGCGCACGAGATCGGCGGCGACGCCCTGGTCGAGCTGATCGTCGAGGACTCGCACACCTGCTATCGCGGCGACCGCACCCACCGGCACGACTGGGGCTACGGCTGCGGCGACTGCCCGGCCTGCGCGCTGCGCGCCGCAGGCTGGCGCGAGTGGCTGGCCTCGCGATGACCTATTCGGTCAAGGAGACCTTCCTGACGGTGCAGGGGGAGGGCGGTCAGGCGGGACGGCCGGCGGTCTTCCTGCGCTTCGCGGGCTGTAATCTGTGGAGCGGACGCGAGCAGGACCGGGCCACAGCCGTCTGCACCTTCTGCGACACCGAGTTCGTCGGCACGGACGGAGACGGGGGCGGCAAGTTCAGAACGGCCACGGCGCTGGCGGATCATGTCGCGTCGATGTGGATCGGCCGCGAGGGTGATCCGAAACTGGTCGTCTGCACGGGCGGGGAGCCGCTGCTGCAACTGGACTCGCCACTGATCGCCGCCCTGCACGCGCGCGGCTTCGATATCGCGGTGGAGACCAACGGCACCCTGCCTGCGCCCGACGGCATCGACTGGATCTGTGTCAGTCCCAAAGCCGCAGCCCCCGTGGTCCAGACCTCGGGCCAGGAGCTGAAACTGGTCTATCCGCAGGCGCTCGCCATGCCGGGGCGGTTCGACGACCTGGAGTTCGAACGCTTCTGGCTTCAGCCCATGGACGGACCGGATCAGGCGGCCAATACGGCGGCGGCCCTGGACTATTGCCTGCGCCACCCGAAATGGCGGCTCAGCGTCCAGACGCACAAATACATCGGGGTGCGCTAGGACGAATCGGGCCTCCAGGGGGTGCTCCGGGCCTTCAATCGCTGAAGGCTTGAAGCTCACGCATAACGGCGATTTTTGTGGATTGACACCACGTGGAGTTGTCCTTCAGATGCTCTGGGGGGCAATGATGAAAATCCTGGAAGTCCAAACAGCGTTGGCGAACCTTGGCTACCGGCCAGGGCCTCTGGATGGAGTCTGGGGCCGACAGACTGCGGCGGCGGTCAAAGAGTTTCAGACCAGGCACGGCTTGACGCCGGATGGTGTGCTGGGTCCGATCACGATCGCGGCGCTGCTTCCCAGCGCTGTTCCGGGCAAGGACTTGGAGCAGGACGGTCTGGTCTGGTTCAAGGAGGCGCGACGGCTGATCGGAACGAAGGAGAAGCCCGGCACAGGCTCCAATCCGACGATTCTGGACTGGGCCCAGAATATCGACGTTCACTACCCCGGCGACGACATACCGTGGTGCGGCCTGTTCGTCGCTCATTGCATAACATCGACGCTGGATCGCGAGCCGACCCCGGCAAACGTTCTGTCCGCCCGAGCCTGGCAGAGCTTTGGAATCAAGACCGGCCCTACGGCCGGTGCGATAATGGTCTTCTGGCGGAAGTCCCGGTCGAGCGGACTGGGACACGTCGGCTTCTACGCCGGCGAAGACGGGGAAGCCTACCGTATCCTGGGTGGAAACCAGAGTGACTGCGTCTCTCTGGCCTGGGTGGGCAAGGACCGATTTGTCGGCGCACGATGGCCGGCGACCATTCCGCCGCCTGTTCCCAAAGCGGTCCGGGTATCGAGAACCGACAGCCTATCGTGGAATGAAGCGTGACCGATCCGTCGCCGTCCCTCTCCGCATCGGAGCCCATGACGCTGACCTTCAAGCAACGCGTGGCGATCGTTAACCTGCTCGACAAGCAGAACAAGCTCGAGCGGAGCTTCTACCTCTATCTAACGGTCGCTTCAGCCGCCGCTCTGGTCGGGCTGGCTATCTACTGGACGGTTACGGAAGAGTTCAGCGTGACTAATTTCCTCCTCCTGATGACGCCGACCGGGGTGATCTCGGTGACCCAGGCCCGGGTGCTGCAGCTCTGGTACGCCAGCCGTGACATCCTTCTGGGCATTGCAAAGCCTCAGGCAAGAGCGGCCGAATGACCGATCAGCCACCGTTGAATCCGGCCCAGATTGCGATCCTGACAAGCCGGTCCCGCTGGATCGGTGTCGCGTTTCTGCTCGGCGGCCTGGCCATTCTGGGAGGGTTCGCAGTCAGCCTGATCAGCCTGAGCCACGCTCGTGATCGCCTGCAAGCCGAGGTTACCCGCCTGGATCACGAAATCGCTGCGCGACGCCGGGATACGACGCAGGTCGAGACCCTTGAGCGGACCGTTCGCGAGGCAAGGTCGAGCCTCGACGGGGGCGAGACTGCCCAGGCCTCTGCAATCCTCGGGCAGGCGGCCATTGAGACGCCTGCGGCAGCGAAGCCCTCGGCCGCATCCGATCGCGTTTCGCCCGGCCGGATCTACTTTCAGATCCGCGCTCAAGGCCAGGTAGCCATGTATCGCGCCTGTTCGGGATCTCTGCGTTCGATGGGTTATGACGTGCCCCCCTACGAACTCTTGGGTCGTGGGCCAGGTCGAACGGAACTTAGATATTTCCGCCCGGATGACGCGGTTGGCGCTGGCTCGTTAAAAACCGTGCTGGAAGGTTGTCTCGGCGAAGATGTGTCCGCCATCGAGGTCCCGATCCGCGGCGTGTCCCCGCAGCAGTTCGAAGTCTGGCTCGCCGAATGATGTCCTGCCGGCTGCGACCCTTCGCACGGGTCCGCCGTCAGCAGCGCTGGCCGTTGGCGCGGCGCTGTTCGCAGCGGCGCTGCTCACGCTCGTAGTCGCGCTGTTCGCGGTCGCGGCGGGCGCGGGTTTCCTCGTCCGAGGTGGTGACGGCGTCGACGCCCGCGCCGACGACAGCGCCCGTGGCCCGGGCCGTTCCGCCGACGATGGCGCCGGCCGTGCCGACCACGGCGCCGACCAGACAGCCCTGCAGCATCAGCGAACCCGCTAGGACGGCGGCGAGGGCGGCAGTGCGGGACAGCATCTGGATCATGGCGCGCATCTAGCCCGAACAGGGTGAACGGAAGATGACCCATTTGTAAGGGGCGTCATCGCTATCGGAAACATATGGTCGAGCTTGTTGATCGCGGCGGGGGGCCGGACATGCGGATTGCGAAACTTGTCGGCTGGGGCCTGTTTATCGTCGCGTTGACGTTCGCCCTGCATGAACTCGCCCACGGCCTGACCGGAGCGGCGCTGGGCTACGATATGTTTGTACGACTGAACAGTTCCGGCCTCGTCACCGGTGCCTATCGCTCTGCTCTGGACCGCGATCTGATCGACGCCGCCGGACCGGCGGTCACCGTTCTTCAGGGCCTGTTTGGCTTGTGGCTGGCCTATCGCTGGCCGACCGTAGCCAGCTTCGCGGTCGTGCTGGCGGCCTTGCTGATGCGGATGCTGGCCGCCGGGGTGACGCTGTTCATGCCGAACGACGAGGCTCGGCTGGGGCTGTCGTGGGGTCTCGGCCTCTGGCCCGTGCATGCGGTGGTGATCGCCGCGCTCCTGATCATGACGGTGCTGGCGGCGCGCTGGACCAGGCCGTCGGTTTGGTCGGTGATCGCCCTGGTGCTGGCGATCAACGTCGGCATCACGCTCGTCGTCATGGGCGAACGGTTCCTGCCCGCGATCTCTCTCTAGCTGGAGGGTGGTTCAGCCGACCTGGGCGCGGTGCCTCAGCATGGCGTCGGCCAGGACGCAGGCGGCCATGGCCTCGACCACCGGAACGCCGCGCAGGGCGACGCAGGGGTCGTGGCGGCCTTTGGTGCGGACATCGGTCTCGAGCCCGTCGCGGGTCACCGTCTGGCGCGGCGTCAGGATTGAGGAGGTCGGCTTGAAGGCCACGCGGGCGGTCAGGGGCTGTCCCGTCGAGATGCCGCCCAGCACGCCGCCAGCGTTGTTCGAACCGAAGACGATCTGGCCGTCCTCGTCCAGTCGCATCTGGTCGGCGTTGTCCTCGCCCGACAGTTCCGCTGAGCCGAAGCCCGCGCCGATCTCGACCCCCTTGACCGCATTGATCGACATCATGGCGGCGGCCAGTTCGGCGTCGAGCTTGCCATAGAGGGGCGCGCCCCAACCGGCGGGAACGCCCGTGACCTCGAGCGCCACGACGGCGCCGATGGAGGAGCCCGCCTTGCGCACCCCGTCGAGGTAGGCTTCCCACTCAGGCACGGCCTCGGCCGAGGCGGCGAACAGGGGATTGTCGTAAACGGCCGAGAAATCGACCGCTTCGGGCGCGATCCTGTGCGGGCCCAACTGAACGACCCCGGCGCGGACAACGATGCCTTCGCCCAGCACCCGACGCGCCACGGCCCCGGCGGCGACGCGGCTGGCGGTCTCGCGCGCGGAGGAGCGCCCGCCGCCGCGATGGTCGCGGACGCCGTATTTCGTCTGGTAGGTCAGGTCGGCGTGGCCGGGGCGATAGGCGCGGGCGATCTCGCCATAGTCCCTGGAGCGGGCGTCGATGTTGTCGATGTGGATGGCGATGGGCGCGCCGGTGGTCACCGGACCCGCGCCGTCATCGAAGATGCCGGACAGGATGCGAGCGACGTCGGTTTCCTGGCGCTGGGTGACGAAGCGGCTGCCGCCGGGCTTGCGCCGGTCCAGCCAGGGCTGGAGGTCCGCCTTTGTGAGCGGAATCAACGGCGGACATCCGTCCACGACGCAGCCGATCGCCGGCCCGTGGCTCTCGCCCCAGGTCGTCACGCGGAAGAGGTGGCCGAAGGTGTTGTGGGACATGGGTTCAGTGATGCAATGCGGCGGCTCGCCCGAAACGGGCGGCCACGGTGTTCAGGCGCCGGTCATGGGTCCAGAGAAGAACGTCATTCACCAGCATGGAGGAGGCGAGCAGGTGGGCGTCTACCCAGCCGATGCCCAGCCCATACAGTCGGTTCTCTTCGACGAGCCGCGTGACTTCCTCGTCGAGCGCTCGGGCCGCACGGTCCATGTTTCGCAAGCCGCGAATGAAGTCATCCCGGCGGCGAAGATGACCCATCGCCAGTTCGCCGATCACGTAAGGATGGGTGAGTAGCCGTTCCTGATCCGCCAACTGGATCACAAGCGGGTTCGGAGATCTGAGATGATCCACCCAGACGGATGTGTCAGCCAAGATCAGGTTCATTCCTCTTCGACGCCGAACAGGCGTTTGCGAGGAGCGAGCTCGAAGTCCGGCTGGGAGCCACCCATTCTCGCCAAGCGTCGGGATGCTTCTCGCGAGACATAGGCCTGAAGCGCAAGGCGCAGAATCGCCGACTTTTCCACCAGGCCGCTGTACTCCATGGCCGAAGCCATCAAGTCATCATCGATCGTGACTGTTGTGCGCACGGCTGCATCTCCTGACGCATCAAATGATGCGCTCTGTGATGCGTCATTGCAAGGTCAGGCCGCCAGACGGTCCGGCGTCCAGACGCGGGTGAAGCGGGCTAGCAGGTCCTCGGCGGCGGAGGGAGCGTCCTCGGACGGCTTCAGCGACACGAACAGATGCCCCTCCGGCCGCGCGCCTCGCGCCGGCAGGCCGAGACCGCGCAGCCGCAGACGGACCGGATCGGTCAGGCCGGGCGTGACCCAGGCGCCGCGAACCCCGGCATGGGTCTCGATCTCGACACGGCCGCCGTCGGCCAGCAGCCGCTCGGGCACGGGCCAGCTCATGTAGAGGTCGTCGCCCATGGCGGCGAGACCGTCGGCTGCGCGGATCAGCACCGGCAGATAGAGGTCGGACCCGTCCGTCGCCGCAGCCCTCAGGCGCAGATATTCGCCGGTCCGCATTCCGGCGGGGGCATGAACGCGCAGCTGTCTGTCGCCGAGGCGCAGCATCGTCCGGGCGCCTGCGAGGGCCTGCAGCGGGGTCAGGCCCACGACCGGAAGCGCGACGGGGCCCTGGACGGGCGCAGCGAGGGCGGCGCGGGCGGGGCCGACGGACTGGATCAGGCGATAGGCGGCGATGACCCGGCGGAAGCGGTCGGCGTCGCCGCCGGGCTGGTCGGGTCTGGCGCTCTTGACCGCGAGGCGGAAGGCGCGCGTCACGACGGCCTGCTCGGCCGGACCGTGCAGGCCCAGGACGGCGAAGGCTTCGTTCAGACTGGGGCCGGGCGCGATCATCCGCTCAATAGGCCGTCGCCATGGTCAATGTCGGGTTAACCGTGCAGGTCGGCCCGGGCCTTGCTATAGGCGCGGCATGAACATCGACGCCATACCGCCCAGCCCGACACGCGAAGAGTACGCCCGCGACTATGCCGCCGCCCTGGCCGCCAACGGGGACGAGATGATCTTCGAGCGCGAGGAGCCGATCGGCCTGTTCATAGAATGGCTGACCGACGCCAGGGGGCATGAACCGAACGACGCCAACGCCATGGCCCTGTCGACAGTCGATGCCGACGGCGCGCCGGACAGCCGGATGGTATTGCTGAAGGACGTCGATGGGCGCGGCTTCACCTTCTATTCGAACCGGCAAAGCGCCAAGGGTGTCGAGCTGGACGCCAGGCCACGCGCGGCCCTGTTGTTCCATTGGAAATCGCTGCGCCGTCAGGTGCGGGTGCGAGGGACAGTGGAGCCGGTCAGCACCGAAGAGGCTGACGCCTATTTTGCCAGCCGGGCGCGGGAGAGCCGCATCGGGGCCTGGGCCTCGGATCAGTCCCGGCCGCTGGCGAGTCGCGCCGACCTCGAGGCGGCGGTGGCGCGCGAGACGGAGCGGTTCGAGGGTCAGGACGTGCCTCGCCCCGAACGCTGGACCGGCTGGCGGGTGCTCCCGGAGACGGTGGAGTTCTGGCGCGACAGGCCGTTCCGCCTGCATGACCGGCTGCTGTTCACGCGTGACGGCGGCGGCTGGGCGCGGACGCGACTGCAGCCCTGACGTCTGGAGCCTGATCGTTTGAGACGGAAGCGCTTCGCGCTTCTGTCGAAAGCGTGAATCAGGCTCTCGCTCAGATCTGGAGCAGGATTCACGGCATCAGCGGAATCGCGAAGCGATTCCTCCTCGGCCGATCCTGCTCTAGACGCCGTAGCGGGCGAGGAAGGTTTCGACCGCGTCCTCGGCGATCGATTCCGGCGCGCGTGCCGCCTGGACTTCGTCGCCTGTGACCAGGGGCATGAAGAAGACGGGGTGTTCGATCATCCCCATGAGCTGGCCGGCGGCCCAGGAGGCCTTTTCCAAGCGCAGGTCTCCGCTCGCGGCCAGGGCGGTCAGCGCCTCCATCAGCGGCAGCCCGAAGTCGTGACGGCCGCGCTCGAAGAAGCCCATGGCCACGTCGCGGAAGCGCGGGCGCTCGGCCATCACCAGCCGGAACACCGACCGCACGAACGGATCGCCCATGAAGCCGGCATAGGCGAGGGCGAACCGGGTCAGCCGGGTGCGCGCGTCGCCCTCGTCACAGCGAACGCTCTTCATCTGTTCGGAGAAGTCTCCTGACGCATTGGCGATCACCGCCGCGAACAGATCGGTCTTGGACGGGAAGTAGCCATAGAGGGTCGCGGTCGAGACAGAGGCCGCACGGGCGATGGGCTCGATCCGCGTCGCCGCATAGCCCTCGGACATGAAATGGCGTCTGGCCTCGCGTACGATGTTGTCGCGGCGGGGATCGGTGGCCGGGGTCGCGGAGTGAGCTCCGCCTCGTGGCGTAGTGGCGTTCGCTTGCATCAGGCCGTAATCGATAGCTGATATGCTCAAGCTGGCGATGTCATGTCAGAAATCGTCAGGTTTCGACAGGTTTCAGACGCGCCAGCAGTGGATGGGCCAGAACCGGCGCGGCCAGCCGGATTACGGCCTGCGGATCGTCCAGGCGAACCGCCGCCGTCGCGTCGGCGATGATGAAGTCCGCGCGGGTCCGAGAGGGCTCGGTAAGCCGTTCATGCCCGGGTCGCACCGTCTTCAGATACTGGTCGATGACCGAGGACGCCGTGCGCCCGCGTTCGGCCTGGTCGCGCAGCAGGCGACGGATGAAGCGGATGTCGGCGGGGGTGTCGACGAAGACCCGGATGTCGAACAGGTCCGCCAGCGCCGGGGTGCAGAGAACATGCGTCCCTTCCACGATCACGACGGCCGCGGCCGGGATCGCCTCGCCGTCGGGCTCGCGGCCGTGGTGGATGAAGGAATAGACCGGGGCCGTGACCGGCTTGCCCGCCTTCAGCCGGGCGAGGTCGTCGATCAGCAGGTCGTGATCGCGCGCAGCGACGTCGTCGAAGTCGAAGGTCGCGGCGTCGAAGCCGGGCAGGGAGGCGGCGTCGCGATAGTAGGAGTCCTCGCGCATCAGGGCGGCGACGCCGGGCGGCAGCGACGTAATCAGCGCCTCGGCCAGAGTGGACTTGCCCGAGCCGGAGCCGCCGGTGATCGCGATCAGAATGGTCATGGCGGGCCTTCTAGAGACCCGCGAGACCTAGCGGAAGAAGCAGGTCAGTCCGGCGTACAGGCTGGTGACCGGGCTGTCCGCGGCGGTCGAGCCGAAGAAGCCGCTGATGTCTCCCGCCGAGAACTCGGCTCCGAGCGTCGAATCCTCTTGCATCTCCACGGTGCGGTTGGCGCTGAGGGCCGCGCGGCTCATGCCGACCTCGACGCCGTCGACCGTGCTGAGGCCCTCCTGGTCCAGGGTCCAGCCGGCGAACTTGCTGTCCTGGAAGGCCAGTTGCAGGCCGTTGGCGAACTGGGCGAACTGGACCGGGCCGGCGCCGCATTCGCTGTTGGTGGTGACCTCCGGCGCCGCACCGCCGACCGATGCGGCGACAGTGGCGATCACCGTGGCCTGGGGCGTCTCGAAGGGCAGGGCGCGCGCGGCGCCCGCGGCGTCGAAGATGCGCAGGCCTTCGCCCTCGATGGCCAGTCCGCCGATCGACTGGGCCGGAAGCGCCGGGCCTTCCGCCCGCACAGGGTCGGCCGGGGTCGGGGCCGCGGCGGCCGGGGGAAGGGACCGGTCGCACGCGGCGACGGCCACCAGGGCGGCGAGAGCGAGGGCGGTGCGAGGGGCGATACGCATGACCGGGCGTCCTTACGATGTCTCAGGGGCGGGAACAGACGGCAAAAGTCGGGCGGGTGCAACGGCAAAGCCTTGTACGGTGTTCGGAGCCCCGGGGTCGGAGTGACCTAGCGTCACGTTGCTTATCAGCGGTCACCTCGGCTAGCGTGATGGCAAGCTCCGCATCCAGCCGGAGCAAAGAGGGAATGCGATGCTCGGTTTGATGCAGGACTGGCCGCTGACGGTCGACCGTATCCTGGACCATGCCAAGAATTGGCACGGCCACCGCGAGGTTGTGACACGCTCGGTCGAGGGGCCGATCGTCCGCACGACCTATGCCGAGATACACAGCCGGGCCCGCAAGGTCTCCAATGTGCTCAAGGACTGGGGCGTGAAGCCGGGCGACCGGATCGCCACCCTGGCCTGGAACACCGGCAAGCATATGGAGGTCTGGTACGGCATCATGGGTATGGGCGCCGTGTGCCACACCCTGAACCCGCGCCTGTTCCCCGAACAGCTGATCTACATCATCAACCACGCCGAAGACCGGATCATCTTCGTCGACCTGACCTTCGTGCCCCTGCTGGAAGCGGTGCTGCCGCACTGCCCGAGCGTCGAGCGGGTCGTCGTCATGACCGACGAATGGCACATGCCGGCGACCAAGCTGCCGAAGGCCGAATGCTATGAGCAACTGCTGTCGGGCGTGTCCGATGAGTGCGTCTGGGGCGGGTTCGACGAACTGACAGCCTGCGGTCTCTGCTACACTTCGGGCACCACGGGGAACCCCAAGGGCGTCCTGTATTCGCACCGGTCCAACTTCATCCACACCCTGATGGGGATGCAGACCACGGTCCTCGGCGCGACGCCGAAGGAAGTGATCCTGCCGGTCGTGCCGATGTTCCACGCCAACGCCTGGGGCATCGCCTTCGCCGGTCCTGCCTCGGGCGCGCGCCTGATCATGCCGGGCGCGCGGATGGACGGCGCGGCCATCTATGAGCTGATCGAGACCGAACAGGTCACCTTCTCGGCCGCCGTGCCGACCGTCTGGCAGGGCCTGTTGACCCACCTGCGCGAGAACAATCTGAAGATCCCATCGGTCAAGAAGGTGCTGATCGGCGGCTCGGCCGTGCCGGAGAGCCTGATCCGGGCCTTCCACGACGAGTTCGACGTCGATGTGGTCCAGGGCTGGGGCATGACCGAGACCTCTCCCATCGGCACCCTGTCGAACCTGACGCCCGAGCTTGAGGCCCTGCCCTACGACGAAAGCATGAAGTGGCGCGTCAAACAGGGCATTCCGCCCTTGGGCGTCGAGTTGAAGCTGAAGAACTACGCCGGTCAGGAGATGCCGCACGACGGCACAACCTTCGGCCGCCTGATGATCAAGGGCCCGACCATCGCCAAGGGCTATTTCAAGGACGAGGGCGGCGACATCCTCGACCACGAGGGCTTCTTCGACACCGGCGACGTTTCGACCGTCGACGAGCACGGCTTCATGCAGATCACCGACCGGGCCAAGGACGTGATCAAGTCGGGCGGCGAGTGGATCTCCTCGATCGAAATCGAGAACATCGCCGTGGGCCACCCGAAGGTCGAGCTGGCCGCCGTTATCGGCGCGGCCCACCCCAAATGGGACGAACGGCCCGTTCTGGTCATCAAGCTGAAGCCCGGCGAGACCCAGGACAAACAGGAGCATCTCGACTTCCTGGTCGGCAAGATCGCCAAATGGTGGATGCCGGACGACGTGGTCTTTGTGGACGACATCCCGCTGGGCGCGACGGGCAAGATCGACAAGAAGACCCTGCGCGAACAGTTGAAGGACTATCGGCTGCCCACCGCCGTCGCACCGGAGCGAGTCTGAGCCATGGCCAGAGGCCCGCGACCGCGATTGAAGGGCGGCATGGCCAAGGTGCGGGTCGCCATGGGGCTGGCCGTGCTGGCTCCGCTGATGACGTTCATCGCGCTTCTGTTGACGCGCAATGGCATCGTCTCGCTGGAGTTCGGTCTGGACCTGCTGGCGATCCAGGTCGCCCAGATCGTGTCATGGGCGGCGCTGGCGTTCGCCATCCTGTCGCTGGTGCTGTCCTTGCCGCAGTTCCGCAGGCTGGGTCTGATCAGCGTCGCCATCGTGATCGTTTGCGCCGTCGTCTCGGCCGCCTTCTTCGTCCAGTCCCGGGCCATCGCGCTTGCGGGGCCGCTCGACGTCTCCACCGACCTGACCGAGCCCCCGGCGGTGGCGGGCGCGACCGGATCGCCCCAGGCCTGTCCGGGAACAGCGGCGGTCATGACCCAGGTCGCGCCGGCACAGGCCACCGATGCGCTTCAGACCGCAGGCTTCTCGGTCACCGAATCCCAGCTGTTCCGCTCACGCGGGGTTCGCGACGGCTTCTGGTTCGGCATGGGGCACGAGGCGGTCATCCGCATCCGGCCGGATCGCACCGACGTCCGGGTCGTGGCGCGCTATGCCCACACCGACGGCGGCGCAACCTGCCGGATCGCCTCCACGCTGATCGCCGCGCTTCAGGCCGCGCCGTAGGTCGAGCCGAGCCCCGGGGCCTCGTCGACGGTCAGCCGGCCTTCGTCGACCAGTTTGATCAGGTGGGCCAGCACGGACAGGCTCGCCGCCGGCCATAGCCGCTGGTCCACGGCGGCGTAGAGAACGGGGACGATCTCAGCGATCGTCCGGTCTCCCGCGCGCACGTGCGTCAGGATCTGGGCCTCGCGCTCCAGCCGGTGCGCCCGATAGGCGGCGAGGAAGGGCGCGACCTCGGTGACGGGCGCCCCATGCGTCGGCCACAGGGTTGAGAACCCCGCCGCGATCACCGCGTCCAGGCTGCGCAAATAGGCCGACATGTTGCCATCCGGCGGCGCGATCACGGTCGTCGACCAGCCCATGACGTGATCGCCGCAGAACAATGCGTTCTCCTCCTCCAGCACGAAGGCTATGTGGTTGGAAGCGTGCCCCGGCGTCGCCAAAGCCGCCATCGTCCAGCCGTCGCCCGCGATCGTTTCGCCGCCTGACAGGATCGTGTCGGGCGCGAACACTTCGTCCTCCTCCTCGTCGAGCATCCCTGACGCATGGGTCTGGCGGGCCGGCGGGCGCATGGCCAGCACCGGCGCCCCGACCCGATCGGCGAACGGCCGGGCGAGGGGAGAGTGATCGCGGTGGGTGTGGGTCACCAGCACATGGCTGACGGTCCGGCCCTCGACCGCGGCCAGCAAGGCCTCCAGGTGCGCGTCGCCGATTGGTCCCGGATCGATCACGGCGACCGGCGCGCCGTCCTCCGGCCGCCCGACGATGTAGGTTCCTGTCCCCGTGAAGGTGAAAGGTCCCGGGTTGTCGCAGATCACGCGCTGGATCAGGGGCGAGACCTGATCGCGCCGCCCGTAGGCGAAGTCGAACGCGCGCACGAACGGGATCACGACGCTGTCTCCGAAAACCGGCGCCGACCTTGCCTTAACGAGAGGTAAATCCCTCCCGGAGCGTCCCCAGTGACCCGCAGCATCGTCTTCACTGTCTCAAATCGGCTCCAGCCCATCGCGGCGGCGATCCTGTGTCTCATGACGGCGCAACTTGTCCTCGCGTCCTGCGGCGATCCTGAACCGATTCCCTACGCGACCCGGGTGGCGATCCAGCGCTAGGGGGCCAGCATTAGGGGGGCCGACCCTAGAGCGGCAGCCGGCTGAGATCGTAGCCGGCGTTCGCGGCGGCCTCCCGCAACGCGTCCGGCCCGGCCCGATCCAGGGCCCGCATCGCCAGCGCCCAGGTCACTGTCGAGCGCGTGCCCGATCGGCAATACATCAAGACGGGTTCGCCGGCCTCCAGCGCGGCGGCCACGGCGCGGACTGCGTCCGGGCCCGGCATGCCCGACACGGGCGCGTGGACATAGTCCAGCCCCGCCGCCCGGACGGCGCCTTCCATCTCGGCGGAGGACGGCTGACCCGCCTCCTCGCCGTCCGGACGGTTGTTGACGACCAGACGCACCCCCATCGCCTGGACCTCGGCCAAATCCTCAAAGGCGATCTGCGGCGCCGCCCAGACGCCCGGGGCCAGAGGGCGGGGTGAGAACATGATGGGTGCCTTTCGGTTCGGTGACCTGAAGGTGAAGTTGGGACGGCGTTAACGTGTCCTGAATGCGACACTGATGGGGCTGAAACATTACACATAGGTAATAGCGGTAGCGCAGCAAAGTTCATCGGGCCTAACGTCGCATCAGTCCTGCGACAATTCAGAGTCGCGCGATGACCAGTCGGTGCGGCGGAGGGCTGCGCCATCGTTTCAGGAGAACGATCTTGAGAATCCAATCCATCCGGCAGCGCATGCTCGCCACCACGATGATGGGCGGCGCGGCCATTCTGGCCCTCGCAGCCCTGCCCGTGGTCGCGCTCGTTGCCGCGCCGACCGCCGCAGTGGCGCAGGACTATACCAACGGCACCCTGACCGGGACCGTTGGAGGAGCCAATGGCGAGCCGATCTCCGGCGCCACGGTCACCGTCGTCTCCAACGCCCAGGGCATCAGCCGCAGCGCCACCACCGGCGCCAACGGTCAGTTCCGCGTTCCGCTTATCCCGACTGGTTCCTACACGGTGACGGTCGCCGCCTCGGGCTTCGACAATGTGTCGGATGACGTCTCGGTCGGCCTCGGCAACAACAGCTACGTCTTCACGCTCGGCGCCGCCGGAGCCTCGGGCTCGGACGTCGACGATATCGTCGTCACGGGCGTTCGTCGCTCGCTGGACATGTCGCGCGCCGCCACCGGCGTGTCGATCGACGTTGACCAGCTGATCGAGAACGTCCCGGTCGCCCGTAACATCACCGCCATCACCCTGCTGGCTCCAGGCGCCGTCGTTGGCGACTCGCAGTTCGCGATCGGTCAGTCCCAACTGCAGGCTCCTCCGGCCCTCGGCGGCTCGGGCCCGGCTGAAAACGCCTTCTTCGTCAACGGCCTGAACATCACGAACTTCGTGACCGGCCTGGGCGGCGCGACTGTGCCGTTCGAGTTCTACAAGAATGTGGAAGTGAAGACCGGCGGCTATTCCGCCGAGTTCGGCCGCGCTACCGGCGGCATCATCAACGCCACGACCAAGTCCGGCACCAACGACTTCGTCGTCGAACTGCACGGCACCTGGGCGCCCGACTCGCTGCGTGAGGATGCCCCGAACACGCCGTCCGGCCCGCAGTACGCCGGCGCCGTGAACGCCCTCGCCGAGTTCGAAGAAAAGACCCTGACACTCGAAGTCGGCGGCCCGATTATCCGTGATCGCCTGTTCGCCTACGGCATCGTCGCCTACAACGATACGGAGTCCCAGTCGGCCTCCAGCGCGGGCACCACGGGCACGTTGAACCGCGACGTGTTCAGCGACGATCCCTTCTACGGCGTCAAGCTGGACGGCTACATCACCGCCGATCACCGTCTGGAGTTCACCTATTTCGACACGACCAGCTCGCGCACCCGTACGGCCTTCAACTACACCCCGGGCACGGGCGCGATCGGAACGACGGCGCTGAACTCGACCCTGCTGAATCAGGGCGGGGAGAACTGGGTCGGTCGCTACACCGGCACCTTCACCGACTGGCTGACCGTTTCGGCCGCCTACGGCGAAACCACCATCGACTCGTCCAGCCTGGTTCAACCGACTGCGGAATCGCTGGTTCAGGACGCCCGCCGCGACGCGGCGGGCCTGAGCCTGAGCAACGCCCGTCGCAGCCGTCAGACCTCTGCTGCATCGTCGCCACAACTGGCGGAACGCAAGTTCTACCGTGCTGACGCCGACGTGTATTTCGACCTGTTCGGCCAGCACCACGTCCGCTTCGGCTACGACCACGAAGACACGACGCTGACGACCTTCTCGATCCGCAACGGCGGCGGCAACTACGTCTACAACACCGCCTCGGCCGCGACGGCGACCTCGCTGGGCATCACGGTCGGCCAGGAATACGCCACCCGCCGTATCTTCACCTCGGGCGGCGGTTTCGACGGCGTCAACGAAGCCTACTACATCCATGATTCGTGGGACGTCAGCGACCGCCTGAACCTCCAGATCGGCTTCCGCAACGACAACTTCCAGACCGCGAACACCGCCGGTGTCACCTTCATCGACTTCGAGAACAACTACGCGGCCCGTCTCGGCGCCACCTACGATCCGATCGGCGACGGCACGTCGAAGTTCTACGGCAGCTATGGTCGCTACTTCCTGCCGCCGGTTTCGAACACCGCGTTCCGCATCGCGGCGCCGGCGATCGACATCACCGAGTTCTACCTGCCGACCGGCAGCGCGCGCTTCTTCGGCGGCTCGGCCGGTTCGACCACGGGCTTCGACGCCACCACCGGTCTGCCGACCGGCGGCTTCGGACCGCAGATCACCAACCGCCCGAGCTTCCAGGCTTGCCCGGCGGGCACGGGCACGACGGCTCCGGCCGGTGCGATCTCCTGCTCGGTTCGTAACAACGGTTCGCAACCCGATCCGCGCACCCTGGTCGCCACCAACCTCGAAGCGACCTACGAGGACGAGTTCATCGTCGGCTACGAGTCCCAGGTGTCGGACCTGTGGACGCTGGGCGTCAAGGCGATCTACCGCAACCTCGGCACGATCGCCGAAGATGCGCTGCTCGACAGCGGCGTCGTGAACTATTGCCGCCGGAACAATATCGCGCTGACCAACGCCCAGCACACCGGCTGCTTCGATCTGTACAACGGTCAATCGCTGTACCGGATCATCAACCCGGGCTCGGCTGCGACCATCGTGGTCGACCTGCCGAACGCGGCGGGCGTGCTGTCGGAACAGACGATCAACCTGACCGAAGCCGATCTGCCCTTCCCGAAGGTCCGTCGCGAATACACTGCGCTGGAGTTCACCTTCGACCGCGCCTTCGACGGCGTCTGGGGCCTGACCGGCTCCTACACCCTGTCGAAGTCGGATGGTAACACCGAAGGCGGCGTCAAGTCCGACGTGGGCCAGGTCGACGCTGGCATCACCCAGGACTTCGACTTCCTGTCGTTCCTGCCGGGTTCGGCGGGGCTGCTGCCGAACCACCGCGCCCACCAGTTCAAACTGTACGGCTCGTGGCAGGTGTTCGACAACTTCACCGTCGGCGCCAACCTCTCGGTCACATCTCCCCGCCACTACGGCTGCATCGGTCTGGCCCCGCCCGACTACGCAAACGGGGACGGTGCCGTCGCTAACGATTCCTACGGTGCGGCCGCTCGATTCTGTAAGGCCAGCGCGACCTCGCCAAGCCTTGTGGTCGATCGTGGCTCGGCCCTGGAAAGCGACTGGACGACCCGCTTCGACCTCGCCCTGCGTTACTCGCTGGACGACATCGTTCCGGGCAACCTGGTTCTGCGTGCTGACATCATCAACGTCTTCAACCTGCAAGGCGTGACGCAGATCAACGAGTTCGGCGAAGACGACTCCGGCAACCTGGATGCGACCTACGGCGCGCCGACCGTCTATCAGGCCCCGCGCTCCGTGCGCTTCGGCTTCGACTGGGCGTTCTAGACTTCACGACGACTCCACGAGCATGACTGGGCGGCGGATCTTCAGGTCCGCCGCCCTTTTTTTCGGACAACGGGCGCCGCAGAAAAACCATTGCGACGCTTCACGCCTTGGGTGGGGCGATACCCCTGAACACAGATCACGGACCGTCCATGCGCCTTCGTCTTGCCGCCTCGCTCCTCGTCCTGGCCCTCGCCGTTCAGTCCGGGGCCGCGGCGCCCGCCTTCGCCCAACAGGATGACGGCCCGGTCGTCACCGCCCGCGATGCCGGAGAGAGCGTCGATGCGCTGCGGGCGCGCGAGGCCATCGCCTATGAGACGCCCCTGCCGCGCGGCGCGCCGGAACAGGACTATCCTCTGGTGGCCTGGTGCGCCGCCTTGGTGGAGGGTCATATCGCGCTTGGTCGCAGCCTGACGAGCGCCGACGACCTCGATCGCGACATTATCCGTCTGGGCGGGCTGGAGGCGGCGGACTTCCGGGATGCGCTTCGCGCCGGTCAGGGCCGCCAGACGCCCGCGACCCTTGCCGCCGCCCGCGCCGCAGAGGCGGACGCCGCCGCCAAATGGGTTCCCCTGCAGGCGCAGGAAGACGAACGCGCGCGCAGCGAGGCCTTCGGTCTGTTCTTCGGCCTGCCCGGCCGTTGCGAACATGCCGCCCGCCGGGTGCGCGAGAACATCACGACGCCGCCGGTGACCCTGGATCAGGCCGGTCTGGACGACGTGGGCGTGCCGAAGGAGTAATCCTCCCCCGTCGGGGGAGGGGGACCGCAGAGCGGTGGAGGGGGCTAACCCCACACTCTGTCGATCGCGGCGGGCCCCCTCCGTCACGGCGCGAAGGCGCGCCGCGCCACCTCCCCCAATGGGGGAGGATTATGCCGCCGCCACCCGCGGTGCGGCGCCCGGCTCATAGTTGAGGATCGGCGACAGCCAGCGTTCGGCGGTCGCGACGTCCCAGCCCTTGCGGGTCGCGTAGTCCTCGATCTGATCCAGATCGATCTTGCCGACGCCGAAATAGTGGCTACCGGGGTGGCCGAAATACAGGCCCGAGACCGAGGCCGGGGGTGTCATGGCGAAGCTTTCGGTCAGGGCCATGCCGGCATTCCGTTCGGCCTGCAGCAGGCGGAACAGGGTGGCTTTCTCGGTATGATCGGGCTGGGCCGGATAGCCGGGCGCCGGGCGGATGCCCTGGTACTGTTCGGCGATCAGCTCGTCCACGCTGGCCGCCTCGGCGGCCGCATAGCCCCAGAGCTGGGTGCGGACCTCCTTGTGCAGCCGCTCCGCGAAGGCCTCGGCCAGACGGTCCGCAAGGGCCGAGGCCATGATGGCGGAATAGTCGTCGCCTGCGTCCTTGAACCGCTTCGAGGCTTCCAGTTCGCCGTGGCCCGTGGTCACCGCGAAGGCGCCGATATAGTCCTGACCGGTCTCGGCGACGAAGTCCGACAGGGCCAGGTTCGGCTTGCCGTTCGACTTCCTGATCTGCTGGCGCAGGGTGTGGAAACGGGCGATCTCCTCGGTCCGGGTCTCGTCAGCGTAGACGGCGACGTCGTCGCCGACCGCATTGGCGGGCCAGAAGCCGACCACGCCCCTGGCCGTGAACCACTTCTCGTCGATGATCCGCTTCAGCATGACCTGAGCGTCGGCGAACAGGTCCTTGGCCGCCTCGCCGACGATCTCGTCCTCCAGGATCAGCGGATAGCGGCCGATCAGCTCCCAGCTGGCGAAGAAGGGCGTCCAGTCGATGTGGTCGGCGAGGTCCTGAAGGTCCCAGCTGTCGAAGGCCTTGATTCCGATGAAGGACGGTGCGCCGGGCATGGCCTGGGTCGGATCGATGTTGAACCGGTTCTCGCGCGCCTGGGGCAGGGTTGCGCGCGCCTTGACCTCCTGGCCCCGGGCGTACTGCTCGCGGATGCGGATGTATTCGTCGCGGGTCAGGGCCTCGTTCTTCGCCCGCTCGGTCTTCGACAGCAGGCCCGAGACCACGCCGACGGCTCTGGAGGCGTCGACGACATAGGTGGTGGAACCCGCGCGATAGCCTGGCTCGATCTTGACCGCCGTATGGGTCCGGCTGGTGGTCGCCCCGCCGATCAGCAGGGGGATATCAAAGCCGCGCCGCTCCATCTCGCGGGCCACGAACACCATCTCGTCGAGGCTGGGTGTGATCAGGCCCGACAGGCCGATGATGTCGACCTTGTGCTCGATCGCGGCGTCCAGGATGCGGTCGGCCGGGACCATGACGCCCAGATCGATGACCTCGTAGTTGTTACATTGCAGGACCACGCCGACGATATTCTTGCCGATGTCGTGGACGTCGCCCTTGACCGTCGCCATCAGGATGCGCCCCGCCTGTTCGCGCGGCTTGCCGGCCTTCTCGGCCTCCATGAAGGGATTGAGCCAGGCCACGGCCTGTTTCATCACCCGGGCGGACTTCACCACCTGCGGCAGGAACATCTTGCCCGAGCCGAACAGGTCGCCGACCACGTTCATCCCGTCCATCAGCGGACCCTCGATGACGTGCAGCGGCCGGTCGAATGACAGGCGGGCCTCCTCGGTGTCGGCGTCGATGAAGGTCGTGATGCCGTTGACCAGGGCGTGTTCGATCCGCTTGCCGACGGGCTGGTCGCGCCACTTCAGGTCGACGACCCGCGCCACTCCCTTGTCGCCCTTGTAGTTGGGGGCGAGGTCGACGAGGCGTTCGGTGTTGGAGACATTGGTCCGCTGCGGCCGGTTCAGGATCACGTCCTCGACGGCTTCCCTCAGCGTCGGTTCGATGTCCGTATAGACGGGCAGGTCGCCGGCGTTGACGATGCCCATGTCCATGCCCGCCGAGATGGCGTGGTACAGGAAGACGCTGTGGATGGCCCGACGCACCGGCTCGTTGCCGCGGAAGCTGAACGACACGTTCGACACCCCGCCCGAGATCCGGGCGTAGGGCAGGGTGGCCTTGATGACCTTGACCGCCTCGATGAAGTCGACGGCATAGTTGTCGTGCTCCTCGATCCCCGTCGCCACGGCGAAGATGTTGGGATCGAAAATGATGTCTTCGGGCGGGAAGCCGACCTCGTCCACGAGGATCCGGTAAGCCCGTGTGCAGATCTCGATCTTGCGCGCGGCGGTGTCGGCCTGGCCCACCTCGTCAAAGGCCATGACCACCACGGCGGCGCCGTAGCGCAGGCATTTGACCGCCTGTTCGCGGAACTCGGCCTCGCCCGCCTTCATGGAGATGGAGTTGACGATCGGCTTGCCCTGAACGCACTTCAGGCCCGCCTCGATGACTTCCCATTTGGACGAGTCGATCATCACCGGCACGCGGGCGATGTCGGGCTCGGCCGCGATCAGGTTGAGGAAGGTGACCATGGCCTGCTGCGAATCCAGCAGGCCCTCGTCCATGTTGATGTCGATGATCTGGGCGCCGGCCTCGACCTGCTGGCGCGCCACGGTCAGGGCGGCGGAGTAGTCGCCGTCGATGACCAGCTTCTTGAATTTGGCCGAGCCGGTGACGTTGGTCCGTTCGCCGACGTTGATGAAGATGGGTCTCACTCGAAAACTCCGCTCATCCCCGCGAAAGCGGGGACCCAGTGCTTTCGTGAGGCACGGTGCATGGGATTGATGTCAGGGCGCGCCCGGCGGGACCGATCGCCCAAAGAACTGGGTCCCCGCTTTCGCGGGGATGAGCGGAAGTCAAAACACATCACGCCACCAGCTCGAACGGTTCCAGACCCGACAGACGCATCGCCACCGGCCGCTCGGGGATTTCCCGCGTCGGCAGTGTCGCGACGGCCTCCGCCGTGTGCCGGATATGCTCCGGCGTGGTGCCGCAGCAGCCGCCGACGATGTTCACCAGCCCCGACGCGGCCCATTCCTCGATGAAGTGCGCGGTCTCGTGCGGCTCCTCGTCGTACTGGCCCATCGCGTTGGGCAGGCCGGCATTGGGGTAGGCGGCGACCAGGGTGTCGGCGACGCGGCTCAGTTCGGCGATGAACGGTCGCATCAGGTCGGCGCCGAGCGCGCAGTTGAAGCCGACGGCGAAAGGCTTGGCGTGGCGCACGCTGTTCCAGAAGGCCTCGGCCGTCTGGCCCGACAGGGTCCGGCCCGAGCGGTCGGTGATGGTGCCCGAGATCCAGATCGGCAGGGCCTCCATGCCCTCGTCCTCAAGGTCCTTGATCGCCTTGATACAGGCCTTGCAGTTCAGCGTGTCGGTGATGGTTTCGATCAGATACAGGTCGACCCCGCCCTCGTTCAGGGCGCGGATCTGATGGCGATAGGCGTCATAGACCTGGTCGAAGGTGACCAGGCGCGCGCCGGGATCGTTCACGTCCGACGACATCGACAGCATCTTGTTCAGCGGCCCGATCGAACCGGCGGCGAAGCGCGGCTTGTGCGGCTGCTTCCCGGTCCAGCGGTCAGCGGCGGCGCGCGCCAGTTTCGCACCCTCCAGATTGATATCCCAGACCGCCTGTTCGTCGAGCTTGTAGTCGTCCTGGGCGATGATGGTGCCGGAGAAGGTGTTGGTCTCCGAGATGTCTGCGCCGGCGGCGAAATACTGGTCGTGAAGGTCGGCGATGACATCCGGGCGGGTGATGCACAGGATGTCGTTGTTGCCCTTCATCTGGTCCTTTTCGTTGTAACCATTGGCCTCAACAAAGCGGTCGCCGCGGAAGTCGGCCTCCTCCAGCCCGACGCGCTGGATCATCACGCCCCACGATCCGTCGAGGACGAGGATGCGCTCGGCTGCGGCCTTGTGCAGGGCGGCGATGCGTTCGGCGCGGGTCATCAGTTAGCCTTCTGTTCGCGGACGCCCAGGACGCGGCAGATCGCATAAACCAGGTCGGCGCGGTTCAGGGTGTAGAAGTGGAAGTCGGAGAAGCCCTCTTCCTGCAGCCGGGCGCAGGTCTCGGCGGCGACCGAGGCGGCCAGCAGCTTGCGGGTCTCGGGGTCGTCGTCGAGGCCTTCGAAGTGGGCGGCCAACCAGTCGGGGACCGAGGCGCCGCACGACCCGCACATCCGCACCAGGCCGGCGAAGTTCGACACCGGCATGATCCCGGGGATCAGGGGGATGGTCACCCCCGCCGCCCGCACCCGGTCGTGGAAGCGCAGGAAGGCGTCGATGTCGAAGAAGAACTGGCTGACCGCGCGGGTCGCCCCGGCGTCGATCTTGGCCTTCAGCACGTCGATGTCGTGGTCGATCGACGGGCTTTCCGGATGGCGTTCCGGATAGACGCCGACGGTGACGTCGAAGCCGCCGACGCGGCTGATCGCCTGGGTCAGTTCGGTGGCGTTGGCGTAGCCGTCGGCGCGGGGCGTGTAGACGCCGCCGATGCCGGCCCCGCCCGGCGGATCCCCCCTCAGGGCCACGATGTGGTTTACGCCGATGGCCTTGTAGTCGCGGATGACCTCGTCGACCTCGCTACGGCTGGCGTCGACGCAGGTCAGGTGGGCGGCGGGCTTCAGCGTCGTCTCGGTCAGCATCCGCTGCACGGTCCGGTGCGTCCGCTCGCGGGTCGAGCCGCCGGCGCCGTAGGTAACGGACACGAACTCGGGGTAAAGCGGCTCCAGCCGGCGCACCGCCTGCCACAGGGTCTCTTCGGCCTTGTCGGTCTTGGGCGGGAAGAACTCGAACGAGACGCGCACCGGATTGGCGTTCTGGCCCGCGCGGGCGACCGGTCCCAGCGGCGACAGCAGCAAGGCGCGGGCCTCGGCGAGCGGAGAAACTGCAGCGGCCATCAGGCGATGTTCCTTAGGGCGTGGGCCCTTGATGCGACAGCAGGTCGTGTCGCGGTCCAGATGGTGACTGTCAGCCCGGCCGTGTCGGGGGGAAGGGCGATGGAGGCGGAGGCGTCGAGGCCGGCCTCGGCCAGCCAGCGCCCGATCTCGTCGTCGGCGAAGCCCAGCCTGCGATGCTGGTGCTCCTCGCGCAGCCGCTCGAGGTCATGCGGGGCGAAGTCGACGATCAGCAGCTTGCCGCCGGGCGACACCAGCCGCGCCGCCTCGGCCACCGCTGCGCCCGGATCGGCGAGGTAGTGCAACACCTGGTGCACCAGCACCATATCCGCCGAACCGGCGGGCAGGCGCGTCGCGAAGATGTCGCCGTGGCGCAGCTCGACCTTCTCCAGCCCCGCCTTGACGACATTGGCCCGGGCGATGTTGAGCATGTTCTGCGACAGGTCGAGGCCAATCGACATCTTCGCCTTCTTGCCCAGGAGCGTCAGCATCCGGCCCGAACCGGTCCCCAGGTCGACGACCCGTTCGAACGGTCCCGGCCCGGCGGCGCGCTCGATCGCGCTCTCCACCGCCGTTTCGGACACATAGAGGGAGCGGATGCGATCCCAGCTCGGCGCGACCTGCTCGAAATAGGCGGCGGCGGCGGTGGCCCGCTCGTCGCGCACGGCCTCCAGCCGCCTGTGATCCGCCTCGCCCTCGCCGTCGTCCAGCAGGTCCAGGACCGTGTCGATCAGCCGCCGGGCCAGCAGCTCGTGCGAGACGCGGTAGAAGACGCGGGCGCCGTCCGGGAATCGCTCGATCAGGCCGGCGTCGGCCATCAGCTTGAGGTGACGCGACACGCGCGGCTGGCTCTGCTCCAGCACGCGGCCCAGCTCCATCACCGACAACTCCTCGCCGGCCAGTAGCGACAGGATGCGCAGACGCGTCGGCTCGCCGGCGGCGCGCAGGGCTTCGACAGTCTGATCGGCGGTCAGCGACATAGGGTAATCATATAAGGATATCCTTATATGATGTGAAGACGGAAACCGACGGTCAGGCCTTCCTCGTCGCGCTCCACGTCCTGAACCCGACGTGCGCCTTCGACGGCGGTGCGGGTTCCGCCGACGGGGCGTCGGGAAGGGGGGCGAGGCGGCGCTTGTTGACGTGTTCGACCGGCGCCTCGGCGATCCTGTCGGGGAACTCTCCGCGGAAATAGAAGCGCTGCCACGCCTGTTTGATAGCCTCCGGGTCTCCGGCGGCCATGCGCGTATTAAAGTCGGTCCGCACCTCCGACCATTTCCGGTACTGCAGCGCCAGATCGCCCTCGGGGTCCATGCTGGCCCGGACGGGGACGAAGGCCTCGACCCGGTGATGCTGAACCGGCTGCAGGAAGCAGAAGGGCTCGTCCTTCTCGAACCGGATCACGCCGGGCGCGGTGAAACGCCAGTTCATCGTGAACGGATAGGGCAGCCAGTCCGTCTCGGTCAGGCCTTCCAGCGCCTGGATCCCATGCTTGAACCGGTTCGGCACGCCTGAGGCCCGCATCGCCCAGCCTGGCGGCGTCCGGAACAGCCAGCCGGTGTGAAACGTCAGCACTCCCTCGGTGAAGTGCGAGGCCGCGAAATGATCGAAATAAAGCGCGTCCGCATCGGGTCGGAAGGTGATCGAATCCGCCCCCATCCGCCCGTCCCACTCGGCCTCGAACCCGAACGGGCACAGCAACTCCCACCCCGTGGTGTTGGCCATGGTCAGCGGCAGGCAGCGATACGGATGCCGCCCGGCGAACTCGTCCATCCAGTCGCGCTCGGGCCGGCCTGGAACCATGCGCGGCGGGTCGTCCCGCATCGGATAGCATTCCAGCGTCAGGGCTGTGGTCTGGGCGTCGGCGGCTGCGGCTGCGTCGGTCAATGCAAATGATCTCTGAGAGAGGATGGCGGCACCTTACCCATACCGTGCATCCCCGCGAAGGCGGGGACCCGGTTCTTTTATGAGGCAGGACGTTTGGGGGCAGCGCTGCGCATGGCCGGGGGAGAGGCCAAAACCTGGGTCCCCGCCTTCGCGGGGATGCACGGGAAAAGAGCGACGCTGACTAGCTGCGAACCACCGGCGTGACCAGCGGCTCCCCGGCCACGGCGGCGGCGAGGTTCCGCATCAGCAGCACCAGCATTCCCTGCACCGCCTCCGACGTCGCGCCTCCCGTATGCGGCGTCAGCAGGAGATTGGGCACGTCCGCCCAGCGCGCCGCCGGCGTCGGCTCGGTCTCGAACACGTCCAGCGCCGCCTGGCCCAGCCGGCCGGCCTTCAGCGCGTCGATCAGGGCGTCCTCGTCCACCAGCGAGCCGCGCGCCACATTGACCAGCACACCGTTCGGCCCCAGGGCCTCGATCACCCCGGCCGAGATCAGCCCCCGGTTGGTCTCATCCGCCCGACAGGCCACCACCAGCACATCGCTGTCCCGCGCCAGCTCCAGCAGCGACTCCGCGCGCGGCCAGGGCGAGTCCTTCGCCCTCGGGCCCCACCAGGCCACCGGACATCCCATGACCTCGACCCGTCTCGCCACTGCCTCGCCGATCAGACCCAGGCCGACGATGCCGACCCGCCGCCCCTTCATCGACGGTGTCATCAGCCGCGCGTCCAGGGTCCATTCGCCGGCCCTCAGCGTCCGGTCCCCGTCCACGATCCGCCGCACCGAGCCGAGGATCAGCCCCAGCGCATGGTCGGCCACATCCTCGTGGTTCACTGCCGGCGCATGGGTCACCGGCAGCCCCCGCGCCGCGCACCAGTCGATATCGATTCCGTCATAGCCCGAGGTGAAACAGGCGATCAGCTTCAGATTCGGCAGCCGCTCGATTACCGCCGTGTCGAGCGGCGCCTCGCCGAGCACGATCGCCGCCTCGATCAGCCCCTGCGCCTCCACCGGCGGATGCTCCCAAAGCCGGTGGACGTCGTAGGCGCTCTCCAGCACAGGCGTGAGCAGCCCTAGCGGCGAGTGCATGATCAGGATGTGCGGGCGATGGGTCATCCGTCCAACCTAGCCACCGAGCCGCCGCATGCAAATGCCGGCGGCTTCCCGACTGGTCCGTCAACAGGTTTGGACATTTGACTTTGTCCGGCAGGAGACGAGGATCGCGCCATGACCAGTATGCCCAGCCTGATGATCGCCTCCGTTCTCGCACTCGCCGCCTGCAACGCCGGCCCCGGCGAATCCTCACCCGCGCCCGTTGCCGCGACTGGCGATGTGCTGGGCGTGCGCGACGGGCGCACGACGCTGGCGGTCGGCCAGACCCTGCTGATCGAACTGCCGAGCAACAGCACCACGGGTTATCAGTGGCAGGTCGCGGAGACCCATGACGACCTGCTGCTCCCGGGTACGCCCTTCGGAGACGAGGTCACCGATCCCCATCCGGCCGGCATGGTCGGGGTCGGCGGCGCCACATCGTGGCGTTTCCGCACCGGACGACCGGGCACGACTACCCTGACCTTCAGCTATAGCCGTTCCTGGGAGACGAACGCGCCCGCCGAGACAGCGACCTACAGGATCACGGTCCGCTGACACCGGCAGGGACAGGTTGCCGCTGGCCGCCCGGGTCCTGATGCCGATCCTGCTCCAGATATGAGCGAGAGCCTCATTCACGCTTTCGACAGAAGCGCGAAGCGCTTCCGTCTCAAACGATCAGGCTTCTAGCGCCCGAACTTCTGGAACTTGATCCGGTGCGGGATCAGGGCGTCGGTGCCGAGGCGGCGCTTCTTGTCCTCCTCATAGGCTTCGAAATTGCCCTCGAACCATTCGACGTGGCTGTCGCCCTCGAAGGCCAGGATGTGGGTCGCCAGCCGGTCCAGGAACCAGCGGTCGTGGGAGATGACCACGGCGCAGCCTGCGAACTCCTCCAGGGCCTCCTCGAGGTTCTGCAGCGTCTCGATGTCCAGGTCATTGGTCGGTTCGTCGAGCAGGATCAGGTTGCCGCCGGTGGCCAGGGTCTTGGCCAGGTGGACGCGGTTGCGCTCACCACCGGACAGCTGGCCGACCTTCTTCTGCTGATCGCCGCCCTTGAAGTTGAAGGAGCCGACATAGGCGCGGGTGTTGATCTCGCGCTTGCCGACCATCATCACATCGGTGCCGCCCGAGATCTCTTCCCAGATGGTCTTGTTGGCGTCCAGGGCGTCGCGCGACTGGTCGACATAGGCCAGCTTGACCGTCTCGCCGATCTTGATGGAGCCGCCGTCAGGGGTTTCCTGGCCGGTGATCATGCGGAACAGGGTCGACTTGCCGGCGCCGTTGGGGCCGATGATGCCGACGATGCCGTTGGGCGGCAGTTTGAAGGTCAGGTTGTCAAACAGAAGTTTGTCGCCATAGGACTTGTTCAGCCCCTCGACCTCCAGCACCACATTGCCAAGGCGCGGGCCGGGCGGGATCTGGATCACGGCGTGGGTCTGGGCGCCGCGCAGGTTCTCCTGCTCGGTGACCATCCGCTCATAGGCGGCCAGACGGGCCTTGGACTTGGCCTGACGGGCCTTGGCGCCCGAGCGGACCCATTCCAGTTCGCGGGTGAGGGCGCGTTGGCGAGCCTCGGATTCCGAGTTCTCCTGCACGACGCGCTTCTGCTTCTGCTCCAGCCAGCCGGAGTAGTTGCCCTCGTAGGGGATGCCCTTGCCGCGGTCGAGCTCGAGCGTCCATTTCGTAACGAGATCAAGGAAGTAGCGGTCGTGGGTGACCAGGATCACACAGCCCGGGAAGGCTTCCAGGTGATGCTGCAGCCAGGCGACGCTTTCGGCGTCCAGGTGGTTGGTCGGCTCGTCCAGCAGCAGCATGTCGGGCTTGGACAGCAGCAGGCGGGCCAAGGCCACGCGGCGCTTCTCACCACCGGACAGGTTGGTCGTCTCCCAGTCGTCGGGCGGGCAGCGCAGGGCGTCCATGGCCATCTCGATGCGGCTGTCGATGTCCCAGACATCACCGGCGTCGATCTTTTCCTGCAGGGCCGTCATCTCGGCCATCAGCTCGTCGGTGTATTCCTCGGCCATCTCGCCGGCGATGGCGTTGAAGCGGTTGACCCACTGCTTCTCTTCGCACCAGGCCTCGACGTTCTCGCGGACGTTCAGGCTGTCGTCGAGGTGGGGTTCCTGCTCCAGATAGCCGCGCTTGATCCCGTCAGCGGCCTTGGCCTCGCCGGTGAACTCCGGGTCGATGCCGGCCATGATCTTCAGCAGGGTGGACTTGCCCGAGCCGTTGACGCCGACAACGCCGATCTTGGCGTCGTTGTAGAAGCTCAGCCAGATGTTCTCGAAGATCTTCTTGCCGCCGGGAAAGGCCTTGGTCAGGCCCTGCATCTGGAAAATATATTGCTGCGCCATGAGGTGCGGTGCGCCCTGTCGTTCAAATCGAATGGGGAGGTAGGCGCGGGATGTAGCGACCGCCGCGCCGGAGGGCAAACCACTAGGCCGTCCAGACGGCAGATTGAAGGCGCCGCGACGATTACCAGCGGAACACGAACCGTCCCGCGATCGCGCCGGCGGCCACCGCCATTCCCATGCCGAGCGAATACCAGACGGCGACGAACGGTGCGGTGTGTTCGGGGCAATGCAGACCGTAGAGCGTCGTGGCCAAACCCGCCGTCAGAAGGCCGGCAGCCGCCCCTGCGAGGGTCGGCCGGGTCGGAGCAAAGGCTCGCGCCGCCCAGAACACGAACGGCGCGGCCAATGTGCTCAGCAGCAGGATGTTGGGGGCGCAGACCCTGGCTGAATCACCCATCAGGGCGGGCATCCGCTCGGGCATCGGCATGGTGATCATCTCATAGGTCGCCAGCCCTGCGACGCCCAGCAGAAGCGCGATCAGCGCGATCAGGGGCGCAGCGGCGCTCGCGCCTGGTCTCCCCAATCGGGCGAGCAGCCAGAAGGCCGTCACCGCCAGAGCCGAGGTATAGGCGGCCTTGGCCCAGAAGGTCGGACCAACCATGGCGGATGCCAGATCGCTGCGAAACCCAAGCCACAGGCCGACGCCCGCAACCACCATCAGGGCGGCGGGGATCATCCACAGCAGGATGTTGCGTTCGATCTGGCGGTTGCCGGACGGCGGCAGGTCCACCGACAAGGCGTCGATCAGGTCTTCAGTCTTCATCATAGGCGGTCCCGGCCAGCTCGGGCTTGGCGTCGGTGGAGGCGAAACGCGCGGTGAGGGATTTCATCGATCGGTGGATCGAAACCTTGGCGGCGGTCAGGGTGTAGCCGTGGTTCGCCGCGGCCTCGGCCACCGTCAGTCCCTTGAGGCGCACGTCCTCGATCAGGCGACGCTGGCGTGCCGGTAGCAGGGCCAGACAGCGACCCAGATCGGCCTGGGTCGCACCGTCCTCCACCGTATGGTCGGCGAGCAGGTCTGAGGCCTCGTCCAGCGGGTGCGTTGGCCGCCTGCCGCGCCGACGCAGATGGTCGATCAGTTTGTGCCGGGCGATCGCGAAAGCCCAGCCGGTGAAGGATTGGTTGCGATCCCAGGTCGTTCGTTTGGCGTGAATGGCGATCAGGGTTTCCTGCACCAGATCCTCGGTGTCGGCACCCCCGTCGAACAGTCGGCGGGAGAAGAAGGGGCGCAGGTGCGCGCCAAGGTCGGTCAGCAGCACGCGCCAGGCCGCCGCGTCGCCATCCAGACCACGCAGCATGAGAGACTGGAGATGCGCTTCACGGTTGGTCACGGGCGCTCTGCATTCGCTGCCGACGCCGGAAGGTTACGGGCTTTCGGCGGCGCACCGCAAAAATATTCATGCGTCGGTTTCCGTAACCGGATCGGGCAGCGCCGCGAAACCTGGACCATGCGGTCACTCCTGGCCGCGCCATACCAGAGGACACCCCATGACCCGCAACAAAGCCGCCGTCGCCGGACTGACCGCCATCTCAGCCATTATTGCCGGCGCCGGTATCGCCCAGGCCCAGGGCGCCGGCCAGACCGCCGCCCCTGCCGTCGAGAAATGCTACGGCGTCTCGCTCGCCGGCAAGAACGACTGCGCCGCCGGCCCCGGCACCACCTGCGCGGGCACCTCGGTGCGCGACTATCAGGGCAATGCCTGGAAGAACGTCCCGGCCGGCACCTGCACCTCGATCCGGACGCCGCGCGGCAACGGCTCGCTCACCGCCGTCTCGCGCTGACCCCCGACCCAGCACGATGATGCCCAGACCCGCCGTCGGAAAATACCCTCAGTCACCCGACCCCCTCGGGCTGACGGCGGGCCTGGGCCTGAAGGCCCAGCACTACGAACAGGCCCTCGCCTGTCCGGCGGCGGGTCTGTGGTTCGAGGTCCATCCCGAGAACTACATGGTCGAGGGCGGCCCCCGGCTGGCCTGGCTGGAGGCCATCCGGCGGGACAAGCCGCTGTCGCTCCACGGGGTGGGTCTGTCGCTCGCTGCCGATGAGCCGCCCGACCTCGACCACCTGGCGCGTCTGAGAGCACTGGCGGACCGTTATGAACCGTTCGTGATGTCCGAACATCTGGCCTGGTCCCGGCGGGCCGGCGTCTACCATCCAGACCTTCTGCCGTTTCCACGCACCCGTCGATTGCTGGCCCAGGTGGCGGACAACATCGGCCGGGCCCAGGACGCCCTGGGACGCCGACTGCTGATCGAAAATCCCGCCCTGTATCTGTCCCTGAATGGGCACGAGATGGACGAACCGACTTTTCTCAATGAACTGGTTACGGCGACGGGCTGCGGCCTGCTGCTGGACATCAACAATGTGCATGTGAGCGTCAACAACCTCGGGGGCAGCGCAGCGGCCTATCTGGATGCCCTGGCGCCGGAGGCGATCGGCGAGATCCATCTGGCGGGGCACGATCCCGATCCTGAATGGGGCGACGCCCTGTTGATCGATACCCACGCCGCTCCTGTGTCCGAGGCCGTCTGGAGCCTTTATGCGCGCACGATCGGCCGTATCGGCCCGCGACCGACTCTCATCGAGCGCGATGATGCGATCCCGGCCTTCGACGTCCTGATGGCCGAGCGCGACCGTGCGGATGCCGTGTTGACCGCGATCGCCGAGGCGCGACATGCCTGAACCGTTTCACATCGCCATGCACGCCGCCCTGAGCGGCGACGACAGCGCGCTCGCTCCCTGGCTGCGGGGCGGCGAGGCCGGGCGCGCAGGCCTGGCGGTCTATCGGAATACCGTCGCCAAGGCGCGGGCCGACGCCCTGGCCGCCCTGTATCCCAGCATCGAGCGGCTGGTCGGTGCGGAGTGGTTCCGCGATGCGGCCCTTATCTTCGCCAGAAGCCAGCCGCCCTCAGGGCCGGTCATGGATGACTACGGCCATGGCTTCCCCGACTGGCTCGAAACCTTCCCGCCTGCGGCAGGCCTTCCCTATCTGGCGCCTGTGGGCCGGCTGGACCGGGCGTGGACCGAAGTGCATCGGGCAGCCGACGCGCCCGTGCTGACCCCTTCGGACGTTTCCGGCCTGTCGCCGACCGTCCTGTTCGGGGCGCGGGCCGTGCTGCATCCCGCCGTGCGCCTGTTCTGGTTCGACTGGACCGCGCCGTCGATCTGGCGGGCCAATCGTCCTGGTTCCGATCCGGACCGGCCGGTCATGTGGGATGCCGCGCCCGAGGGCCTTCTGCTGGTACGGCCGCAGGACGCCGTGACGCACCATGCGCTCAGCGAACCTCAATGGCGTTTTCTGGACGCCTGCCGTCGCGGGGCGCCGCTGGGCCGGGCGGCCGCCATGCTGCGACTGGATCACCCGACGCTCGACCTCTCGCGCCTGTTCGCCGCACTGCTCGGCCTGGGCGTCTTCACCCGTCTTGAAACCTGAAAGACACCGATGACCGACACCTCGATGAACACCCAGGCCCGACCCTCCCGGTTTGAAGCACTCGTCCGCCTCATCGAGCGGCTTTTGCCGATCGACGTGCTGACCCTGATCGTCCGTGTCGCCATCGCGGCCGTGTTCTTCCTCTCGGGCCGCACCAAGGTTGAGGGAGTGCTGGACATCACGGAAGGAACCTATTTCCTGTTCGCGGAGGAGTATCGCGTCCCGCTGATCCCCAGCGACATCGCCGCGCATCTGGCGACCTATGCCGAACATCTGTTCCCCGTGCTGATCGTGCTGGGCTTGGCGACCCGCGTGTCTGCCCTGGCGCTGCTGGGTATGACGATCGTGATCGAGGTCTTCGTCTATCCCCTGGGCTGGCCGACGCACCTGATGTGGGCTGCGCTGTTGCTCTATCTGATCCGGTTTGGAGCGGGAGCGTTCAGCCTCGACCGCATCCTGAAACTGCCCTGAGCGAACTCAGGCGTAGTTGAAGCTGATCGAGATGCGGTCCGACCTGGCCGCGTTCATCGGCACCTCGTGGCGCAGCCAGCTTTCCCACATCAGGACCGTCCCGGCTTGCGGGGCCAGGTAGACGAACGGCTGTTCCGCCTCGGACGCGTCCGGATCGACGGAGGGCCGGGCCATCATCATCGGCAGGCGCGGGTCTTCCAGCTTCAGGGCCGAGGCGCCGTCCGGGACGTCGACATAGACGGTGCCGGACAGGAAGGCGTGCGGGTGGATGTGGCCGGAGTGGGCGCCGCCGGGCTTGAGGATATTGACCCACATCGTGTCCAGCCGGGGCTTCCGGGCCAGGTCGAAGTTCAGCGCCCGTGCATAGGCCAGGGCGTGACGGTCCAGATGTTTCTTGAGTTCTGCGAACTCCGGCAGTCGGTGCGGCAGGTCGTTCAGCGAGCCATAGGAGGTATAGCCGCGATAGCCATGCGCCTTGCACCAGGCGCGACCGGCGCCGTCCTCGACCGCCAGCATGCGGCAGGCCTCGGCCAGTTCGACGTTGAAATCGCCGAAGCCGGGTACGGCGGCGAGCGAGGCTTCATAGACCTGGGTGACGAAGAGGGGGCGCAGGGACATGTTCGATCTCATACCCTCTCCCTCCCCCTTGGGGGAGGGCAGATCGCGAAGCGATCGGGTGGGCAGGGCAGGGCGATCCACCGTCCGGCCTTGCCGCCCCCACCCGGCTTCGCTGCGCTCAGCCACCCTCCCCCGAGGGGGAGGGAGAAGGTTCTGGGCCCACGATCTGGCCGTCCTTGATCGCCAGCCGTACCGCGCGGACGGCGGAGATGTCGGCGGTCGGGTCGCCCTCGACGGCGACGAGGTCGGCCAGCAACCCCGTCCGGACGGCGCCCCGGTCGGTCAGGTCGAAGATGGCGGCGTTGCCCGATGTGGCGGCGATCAGGACCTCGGCGGCGGGCATGCCCTGGGCGGCCATCAGCTCCATCTCCAGCGCGTTGTTCCCGTGCGCATAGACGCCGACGTCGCCGCCCATGCAGATCTCGACTCCGGCCGCGCGGGCGGCGGCGAAGGCGGAACGCTTGGTCAGGACGTTCTGTGGCGCCGGCTCCGATCCGTCCCAGCCGCGATAGCGGGTGATCTGGTCGGTGGCGGCGAGGGTGGGGCACAGCGCCACGCCGTGTTCGGCCATGAGGCGGAAGATTTCCGGCGTGCCCGCGTCGCCGTGCTCCAGGGTGTCGGCGCCGGCGAGGATGGCGCGGCGCATGCCCTCGGCCGTACCGGCGTGAACGGCGACCTGGCGTCCGGCGGAGTGTGCGGCCTCGACCGCCTCGGTCAGTTCGGCCAGGGAGAAGGTCGGACGGCTCGGCTCGCCCGGGCCCCAGCGGTAGTCGGCATAGAGTTTCACCAGATCGGCGCCCGCCCCGATCTGGCTGCGGACCACGCGGACCAGGTCTGCGCCATCGGCCTCCTCGGCCCCCAGCGGGACCTCGACGCCGGGTTCGAAGCCCTTCGGACCGTAGGCGCCGGTGGCGACGATGGCGCGCGAGGCGATCAGCACGCGCGGGCCGGGCACGATCCCCTCGTTGATCGCCCGACGCAGGCCGGCGTCGGCATAGCCCGCCCCCTCGGTGCCGAGGTCGCGCACCGTTGTGAACCCGGCCATCAGGGTGGCGCGGGCGTGGTTGACCGCCCGGGCGGTGCGCAGGGCCAGCGGCTCGTGCAGCACCTGATCGTCCCAGGACGTCTCGTTGTAGGGGTGCAGGAACAGGTGCGAATGTCCCTCGATCAGGCCTGGCATCAGGGTCTGGCCGGGCAGGTCGATGACGCGGGCGTCGGCGGGCGCCCGAACGTCCGGCCCTGCAGCCTCGATCCGGTTGCCGCGCACCAGCACCGACCAGCCCGTGTGCGGCCGGGGATCGACCCCGTCGAACACCCGCTCCGGGCGGAGCAACAGGGCGTCCTGCGCCTGTGCGGGCAGGGCGAACAGGAGGGCAGTGAGGATCAGGATCAGGCGCATGGGCGAGACCTTCTGTCTTTCGTCATCCTCCGGCAAGCCGCGCCTTCGCAGCGCAGACCGGGGGGCGCAGCGGCGCGCGAGAGCGCGAACCTGCCGCACACGCCGGTGGGGGCTATCGTGCGTGAACAGATCGCCTTCGGCGCCGCTGGGTCCCGCGGTCTCGCTGCGCTCGCCGGAGGATGACGAAAGAGGGGTGTGTGCCTGCGGTGCGTCCGGAACTGACGCTGTCCCATGCCATCCAGGCCGCAGAGGTCTTCGCAGCCGGACAGAAAGGAGATCACATGCTGGACTCATCTGGACAGGCTGAACTCCGGGTCCAATCAAATCCCTCAAACTCTCAAGCGATTAGACTCCCTGGACTCCCTGGACTCCCTGGACTCCCTGGACTCACCATCCCAGATCGGCCTCGCCCCTCAGGATCACCTCGGCCTCCGGCGCGTGCTTGGCCCCCGACCGGTCATGCAGGACCAGGGCCGGCAGCAGCCTCAGCGGGGCCTTGCCGGACCGTATCGCCTGCAAGAGCACGCGCTTTGCCGGTTGGTCGGCGTACGGCTGCACCGGCCGGATCGCGAACGAGCCGCATCGTTCGCCGAGCAGGCCCAGCAGGTCTGCCAGCCGGTCCGCTCGGTGAATGACGACGATCCGTCCCCCGTCCCGCACGCCGTCGCTCAGGAATCGCGTCCAGGCGGCCAGCCCGTCGTCGGCGATCCAGGCTCCGCGCTTGGCCGGCGCCGGCGTCCGCAAGGTCGCCTCGTCGTCGAAGAAGGGTGGATTGGAGATGGCCCAGTCGAAACGTGGTCGATCCAGTGCGGCGAATCCTGCGGCGATGTCGGCGTTGAGCACCGCCATTCGATCCGCCAGATGGTTCAGCGCCGCGTTCTCGACCGCCAGTCCGGCCACCGTTGCCTCGCGCTCGACCCCCGTCAGAAAAACGCCGGGCCGGCGGACCGCGATCTGCGTCAGCACGCCGCCTACGCCGCATCCCGCTTCCAGCACCCGCTCGCCCGACTTCGCGGGCACGGCGGCCGCCAGCAGGGCGGCGTCCATGCCCGCACGATAGCCGTCGGCGGCCTGGATCAGGCGAACCTTCCCGTTCAGGAGCAGATTCGCCTCGGGCGGAGGCAACGATGCGACGGTCACACGGCTTGACCCTTCATGGCGCGGTCACCATTGTCCGCCGGAACGCGCGGCGGCAAGTCGTCGTTGCGCCGATGCGATGCGATCTCCCCGAGCGTCGTGGTTTTTGAGAGAGTTTTCCGTTGGACGCCGTCACTCTGACCGCTCCCCGCGCCAAGCCCCCACGGGCCCAAGGCGACGTGGACGCCCTGGTCGCTCTGGCCGGGGTCGATATGGCTGCGGTCGATGCGCTGATCGTCGCGCGCATGCAGTCGCCCGTGCCGGTCATTCCCCTGCTGGCCGAACACATCATCGCGGCCGGCGGCAAGCGCCTGCGCCCGCTCCTGACGATCGCCGCCGCGCGGGCCGCCACGGCCGCCTCGGCGGACGTCGATCTGGCCAATCCGGTGAAGCTGGCCGCCTCGGTCGAGTTCATCCACACCGCCACCCTGCTGCACGATGACGTCGTGGATGGGTCCGAGCGCCGCCGCGGCAAGGTCGCGGCCCATCTGATCTGGGGCTCGGCAACCAGCGTCCTGGTCGGCGACTTCCTGTTCGCGCGCGCCTTCGAACTGATGGTCGAGACCGGACAGCTTCGCGCGCTGGGTATCCTGGCCCAGGCCTCCAGTGTGATCGCCCAGGGCGAGGTGCTGCAACTGACCCGCGCCCACGACCTGAACCTGGATCAAGAAACCTATCTGCGGATCATCTCGGCCAAGACCGCCGAACTGTTCGCCGCCGCCGCCGAAGCCGGCGCCGTGGGCATCGGCGCGGATGAGAAGACCACGTCCGCCGTGCGGTCTTTCGGTCTGAACCTGGGCCTGGCCTTTCAGCTGGCCGACGACGCCCTGGACTACGGCGGCTCGTCCGAGGCCCTGGGCAAGAACGCCGGCGACGACTTCCGCGAGGGCAAGGTGACCCTGCCGCTATTGCTGGCCGTGGCCCGCACGCGCGGCCGGGAGGACGCCTTCTGGGAGCGCACGATCAACAAGGGCGAGCGGACCGAAGACGACTTCCGCCGTGCGCGCGAACTGATCGTCGGCACCGGCGCCCTGGCCTCGACGCTGGACGCCGCCGACGAATACGCCGACGCGGCCAAGGCGGCCCTCGCCGTCCTGCCCGCCAGCCCCTGGCGCGACGCGCTGGCAGGCCTGGCGGACTTCGCGGTCAGCCGCGCGGCTTGACCTGGATCTTCTCCTCCCTGCGCCGCAGGCGTGGGGAGGTGGCTCGTAGCGAAGCGGTGAGACGGAGGGGTTCATGTCTTGCGGACACGAAGAACCCCTCCGTCAGCCCGCAAGGGCTCGCCGCCACCTCCCCATCCCCCAAGCGGCGAACGGGGGGGAGACATAGAGGCTCTAACGCAGCGAGGCGGCGAACCTCTGGATGCGGTTGCACGCTTCTTCCAGCACCGATTCCGAGGTCGCGTAGCTGATGCGGAAATAGGGGCTCAGACCGAAGGCCGCCCCGTGCACCACGGCCACGCCCTCGGCTTCCAGCAGGGCGGAGGCGAAAGTCTCGTCGCTGTCGATGACCAGGCCGGCTTCCGTCGTCTTGCCGATCAGGCCGTGGATCGACGGATAGACATAGAAGGCGCCTTCGGGGTTGGGGCAGCGGATGCCGGTCGCCTGGTTCAGCATCGACACGACCAGGTCCCGGCGGCGTTCGAACGCCTTGCCGCGCTCGGCGATGAAGTCCTGGGGCCCGTTCAGGGCCTCCACGGCCGCCGCCTGGCTGATGGAGGAGGGGTTCGACGTCGTCTGGCTGGCGACCTTGCGCATCAGGTCGATCAGGCCCTTGGGCCCGCCCGCATAACCGATCCGCCAGCCGGTCATGGCGTAGGCCTTGGACACGCCGTTGACCGTCAGGGTGCGGTCATAGAGGTCCGGCGCGATCTGGGCGATCGTCGTGTATTCGAAGTCGCCGTAGGTCAGATGCTCATACATGTCGTCGGTCAGGACCCAGACCTGCGGATGACGACGCACGACGTCGGCCAGGGCTTCAAGCTCGGCCCTGTTGTAGGCGGCGCCGGTCGGGTTCGATGGCGAGTTGAGGATCAGCCACTTGGTCCGGGGCGTGATCGCGGCCTCCAGCACGTCGGGGCGCAACTTGAAGCCGTCCGACTCCTCACCCGTGACGAAGACGGGTTCGCCGCCCGCCAGCAGGACCATGTCCGGATAGGACACCCAGTAGGGGGCCGGCACGATGACCTCGTCGCCCGCGTTCAGCGTTGCGACAAAGGCGTTGTAGATCACCGGCTTGCCGCCTGAGGCGACGTGAACCTGCGCCGCCGTGTAGGTCAGGCCGTTCTCGCGGGCGAACTTGGCCACGATCGCGGCCTTCAACTCCGGCGTGCCGTCGACATCGGTGTATTTCGTCTCGCCGCGCTGGATGGCGGCGATGGCGGCGGCCTTGATGTTGTCCGGGGTGTCGAAGTCCGGTTCGCCGGCGCCCAGGCCGATGATGTCGCGACCGGCGCGCTTGAGCTCGCGCGCCTTGGCGGTGACCGCGAGGGTGGCGGACGGCTTGACGCGGGCGAGGGCGGTGGACTGCAGGTCTGACATGGCGATTCCCGGGGAGAGGCGATGTCTCTTACGCAGATGCGAAAGATGGATCAAACACGGAGGCTCGCGCATGCGACGGGTCGGGTGCGATGGCGGCGAAAGCCCGAGGCCCGTCCTCGATTTCATCCTGAATATGGAGGCTCGTCGTTCGACGAACCCTCGCCCAGCCTCTCACGGAGGGCAGGCAGTCGGCTACGGCTGATCGGCAGCGAGGTTCCGTCCTGCATGGATAGTCTCCATCGACTGGCGTCCCGTGCATAGCCCGTGGTCAGGGCCAGATTGGCGATCACCGACCGGTGAACGCGCAGGAACCCTGCCGGCAGCTCGGTCTCCAGCCGGTCGAGCCGGGTGGCGTGAAGCAGGCAGCGCCCTCCGGTCAGCCGTAGTTCGACATAGCCGTCGGCCCCGACCACGGCGATGATGTCGACAATCGGAACCAATTCGACCCTGCGTGACGACGCCACCGTCAGACGATCCGGCTGATTGGCCGCCCGCGTCAGCGCCGCCTCCCGTCCCTGATCCTCACGGCTCAGCCGGATCACCTCAACCATCAACAGGGGCAGGATGAAGCAGGCGGCGAGGAGGAAGAAGGACAGGTCCAGCAGCCACTCGGGGAACAGGACGCTGACGCCGATAAACAGCGCCAGCCAGGCCAGGCTCAGCCGTGCCCCGGGACGTCTGTGGCGAACCGCAATCATGGTGGCGACGGTCGCCAGACTCACGCCGACGACCAGGGCCATAGCGGTCTTGAAATCGAACCCCGGGATCAGAAGCGTGGCGCTGACGGCGACTGCGGCGATGCCGGTCAGGGTCTGTCGGGCCTTCGGAACGAACCGCGAGGCGGCGTAGGAGACCAGCAGGACCGAAAACGCTGCGGCCAGAAGCCAGATGCTGCTCAGCCGCCAGACATGGAATGGATAGGCATAGGGAAACAGGGCCCGAAGGCTCTCCACGATCGCCTGAAGCCCGGCGACGCCGGCCATGGCCGCGAGCGTCCGGCTGGACCCCGTCCGGCGCATCAGATGGATCACGCCGAAGCCGAAGGCTGCAGCGAACAACGCGCCCGCGGCGACAAAGGTGACGGCCAGAAGGGCGTCGCGGGCCGGGAGCGGGTAGGGCGCAACCATCAACGCCCCTATGGGGTGGGCAAGCCGCGGCCCGCCATGAAACGATGACAGATGCACGACGAGGCTGTTGCCTTCGGGGCGCCAGACCGAATCCCGGATCAGGAAGGCGGTCTGGTAGCGGCCGGGGATCTCCGTCGCCGCCGAGTTCCCCGGCCGGCCGTTGGCGCCCAGCCGCACGCCGTTGAGCCAGATTTCCGACGAGGCGATACCCCCGAAGTAGAGGGCCTGCGGTCGATCATCGGCCGGTGCGGCGACGGTCGAGCGGATCCACAGTTCCCGGCCCTGCGGATCGATGACGCCGTCCAGCGGGCGGCAGTCGCTCAGGACCGGTCCGCCAGAACCGGCGCGCCCGCGACAGGTCTCCCAGCCCATCTCCTGGGCACAGGCCGCCGTTGCGAGCCACGACAGGAGCACTGCAATGATCAGGGTCCGCCACATTCGCCCAGCCTAGCGCGCCGCTGACCGAAATGCGCGGCCGTTGGCCGACCCGGGCACGCCGTTGGCCGACACGACCGGACAGACAGGACGTCATCCGGCTCAACTGTCGGCATGACAAACACATCCCTGAGCCGCCGCTCCCTTCTCGCCGCCGCCGGCCTCGCCGTGCCGGGTTTCGCCCTGGCCCAATCCCCGGCCGGACCATTCCGTTTCGCGGGCTGGCGCGGCGCGGAAACCGACGCCGAGCGCGGCTTTTTCGAAGTGCCCGAGGATCGTCGCGACCCGACGTCCAGACGAATTTCGTTGAGTTATGTCCGCTTCCCTTCGACGGCTGCGCGGCCCGGTCCGCCCATCGTCTATCTGGCCGGCGGTCCCGGCGGCACCGCCACGGGAACTGCGACCGGGCCCCGGTTCCCGATCTTCATGGCGCTGCGCGAGGTGGCGGACGTCATCGCCTTCGACCAGCGCGGAACCGGCCTGTCCAACCACATCCCGGCGCGCCCCCCCTCGACAGGACCGCTGCCCGCCCTGACCCGGGATGCCCTGACCCGGCATTTTCGCGATGAGTTCCAGACGGCCTGGGGCGACTGGACCCGCGCCGGGGTCTCCATGCGGGGGTACAATACGGCCGAGAGCGCCGATGACATCGACGCCCTGCGCCAACACCTCGGCGCTGAAAAAATCGACCTCTGGGGAATCAGTTACGGCACCCACCTGGCCCTGTCAGTGCTGAAGCGGCACGGTGACCGGATCGGCCGCGTGGCGCTGGCCAGCCTGGAAGGGCAGGACCAGACCGTGAAGCGGCCGGCCCATCTGGACGCCTATCTGCAACGGGTGGACGCGCTTCTGGACGCCGATCCGGCGGCGCGCGGCGCCATCCCCGACCTGCCTGCCCTGATGCGGCGCGTGCATGACCGGCTCGAGGCGGCGCCGGTGGCCCTCGCCGTGCCGGGACCGGCCGGGCCGATCGACCTCCAACTCGGGGGCTTCGGCGTGCAATTGCTGGCCGGCAGTCTGATTGCCAATCCCGGAACACTGGCCCTGCTGCCGGGCATGTATCTGGCGCTCGACGCCGGCGCGATGGAGCCGCTGGCCCCCTTGCTCGCCGGCATGGCCGGTCAGTTCGGCATAGGCGGCATGCCGGAGGCCATGGATCTGGCCTCCGGCATCACGGCCGACCGATTGCGCCTGATCGAACATGAGGCGCGGACAGCGGTTCTTGGCGACGCGCTGAACTTCCCCATGCCTCATCTGCTGGGCACGGTTGAAGGCGTCGATCTCGGTGATGACTTCCGGATGCCGTTCCGGATTGGGACTCCGGCGCTGCTGGTCGCCGGCACGCTCGACGGCCGCACACCGCTCGAAGAGCAGGCCGAGGTAGCTGCGCAGTTTCAACACCGAACGCAGGTGACGGTCGAAAACGCGGGCCACAATGTCTTTGAGTCCCATCCGGACGTGCAGAATCTGATCGTACGTTTTTTCCGCGGAGAGACAGTCGCGGAGACCCGGTTGAATCTGCCGCAGCCGACCTTCCGCATCGCTTGATCGTGTGGCGCTGACGGCCTGGCCGGATGGCTACCTGGTCTCCTTGCAGACCTCGCCCCCGCTCCCTTGGCCTGCTAGTCGATGGGTTCATGCGGCGCATCCTCGACTTCATCCTCAACATGGAGGGCCGGCGCTGGCGCACGGCTCTGGCGGCGGCGCTGTTGCTTGGGGCGACCGTTGGCCTGCTGGCGCTCGGCAAGAGCCAGTTCGGGTTGGCGGCCGAGGAGAACCTCGAAGGGTGGCTGCAGGGCTATCGCGGCAGTCCCTGGGCCTTCGCCGCCACCGTGGCCTTGTTCGTGATCGCAGCCTTCATCGGGGCGCCGCAGTTCATCCTGATCGCCGCCTGCGTCGTCGCCTTCGGGCCGTCGCTGGGTTTCTTCTACAGCTGGGCGGCGACGGTGGCCTCGGCGGGCGTGACCTACTGGCTGGGCCGGGGACCGACGGCGAGGATGCTGGACCGGTTCGGCGGAGCCACGATGGACCGTCTGAAACGGTTCGTGGGCAAGAACGCCTTCTACGCCAGCTTCATGATCCGCAACGTGCCATCCGCGCCGTTCATCGTCGTCAACATGGCGTTCGGCGCCACCCGGGCCTCCTTTCCCGCCTTCCTCGCGGGATGCGCCCTCGGCGTCCTGCCAAAGACCGCGCTGGTGGCCTTTTTTGGAGGCGCGGTCGTGGCCGCCGTCAGCGGCGACGGGGTCTGGACCTCGTTGATCCTGGCGGCCGTCGCGGTCGTTTTCGTGGGGCTGATGCTGGGCGTGCGCGAGCTGGTCAAGCGTCGCGAGCGGGCCGGCGGCGCAGGGGATTGATCTCCGGCGATCGGACGGCGTGGAAACCCAAGCGGGGCCGTAACCTGGTCGTGATCGCAAGCGCGCCTTCGAGCCGCATCGGGGCTTGTATTCGCCTGCCCATGCGGGCAAACGGGCCACGACCGGTCAGGCGAGGACGATCAGGAAATCCGTGGCGTATGGGGATACGCGCCGGATGGGGCGTCGCCGGAACCGGTCCAACTGCAGCGCCTTGAAGGCCCCAACCGAACGGTATTCGACCCCCATGAGCTTCTCCCTCTTCGGCGCCATCTCGAACGACATCGCGATGGACCTCGGGACCGCCAACACCCTGATCTACATGAAGGGCAAGGGCATTGTTCTGAACGAACCGTCCGTGGTCGCGCTGCGCAACGTCGGCGGACGGAAGATCGTGCACGCCGTGGGTATAGAAGCCAAGCAGATGCTGGGCCGCACACCGGGCCACATGGAGGCCATCCGCCCGATGCGAGACGGGGTCATCGCTGACTTCGAGGTCGCCGAAGAGATGATCAAGCACTTCATTCGCAAGGTTCATAACCGCAAGGGCTTCGTGAACCCCAAGATCATCGTCTGCGTGCCGTCGGGCGCCACGGCGGTCGAGCGTCGCGCGATCAACGATTCCTGCCTGAACGCCTCGGCCCGCCGCGTAGGCCTGATCGACGAGCCGATGGCCGCCGCGATCGGGGCCGGCCTGCCGATCCACGAGCCGACCGGGTCCATGGTCGTCGACATCGGCGGCGGCACCACCGAGGTGGCCGTGCTGTCGCTGTCGGGCATCGTCTATTCGCGTTCGGTTCGCGTCGGCGGCGACAAGATGGATGACGCCATCATCAGCTACATGCGCCGCAACCATAACCTCCTGATCGGCGAGACGACCGCCGAGCGCATCAAGAAGGACATCGGCACCGCCCGAATCCCGGCCGACGGCGAAGGCCTGTCGATCGAGGTCAAGGGTCGCGACCTGATGCAGGGCGTGCCCCGCGAGGTCCGCATCTCCGAGCGTCAGGCCGCTGAGGCCCTGGCCGAGCCGGTCTCGCAGATCATCGAAGCCGTGAAGGTCGCTCTGGAAGCCACGCCGCCGGAACTGGCCGCTGACATCGCCGACAAGGGCATCATGCTGACGGGCGGCGGCGCCCTGCTGCGCGGCCTGGATGCGGAAATCCGCGATCACACGGGCCTGCCGGTGTCGGTCGCCGACGATCCCCTGTCCTGCGTGGCCATCGGCTGCGGTCGCGTTCTCGAGCATCCCCGGTGGATGAAGGGCGTGCTCGACTCGGCCCTCTGATCCTCCCCCGACGGGGAGCCATCGGCCACGAAGTGGTGGAGGGGGGCAGCCCCGGACATCGAATTTGCAGGTGGCCGCTCCGTCTCTTCGCTCCGCTTCGAGCCTCCTCCCCCCGGCGGGGGCAGGATTTAGCAAATCCTTGTGATTCCGGCCCAATCGCCAGTTTCAAAGTGGACCGGTTTTTGCGATAGGCTGCTTACAGCGGCGGGTGGCGTCCCGTCGATTCTGACCTCTATTGGAAGGCTAGGCCGTGGCGTTTCGCGACGGACCGTTCGAGTCACTGAAAGTGCCGCTGGCGTGGACCGCCGCGGTCGTGACCGTGGTCGCCATCATCGCATCGATCCTGATGATCCTGGGGGACCGTCGCCACGATGCGACGGGCGAGGCCTACGGCCCCGTACGCGCGGGCTTCGACGCCGGCGCAGGCCCCGTGAACGGGATCCTGGCCTGGCCAGTGCGCTGGGCGGGCAACGCCACCGACTATGTGAAGGGCTATTTCTTCGCCGTGTCGGAGAACCGCCGTCTGCGCGCCGAACTGGAAGACCTCAGGCCCTGGCGCGACCAGGCCATCGCCCTGAAGAACGTCAACGGCCGCTACGAAGCCATGCTGGGCCTGCGGACCGAGCCGCCCGTGGCCATGGCGACGGCGCGCTCGATCTCGGAATCGCGCGGACCCTTCATCAATGCCCGCCTGCTCGACGCCGGAACGTCGAAGGGCGTGCGCATCGGCAATCCGGTGATCAACGAGGACGGGCTCGTCGGGCGTGTCGTCGGTGCGACCGGCGGGGTCAGCCGCATGCTGCTGCTGACCGACGTCGCCAGCCGAACTCCGGTTCTGATCGATCGCACCGACGCCCGAGCCATGCTGACCGGTGACGGTTCGGGCAATCCGCGTCTGGAGTTCGTGCGCGGTCAGGACTCGGTCCAGGCCGGCGACCGTATCCTGAGTTCCGGCGACGGGGGCGGCTTCCCGCGCGGCCTGCCCATCGGGGTCGCCGCCAAGGGCATCGACGGGTCGTGGCGGGTCAAGCTGTTCAGCGACCGGGGCGCCGTGGACTATGTCCGTGTGCTGCTGTTCCAGGATTTCGGCCAGCTGGTCACGCCCGACGCCCTGAACGCGCCCCCGTTGGCCGGTCTGGGCGCGGCCCCGGCTCCGACCGCAGCGGCTGCCGCCGCCATCGGCGACGCCGCCGCACGCCGGGACCGTGCCGCCGCGGCCGCCACGCCGGCCGCAACGCCGACCGTTCCGTCCCCCGCGCCGGCGAGGCCCGCCGAGTGAGACGCCAGGTTGCCATGCGGGTGGTCGGGCCGACCCAGTGGGTCTTCTATCCTGCGCTGGTCGCGATCGCCCTGACTGTCCTGCTGGCCACGCCGGTCGAGCTGTTCGGCCTGAAGCTGCCCGAGCCGGTCCTGCCGCTGATCCTGGCCTTCGCCTGGCCGCTGATCCGTCCGTCGATGATCGCGCCCGCCGTCCTCTTCGGCCTGGGTCTGTTCCTGGACATGTTCTGGGGCGGGACCCTGGGGCTTTGGCCGCTGTGCCTGCTGTCGGTCTATGGCGTCGTCCTGGCCTCCCGCAACCTGCTGGCCGGTCAGGAGACCCAGATCCTGTTCGTCTGGTACGCGCTGTGCGCCCTGGCGGCCTTTATCGTGGCGTATCTGGTGGTCACACTGGATGCAGGCCGGGCGCCCAGCCTTTTGTCCCTGCTGGGACAGGTTGTGCCAACCCTGCTTCTTTTCCCTGCAGCCGACTGGATGATCCAGCGGTTCGATGACGGCGACGTGCGGTTCCGATGATCCTACTCCGCCAAGGCTACGAAGGATTGATTCAATCCTGCGAAGCTCCTTCAAGGAGCGAAGCAGGATGAGCGGCGAACCTTCGATCTTCTTTGCCGATGTGAACGAGCGCCAGGGCTCGTTCCTGCGCCGCACCTTCGTGGTCGGCGGACTGACGACGCTGGGCGTTACGGCCCTGACCATCCGACTGGCCCAGCTGCAGGTCGTTCAGGCGCAGGAGTATTCGACCCTCGCCAGTCAGAACCAGTTCAACTTCCGCCTGGTGCCCCCGCCGCGCGGCCGGATCCTGGACCGCAACGGGGTCACCATCGCCGGCAACCGCCCCAGCTTCCGCGTCCTCGTCGTGCGCGACGAGACCAAGGACCTGGATCAGACCCTGGACCTGCTGGGACGGCTGCTGCCCGACACCATCGACCGCCGCCGCGCCATCATCCGCGACGTCAACGCCGCACCGCGGTTCAGCCCCGTGCCGGTCAAGAGCGACCTGACCTGGGAGGAGTTCGCCAAGGTCAATCTGTACGCGCCCGAATTGCCCGGCGTGATGGCGGACATGAACGAGGCGCGCTTCTATCCCTACACCGGCGCCTTCGCCCATGTGATCGGCTATGTCGCCAAGGTCTCGGATCGCGACATCAAGGCGATCCGCGACAGGGGCGAGGAGCCGCCCCAGATCCTGTTCAACCCCGGCTTCCGCATCGGCCGCTCGGGTGTGGAGAAGGCGCTGGACACCGACCTGCGCGGCGAGGCCGGCGGCAACCGGGTCGAGGTCGACGCGCGCGGCCGCGTCGTGGCCGAGGATGTCGGCGGCTCTCGACCCGCCGTGCCGGGCAAGGACGTGGTCCTGACGCTGGACGCCGACGTCCAGAACCGGGCGCTCGAGGTGTTCGGCGACGAGTCCGGGGCCTGTGTCGTCATGGACGTCCGCAATGGCGACATCCTGTGCATGATGTCGGCCCCGTCGTTCGACCCGAACCTGTTCGTCTCGGGTGTTCCGACCCGCACCTACCGCGCGCTCGCCGACTACGAACGCAAGCCGCTGCTGGACAAGGCGATCAACGGCACCTTCCCTCCGGGCTCGACCTTCAAGCCCGCGACGGCCCTGGCCTTGCTGGCGGCGGGCGTCGATCCGGCCGACCGCGTGAACTGCAGCGGCGTCTTCCGTACCGGTCAGCGTTGCTGGGGCCGTCATGGCTCGCAAGACATGCACAACGCGATCAAGAACTCCTGCGACATCTATTTCTACACCATGTGCAATCGCGCCGGCGTCGATCTGATCCGCGACACGGCGATGAAGCTGGGCTTCGAGCACGAGTTCGATATCGGCGTCGACAATCAGCGCAAGGGACTGCTGCCCTCCACGCAGTGGAAGCGGCGGACCTTCCCGCGCGATCCCGTCTGGCATCCGGGCGAGACCACCTCGGTCGCCATCGGCCAGGGGGCGGTCACGGTCAACGCCCTGCAGCTGGCCGTCTACACCGCGCGTCTGGCCAACGGCCGCAAGGCGATCCTGCCGCGCCTGATCAAGTCGGTCGGCGGCGTTGACCGCCCCAGCGGCGCCGAGGTCCCGGACCTGCCGTTCAGCGTCGAGCATCTGGACATCGTCCGGGGCGGGATGATCGCCGTCGCCAACGACCGGTCCGGCACCGCCTATCGCCAGTCCCAACTCGGACTCGGCGACATCCAGATGGCCGGCAAGACGGGCACGGCCCAGACGCGCAACTATGGCTCCGGCAACCGTCGCTCGAACGTCTGGTCGCAGAAGGACCACAACCTGTTCATCGCCTTCGCGCCGGTCGATGCGCCGCGCTACGCCGTGGTGGTCATCATCGAGCACGGCGGCCGGGGCGGGGGCACCGCCGGGGCCCCGCGTGCCCGGGAGGTCATGCGAACCGTGCTGCTGAAGGATCCGGAGATGCGCGAACGCATCACCCGGCCGCCGCCGCCGGAAGCCACCGGCCCGCAGATTGACGAGGGCGAGATCGGCGCCGCGCCTGAATCGGCTATCGCTCCGCCTGCACCCAGCGTCCCGGCGACGCCTCGCCCGACCAGCGGACCGCGCCCCTATCTCTCGGGGCCGCAATGACATCCTCGGCCCTGACCCGTCCCGGCGAGCGCGAGCGACTGTCGGTCAAACTGACCCAGATCGACTGGCGATTGACGGCCCTGCTTTGCGTGATCGCCGGGATCGGCACAGCCATGCTGTATTCGATCGCTGGCGGGCACTGGGACCCTTGGGCGGCCAAGCACCTGATCCGCTTTGGCGCTCTGCTCACGATGATGCTGGGACTGGCTTTGGTGCACCCGAAATGGTGGTTCGGCGCGGCCTACCCCTTGTATGGCGTGCTGATCGTCATGGTGCTGCTGATCGAGTTCACCCCGCTGGGCTATACAGCCGGCGGGGCCAAGAATTGGCTGAACCTCGGCTTCATTCGTATCCAGCCTGCCGAGTTCATGAAGCTGGGTCTCGTTCTGGCGTTGGCCCGCTGGTACCATAGCCACTCCGCCCAGGACGCGCGCTGGTCGTGGAAGCTTGTGTTTCCCGCTGGAATGATCGGCCTGCCGTTCATCCTGGTGGCCAAGCAGCCCGATCTGGGCTCTGCCATGGTCATCGGCCTGACGGGGGCCGCGGTGATGTTCCTCGCCGGTCTGAGTTGGCGGGTCATCGCGGCGGGCGCTGCGGCTGTCGTCGCCATCGTGCCGCCGTTCGTCATGTTCGGCATGCACGAGTACCAGCGCAATCGGGTTCTGACTTTCCTGAGTCCTGAATCCGATCCTTCAGGCACCGGCTACAACATCATTCAATCCAAGATCGCCCTCGGGTCCGGCGGCCTGCTGGGAAGAGGCTATGGCCTCGGGAGCCAGAGCCAGCTGGAGTTCCTGCCGGAGCGCCAGACGGACTTCATCTTCTCGACCGTGTCGGAGGAATTCGGCTTCGTCGGATCCTTCACACTGCTGGCCTGCTATCTGGCGATCATCCTGATCGCCCTGCGAATTTCATCGCTGTCGCACAGCCATTTCGGCCGTATCTCGTCGGCCGGCATGACAGCGTTTTTCGCCCTCTTCGTCCTGGTGAACGGAGCGATGGTGATGGGATTGGCGCCGGTGGTCGGGGTGCCGATGCCGCTGTTGTCCTACGGCGGGTCGTCGATGATGACCGTGATGATCGGGTTTGGCCTTGTGCTGTCGACCCGGGTTCACCGGTACGTGGAGCTCCCCAAGGGCAATGGCCTGATCTGATCGATCAGCCGGCGGCGGTGCGAGCGGTCTTCCGCTTCGACATCAGGGCCTTCGGGCGTGAGAAAGCCGCCATCGTTCAGGCGTGAAACCCGTCGGACCAGGTGAAAACGTTCAGCTTCACCGCCATCGGGGCCTTACGCCCGGCGACAGCCTCGGGTTCCGCCTAAAGCGATGCGGCCCAGTCCGTGCCGCGCACCAGGCTGTCGATGATGCCGGGCTCGGTCGAGGCGTGGCCGGCGTCGGGGACGATGTCCAGCTTCGCCTCGGGGAAGGCGCGATGCAGGGCCCATGCGCTGGCGATCGGGGTGACCACGTCGAACCGGCCCTGGGCGATCCAGGTCGGGATATGCCGGATCCGGCCGATGTTTTTCAGCAGCCAGCCTTCCTCGGGGAAGAAGCCGCCGTTGACGAAATACCAGCATTCGATGCGGGCGAAAGCGACGGCGAAGTCCGGTTCGGCGAACTTGTCAGGGCGGGCCGCGGGGCCTTCGACGCTGACGGTCTCGCCTTCCCAGCTGGACCAGGCGATGGCGCAGCGTTCGCGCTCGGCGCGGTCGTCGCCGGTCAGACGCTTGTAGTAGGCGCCCATCAGGTCGTGGCGCTCGTCCTCGGGGATGGGGGCGACGAACCGCTCCCAGGCGTCCGGGAAGATCATTGAGGCGCCGTCCTGGTAGAACCAGTGCAGCTCCTTCTTCGTCAGCAGGAATATGCCGCGCAGGATCAGGGCGTCGACTCGTTCTGGATGGGTGATGGCATAGGCCATCGAAAGGGTCGAACCCCAGGAGCCGCCGAAGACCGCCCACTTGTCGATGCCGCAGCGTTCACGCAGGCGTTCGATGTCGTCGATCAGGGTCCAGGTGGTGTTGTCGTCCAGAGACGCGTTCGGCCGCGACTTGCCGCAGCCGCGCTGGTCGAGCAGGACGATGCGATAGATGGCCGGGTCGAAATAGCGGCGCATGCCGGCGTTGATGGCCCCGCCGGGACCGCCGTGCAGCACCAGGACCGGCCGCCCCTGGGGGTTGCCGCATTCCTCATAATAGATCTCGTGGACGCTGTCGGTCTGCATCCAGCCGGACGCGAAGGGCTCGAGCTCGGGATACAGTTCGCGTCGGGGCGTCTCGGTCACAGGGAAGGCCATTCGGTGGTCGGAGCTTTCAGGTAGGGGTCAAGCGGTTACTGATTGTGACCGAAACGCGGCGAAGGCAAGCACCAGCCAGCCGGCGATCATCAGAACTCCGCCGATCGGAGCGACGGCGCCGAGCGCGGGCAGGCTGAGCAGGCCGAGGAAGGCCAGGGCCAGGCAGAAGATCAAGCCGCCGAAAGAGCCCAGCCATCCGGCTAGGGCAGCCAGCCGACCGATCGGCGCGACGGCGCAGATGAGGGCCAGCAGGGCGTGAGCCAACTGATAGGAGGCGCCGGTGGTCAACAGGGACTTTATCTGCGGTCCCGCTCCGTGGGCTGCGAACGCACCCACCGCCACCGCCATCGCGCCGTTGAACGCCGCGAACACGGCCAGGTGACGATTCAGACTCATGGGCCGAACCTAGCCCACGGATCCGTCGCCGTCTGCTATCGGATGCGCGATGACCCCGTCTCGCCGCATGGCGCTGCAGTATGTGTTGCTCTTCGGCGCCAACGGCGTGAGCCTGCCCTTCGCGGGATTGTGGTTTCGCGCGCAGGGATTCTCGGGAGCCGAGATCGGCGTGCTGCTGGCGGCCCCCATGCTGGCACGGCTGATCACGGGACCGGCTATCGCGGTGTGGGCGGACGGTTTCCGGCGGCGGCGCTCTCCCATCGCGATCCTGGGACTGATCCTGGGCCTGGGATACGCGGGCGCGGGCCTGACCGAGGGCGTCTGGCTGCAGGGGTTCCTCTGGTTCGTCGCGGCGACGGCGATGGCCGGATTGATCCCGCTCAGTGACGTGCTGTCGCTGCAGGTCGCGCGGCGGCACGGCTTCGACTTTGCCTGGCCCCGGGGGTGCGGGTCCGCCGCCTTCGTCGCGGCCAATGTTCTGATGGGCGCGATCCTGACGCGTGGCTCGGCGGACTGGGTCATCGTCTGGATCGCCGTCGCCGGGGCCCTCGTTGCCCTGACGGCCGCCACCCTCCTGCCCAGCGACCCGGTGACGGAGGGGCCCATGATCGCTGGTCGTGAACGGCTGGCAGGGCTGGCGCGGCTGACCGTCGATCCGGTCTTCATGACCGCGGTTCTGGCCATCGGGACGGTGCAGGCGACGCACGGCTTCTACTACGGCTTCTCCGCTATTGCATGGAAGGCGCAGGGGATCAGCGAGACCATGACCGGCCTGTTGTGGGCGATGTCCGTCGTGGTCGAGATCGCTTTCATGTGGTGGATCGAGCCATGGCGGAAGCGGCGCGGGATCGGCCCGGGCGTGATCCTGACGCTGGGGGGCGTGGCGGCCATAATCCGCTGGACGGCCCTGGCCTTCTCCCCGCCGCTGTGGATGCTGTGGCCCTTGCAGGCGTTGCATGCCCTGACATTCGCGGCGACCTATCTGGCGGGCGTGCAGATCATAGAGAAGCTCGCTCCGCCGGGTGGCCACACGGCGGCCCAGACCCTGAACTCCGTAATGGCGGCCGGCATTCTGATAGGATTGGCGACCCTGGCCGCCGGGCCCCTGTACGATCGAGTCGGCGTGCTGGGCTATCTCGCCATGACCGGACTGGCCGCGATCGGTCTTCTGCTGCAGTGGCGGCTACGCGGGGTCGCGGCGGTCTAGTTGAGGCGGGCGCGAGGCAGGGGCGACAGGTGTCGCGCCATGGCGGCGGCGGCCGTCTGGACGCCGAGACGCAGTTGATCAACGTTCAGCGAGGCCGGGACCCGCAGCAGTCCGACCGACGGGGCGTCAGCGTTGTCGGGCAGGGCGGCCAGCACGCGATAGAGCAGATAGGAGCCGGTATCCTCCTCGCTGTCCGAGCTCGCGTCGGCGACGAGGCCGGCGTCGATCAGGGCACGGACCATTTCGGCGGCGGGGGCAGTGGCGCGGGCCAGGGCGGGGCCGGTCTGCGAGATCTTCTTGCCGCCGTCGAGGGCGCGGTTTTCGGCCCGCAGCTGGACGCGGAAGCCGTTGCTCTTGCGCGTCCGTCCGACCAGCAGCACGGCGCGGCAATCGGCATCTTCGAGCTGACCGGTGATCAGGGCCGCGAGGGCGGCGGGATCGCCGGGACCGACCGGACGAAGGCGGGTTCCCGGCGGCGTCCAGCTGGCGGCTTCCTCATCGATGGCGGTCCAGAGGGGATCAGCGCTCTCATAGACGCATACGAGGATCGCAGGCCTGCGGTCGGGCTGGTTCTCGGCGATGGTGTCGAGCATGGACCCTGCTAGGTGCGTGACAACGTCATGACAGCGGCCGGACGGTGTCCGCAAGCGGATGATCCCGTCAAGCCAAAAGCGGCGATCGGGATGGTTCAGCCGGTCGATTCGTGTCTCAGGCGAGGTCGCCGACCGCCGCGTCCAGCAGCATGAAGGCGCGGCCAGCGTCGGTGGCCAGCGTGGACAGCACGGCTGCCGCGCCGCCTCGCGCCTCGTCGTTCAGCCGGCCCGCGAAGGCGCGGACATAGCGTTCGGCATCGCTGCGCAACTCCGCATCGCTCATCACCCGGCGAGAGACGCTGCGGACGGCGGCCGGGGCGACGCGCCGGACGATCTGGCGCGCCCGGTCGGGATCCCGACCGGCGAAGGCGGACGCTGCCTCTTCGACCCGCGACCTGGGCAGGAGGGCGTTCGGATCGACGCCCATACGGCGAATGGCGGCGGTGATCCGGTCGGTCAGGGCATCCTCGTCGGCGGGCATGACGGGCGTGTCGAGATCGAGCGGGGGCTCGCCCGGGCCGTCATCGACCAGATCGCTCCAGTCGAGCCGGTCCTTCGACGGCGGTGCGCCGCGCGCGCCCGGATCGTCGGCGGCGGGCGCCAGCTTCAGGCGACCGCGAAGGCCGAAGCCGCGTTCGCGTTCGCGTTCAGGCTCGGTCGCAGTCGGGCGGAGCGGCCGTTCGCCCGCAGGCGCGGCGGGTTCAGCCAGAACGTCGCGCCGCCGCAGGGGGGCTCCGCCGTCGCCGGACACGACCCCCATCAGACGGACGGCCTCGGTCAGCATGTCGTAGTTGCGTCGGACCCGCTCCTGGAAGCCGGCGTCCAGCGCCTCGGTGTCCTCGGCAGCCTTGCGCGATGCGGCGCCGAGGGCGGCCAGGCCTTCCTCGACCGTGATGCGGACGGATTCGGCGCGGGCGCGGGCCTCCTCGGGCAGGCGGGAGGCGCGGTCGTCCAGGTCGCCGATGGCGGCATCGACCTCGGCTAGGGCCTGGGTCATGCGGGACAGGGTGGACTCCAGTTTCTCGATCGCCCGCTCGCCGGCTTGGTCCACCAGATCGACGGTCTCGCCGACGATCCTGCGAGCGCCCTCGACGCGCGCGTCGGCTGCGGCATCCGCCTTCTGGGCGGCGTCGAAGAGAGCCTCGCCCAGCCGGTCGGCGCGGATCTGGGCCTGGCCTGCGGCTCCATCGGCGGCCTGCCGGCTTTCCTCGGCGGTAGCCTTGAGCACCGCGAGCGTTCGGCGGGTTTCCTCGATCAGGGTGTCGCGTGCCTCGGCGGCCAGGGCCTCGAAACGGTCCAGCGACTGTTTGGTGGCGGCGTCGAAGCCGTCGGCCTCGCGCTGGGACAGGTCGACCAGGGCGCGGAACTGGTCGGTTGCGGCCTCGACCAGGTCGCGCAGCCCCTCGGACGCCTTGGTCGAGGTTTCGCCTAGGTCGCCGGTGGCGGTGCGGGCCGCAGACAGCTGTTCGGTCAGCTGGGCGCGCTGGCTCTCGACCTGGGCGGAGAAGTCTTCCTGATCGGTGCGCAGGGCGTAGGCGGCGGTGACCAGGGCGGCGCGCTGCTGGCCCAGCCCCTCTTCGACGGACTGGATCTGTTCGGCGACGCCGGTGCCGGCGTTCTCGAGGCGCAGCGTCTGGCGGGCCAGGTCGTCGGCGGCCATGCGGGCGGCATCCTGCGCCTCTCCGGCGGCGGCGGCGAGGTCGGCGGCGCGAGCGGCGAGGGCGGCCTCGGCTTCGCGAAGCTGCGTCTGGGCGAGATCAGACGCATCGACGATCAGGCGCGACTGGCGCTCCACCGCGTCGAGCACGCCCGACGCCTGTCCGTCCAGGCGGCTGCCGAGGGCTGTCATCTCGTCGCGCTCGCGGCCGAGGGACTCGGTCAGGCGACGCGCCGTGCGACCGGCGGCCTCGGCGGCCTCGTTCAGGCGGCTGGTCTCCAGCGAGAGGGCCTCGCGCAGCAGGGCCATGTCGTTGCGGGCCCGCTCGGCGGCGAGGGCGGCCTGGTCGATATCGTTGCGCAGGGCCGACAGGACATGTCCGGTCTGCTGGGCCGCGAGCGCCGTCGGCGCGACGAGCGCCTCGGCCAGTTCGCGGGCGCGCCGGGTTTCGGAGGCCAGGCCGGCGCCCTGACGAACGGCATGGGCCAGCATGATGGCCAGGCCTGCAGGCGCGAGGGCGATCAGGGCGTAGATGGCCAGGCGCAGGGGATCGGGGGAGACCGCGCCGGAACCGACCTCATAGGCCGCCCAGGACGCGACGCCGCCCATCCACAGGGCTGCGGCAATCCCGGCGATCAGATAGGAAGGGCCGGACCGCACCTCGGCGGGGCTCAAGGCAATCGCCGCTGCGGTGGGCGCGGGCGGCGAAGCCTGGGTGGCGGGGGGAGCGCCGGCGCTGGTCGAGAAAGCCAGGGGTTCGATCGCCGGTTCAGCCTCTTCGGACCGGATCGGAAGCGCGACAGGGGCTGTGGGTTCGGGCGCGGCGGGCGAGGGAAATTCGAGATCCGCGGCGCCCCGCTCCTGCTCCAGCAGGCGACGGCGACGACGCTCCGACATCGGGCGTTCGGGGGCGGCCTGGGGCCTGGCGACGAGTTCGGGAGCGGCGGCGTCCTCGAGTCCGGCAGTCGCGTCGCCCAGGGGCGCCGGTTCGGGGTCGGACAAGGTCAACGGCGGCCGGGAGCGGGACTTCATGGGGCGCGGATCTCAGGTGGGCTGGCGCGTGACGCAGGAGTCATGCGCAGCCGTAACCCTAGACCATTTTGCGTGGGTATCGACCCGCCGTTGCGTCAAAAAATGGATCAGGGGTCTGTACCCGGCCGATTTCGGCAGGGCGGCGCGACTAGCAGTCGTTCGAGCGTGGCGCCGTTATGAGCGTCTTGGTCGGCGCCTCGGGGCAATCGCTGACGCGATGGACTTCGCGATCAGGGCGGGGGGCGGCGTTCAGGTCCACGCCGAATTGAGCCAGGGCCGCCGTGGCGAGCAGGGCGATGAAGCCGGCCAGCAACTCGATCAACGCCTGCATGATCGGCACTCCCCCATTCCGGCTCTCCTTATGCCTGATTTCGGCGAACCGGACAATCCAGCCTGGTGACGCCATTGACCAGCGGGGCGCGGGCATGGAACGGAAGACGGGTCCGGGCGTCTCTCCGAGCCGGACACTCGATCACCGACGCCGGCAGGGACACCGATATGGACGCCGCCCAAGGCCCGTTGCTGGACACAGCCGCCCTGTTGGCGCCCGGCGAGACCTGCTGGCGGGTCGAGCGGGCGGACCGGCTGTCGATCCTGATGGAGAACGGCGCCTATTTCGAAGCCCTGGCCTCGGCCCTGTCCAAGGCGCGGCGTTCGGTGGTGGTTCTGGGCTGGCAGTTCGACCCACGGACCCGGCTGGACCCCGAGACCCGGCCCGGCGACAAACAGGCCGAGATCGGCCATCTGCTGCGGATGATGGTCAAGACCCGGCCGGAACTCGACGTTCGGCTGCTGATCTGGAAGTCGCCGCTGCTGATCGCGGCGTCGCAGGGCTTCTATCCGCACAAGGCCCAGGCCTGGTTCAGGAAGCGGATGGTCGAGTTCCGGCTGGATACGCCGGGCCCCATCGGCGCCTGTCATCACCAGAAGGCGATCATCATCGACGACGCCGTGGCCTTTTGCGGCGGCGGGGACATCTCGGTCGATCGCTGGGATTCCGAGGCCCATGCGGACGATGATCCGAGACGCTGCCAGCCATCGGGGATCATCTCGCCGCCAAGGCACGAGACCATGTGCGTCATGGACGGGGCGGCGGCGCGCGCGCTGGGCGATCTGGCGCGCGAGCGCTGGTTCAAGGCGACCTGGGAGCGGACGGTGCCGGAAACGGTCGATGGTGATCCCTGGCCCGAGGGTCTGGCGGTGGACTTCCGTGACACGCCGGTCGGGATCGCCCGCACCGAGCCCGGCTTCGGCGGTCGTCACGAGGTCCGCGAGAACGAGAGACTGCACCTGGAGGCCATCCGGGGTGCACGGAAGCGGATCTATATGGAGAACCAGTATTTCACCTCGCCGCTCGTCGCCAACGCCCTGGCCGAGCGGCTCGACGAACCGGACGGGCCGGAGATCGTGCTGGTCTCGACGGGACGCAGCCCGAGTTGGTTCGACAGCATGACCATGGACACGGCGAGGGCCGAGGTCCTGTTCCGGCTGGAAAGCGCTGACAGGCACAACCGCTTCTTCGCCTTCAGCCCCAATACGAAGAACGGCGAACGGATCATCGTCCACGCCAAGGTGACCGTGGTGGACGACGTCTTGCTACGGATCGGCTCGACCAATCTGAACAACCGGTCGCTGGGTTTCGACACCGAATGCGATATCGCCATCGCGCCGGAGGATGAGGCGGGCCGCGAGGCCATCCGGCATTTTCGGCATCGGACCATCGGTCACTTCATCGGCGTGACTGCGGACGAATTCGGGGCGGCCGAGGCCGTCTGCGGCTCGACTGGCGAGGCCATCCAGAAGTTCGACAGCGGCCGGATGTCGCCGTTGGGCGCGACGCCGCCGTCGATGATCCAGCGCACTATCGCCGAGTTCCAGTTGGGGGATCCGACCTCGCCACGGGACGCCTGGCGGCCATGGAAGCGGCGCAACCGCTCGCAGCGGCTTCAGCCGACGGGCTGAATCTCGAAATCGACCACCAGGGGCAGATGGTCCGAGGCCATCCGCGACAGGGGCGAGAAGGGCGCGTGGACGCCGGTGATTCTGATCTCCGGGCTGACGAAGACGTGGTCGATGCGGATCGCGGGGAAGCCGGACGGGAAGGTCTTGATGGTCGGACGCAGACCCAGCTGGCGCTGACAGTCGGCATGGTTCCGCGCCAGCGTCTGATAGGGGCGGGTGATCGAGGTCGCGTTGAAGTCGCCGGCCAGCAACGTCGGGCCTTTGCAGTCCGGATGGCCGAGCCAGTCCTTGCCGACGAGGGCCGCCGCCTGGAGCCGCTGCTCGCGCGGGACCAGCCCGAGGTGGGTGGTCAGGACGTTGATGTCTACGCCCTTAACGTTGACGCGCACCCACAGGGCGCCGCGCGGCTCCAGTCCCGGCACGCCGCGCACGGTAGGGAGGGCGCCGACGTGCATCAGGGTTTCCGGATGCCCCGTCAGAATGGCGTCGCCGTACTCCTCGGCCTCGACCCGCATGGCGGCGTGGAAGCGGACCGCCATCGACAGGCGGTCACCGATGGCGCGGGCCTGATCGACCCCCCCGGTCCGGGCGCGGCCGACGTCGAGTTCCTGCAGGCAGACGATGTCGGGTTCGAGCTCGGCGATCACGCCGACGATACGCTCGACATCCAGTCGCTTGTCGACTCCGACACAGCGATGGACGTTATAGGTGACTAGCCGCATGGCGGCACCGGCTAGGCCAATTCCCCGCCGAAAGCGAGACCGCGCGCAGCGTCAGATCTCGACCAGTCGATCGGGCACTTCGTTCGGATTGCGCGGCCTCGGCGGGAAGTGTTCGGCCAGGACGCCACCCACCAGGGCGATGGCCCGTTCGAAGCCTTCGGCAGCGCGTCGGTCGCGTAGCCCCTCGGTCAGAACCTGGACCGCCTCGGCCCAGATCGCCTGATCGACACGCGAATGGATGCCCTTGTCGGCGATGACCTCGACCTGTCGATCGGCCATGGCGGCGAAGATCAGCACGCCGGTGCGATGCTCGGTGACATGCAGGCCGTGGGCCAGGAACTGATGCATGGCCGCCTGGCGCGTCCGGTCACGGCGCACCCCGCGCGGCGTGGTCAGCCGGGTCAGGACGGGGATCCGCAACAGGACATAGACCGCCAGGAACACAGCGGCCTGCACCACCGCATAGACCCCGATGGCCCGACCGATGGTCAGATTCAGGGCCGCCAGATGCCCGGCCTCCCAGTGGTCGGCCAGCCCCGGAAACCAGGCGGCCTCGAACCCGAACGGGATCAGCATGAGCGGCAGGAGCAGGGCCGCCGCTGCCGCCCAGGCCAGGCTGATGTCGCGATAGCTCGAGACCCGTCCCGCCAGGACGCAGAAGATTTCGCCGTAGGTGCGCGCCTCCGCCGCCGCGATGGCGCTCGCGACGCGCGCGTGTTCGCCGGAGTTCAGTCGCATCACCATCCGCCCGAGGCCCCCCCGCCGCCGAAGCTGCCGCCGCCGCCGGAGAACCCGCCGAAGCTGCCCCCCGAACTCCCCGAAGACCCCCGCGAGACATTGGACAGGATTTCCGCCGCGCCCCAGACGAGGATCGGATCGATTCCGCTACGCCGCGCGCCGCGTTTGCGTCCCCGCCGCCCGATGCCGCGCAGCAAGCTCAGGAAGAAAAAGATGAAAATCAGGGCTATGACGATGCCTGGGAAGATCGGCGCCTCCGCCTCGCTGGGCGCGGCCTCGGCGGCGCGGGCCGCGGCCTCTGCGGGGTCCAGGCGCAACTGGGCGATGACGGCGTCTACCCCGGCCTCGATCCCCAAGGCATAGCCGCCGTCGCGGAACGGCGGCAGGATGTCGGTCTGGATGATCTGGTTGGACAGGGCGTCGGTCAGAACGGGCTCAAGGCCGTAGCCGACCTCCAGCCGGACCTTGCGTTCATTGGGAGCCACGATCAGCAGCACGCCGCTGTCATTCTCCGCATTGCCGATGCCCCAGGCGCGCCCGAGGCGGTAGCCGTAGTCTTCGATCTCATAGTCCTGGAGGCTGTCGAGGGTGACGACGACAAACTGGTCGCCCGTGTCCGTCTCCAGCTGGGCCAATTTGGCGGTGATCGCAGCCTCTGTGTCGGGCGTCAGCAGCTGGGCTTGATCGACGACACGACCGGACAGGGCGGGGAAGGTCGGGTCGGCCGCAAAGGCGTGCGGGACGAGCGCGAACAGAACCGTCAGACCCGCGATGAGGATGGCCAGAAGAGAGTGTGTCGGCCGAACCGACTTGATCGGGCTCACCGGGCGGGCGGCGTCGAACCGGGGGCGACGGCGGCGGCCGCGCCGCCGGTCGCGACCGGTGTCTGGCCGTCGAGACTGAACTGCACCTGGGGCGCGCTCTGGGCCTCGGTCGTCGCGGTGAACAGCTGCATCGGCTCCTCACCCGCGAAGGCGGTCTTGGCCCAGATCACGGTCGGGAAGGTGCGCAGACTCGTATTGTAGTCGCGAACCGCCTCGTTGTAGTCGCGTCGCGCGATGGTGATGCGATTCTCGGTGCCTTCGAGCTGCGACTGGAGCTGGAGGAAGTTCTGGTTGGCCTGCAGCTGAGGATAGGCCTCGACCGTCACCAGCAGGCGCGACAGGGCGCTGGTCAACTGGCCCTGCGCCGCCTGAAAGGCCTGGAAGGCGGCGGGATCGCTGAGCGTCTCGGGCGTGATCTGGACCGCCGTGGCCCGGGCGCGGGCCTCGATCACCTGGGTCAGGGTCGTGCGCTCCTGGATGGCTGAGCCCTGGACGGTGGCGACGAGATTGGGAATCAGGTCGGCGCGCCGCTGATACTGGCTCTGGACGTCGGCCCACGCCGCCTGGGCGCGCTCCTGCTTGGTCGGGATGGTGTTGTAGCCACAGGCCGCCACGCTCTGGGCAGCGAGAATGATGGCGACTGAACCGACGAGACGAGATGCGCTGCGAGCCATGAACCCCTCCATCCGACGGCCGATCGCCGCAGGTCACCCCGGGACTATCAGCGGTTCGTGACGCCGCTTCAAGCGTCCAGACGTTCCGGCTCGATCCCGGCCGCGCGGCAGGCGGCGTTATAGGTGTTGGCCAGGAGGCAGGCGATGGTCATCGGGCCGACGCCTCCCGGGACCGGCGTGATCGCCCCGGCGACCGTGACGGCCTCAGCAAAGGCGACGTCGCCGACGACTCGTGTCCTGCCCTCGGCCGCCTTGACCGGGTCGGCCGAGGGGACGCGGTTGATGCCGACGTCAATCACGGTCGCGCCCGGCTTGATCCAGTCGCCCCGGATCATCTCCGGCCGGCCCACGGCGGCGACCAGGATGTCGGCGGCGCGGCAAAGGGCCGGCAGGTCGCGGCTGCGCGAGTGGGCGATGGTGACGGTGCAATTCTCGGCCAGCAGCAACTGGGCCATCGGCTTGCCCACGATGTTCGAGCGCCCGACGATCACGGCGTTCAGGCCCGACAGGTCGCCGAGCTGATGCTTCAGCAGCATGGTCGAACCCAGGGGGGTGCAGGGTACGAGACCGGGCAGGCCGACCGCCAGCCGCCCGGCGTTGACGACATGGAACCCATCCACGTCCTTGTCCGGGTCGATCGCGCCCAGCACCGCCGAGGCATCGATCTGCGCGGGCAGGGGCAGCTGGACCAGGATGCCGTGGATGCCGGCGTCAGCGTTCAGCGTCCCGACCAGGGCCAGCAGTTCGGCCTGGCTGATCGTGTCAGGCAGGCGGTGGGTATCCGAGCGCATCCCGGCGCGGGCGGTCGTCTCGCCCTTGTTACGGACGTAGATCTGGCTGGCGGGATCCTCGCCGACGATGACCACGGCCAGCCCCGGCTTGAACCCGTGGGTCGCCTCCAGCCGCGCCGAGGCGGCGGCGACCCGCTCCACCAGACCGGCGGCGAAGGCCTTGCCGTCGATGATCGCCGCGCGCGTGTCAGGTCCGGCCATGGGAGGCCCTCTTTCGTCAGGATTCGATAAGGTTCGGGCGATTTACAGGCGTCACGGTTCAGCGTCTATGTTGCCTCCACAGAACAGGGGACTTTCAATGCGCCGCTCTACCTTCATCATGACCGTCAGCGTGATCGCGCTGTTCGCTGCCGGCCAGGCCGCGGCCCAGGACGCCACGCCGCTGCGCTTCGGCCAGACGGTCAACGGTCAGCTGACCGCAGAGGACACCAAGGTCGATAGCGAGGAGCTCGGCCAGTACCTCTACGACACCTGGTCGATCCAGGCTCGCGACGGCCAGCGACTGGAAGTCACGATGCGGTCGGCCGTCTTCGACACCTATCTGGAAGCCTATGAGGGCTCGGATACGGGCGAGGCGATCGCCATGGACGACGACGGCCTGGGCGAGGGCACCAACTCGCGCCTGCGCTTCTCGGCCGACAACGGAACCTACATCATCCGCGCCCGCACCCTGGCCGGTCTGGAAGGTGGCGACTACACCATCCAGGTGACCGACCGCGGGCCCGCGCCCCGCGCCCCGCGCCCGACCGCCATCCGCATGGGCGACGACGTCGACGGCGCGATCAGCGACCGCAGCCCGAGCGAAGAGGACGGGCAGTACGGAGAGTACACCTACAACGGCTACAGCTTCCGGGCGCGTCAGGGCGAGCGGTTCGCCATCACGCTCGAGAGCGAGGACTTCGATCCGATCGTGCGTGTGGGCCGCATGGGGCGCGGCGGTGCGTTTGAGGAACTGGCCCAGAACGACGACTCCGGCGCCGGCGGCCTGAACTCCTATCTGATCTTCACCGCCCCCTCGAACGGCGAATATGTGATCCGCGCCGCCCCCCTCGATGGTTCGACCGACGGCGACTACGAGCTGGCCCTGGCCGAGGCCCCGCCGCCGTTGGTGGCGCGTCCGATCGCCGTCGGCGAGACGGTCGAGGCTTCGCTGGACGCCGACGACGGTGGCAACGCCTTCGGCACGCGCGCCGACGCCTACGCCTTCACCGGAACGACGGGCCAGCGGATCGTCGCGACCATGAGCTCGGACGCCTTCGATACCTATCTCGAGCTGTTCTCGGAGAATTCCGACGAAGCCGGCGGTCGTTATGCGCTGGATTCGGACGACGACGGCGCGGGCGAGGGCACCAACTCCCGCCTGACCTACACCATCCCGTCCGACGGCCAGTACACGATCGAGGCCCGCGCCTTCACCGGTGAAGGCGCGGGCGCCTACACCCTGACGTTCGAGGAGGCGCCGCCGCTGCCGGCGCCGGTCGCCTTGTCCTGGGCCGCGACGGTGCAGGGCGAGATCGTCGCCGAAGATCCGCGCGACGACGAGAGCCGTGGTTTCGACGCCTATGCCTTCAGTGGTACGGCCGGAAACCGCATCCAGCTGATCATGCGCTCGGGCGACTTCGACACCTACCTTCAGGTCGGCAGCCCGGAGGGCGACTTCTACGCCATGGCCTCGGACGACGACGGTCTGGGCGAAGGCACGGACTCGCGCCTGAACTACATCCTGCCGTCCGACGGGGAGTTCATCGTCCGCGCCTCGCCGCTCTATGCGGACGCCGACGGTCTGTATTCGCTGGAGCTGCTGGATCGCGGTCCGCAGCCCCTGCCGGGCAGCATCCTCGTCGGCGCCACGGCGCGCGGCACGCTGGGCGAGGACGACGCCCTGGCCGAGGACGGCAGCTTCTACGATGCCTACAAGATCTCGGTGAAGGCTGGCGATAAGCTGCGTTTGACCATGGTTTCCAACGAGTTCGACGCCTTCATCGATATCGGCCGCGAGGATGAGGCCGGCGTCTTCACCTCGGTGGTCTCGGACGACGACAGCCTGTCGGACACGCATGCCAAGGTCGATTGGGCGGTCGAGGAAGAGGGCGATTACGTCATCCGCGCCCGCAGCTTCTCCTCGGGCCAGTCGGGCGCCTACGCGCTGGCGATCGAACCCAAGGAGTAGTCGATTGCCGTTCGCCGCCATTCGGTGAGTTGGCGGCGATTTCGACAACGCAAAGCCAGCTGTCAGCCGGCGATTTCGGTGACGATGGCTACGCAGATTTCTGCTGATTACGCAGAGACTGCATTTTCAGGGAGGCCTCGATGCGTTCGCGTCGGGGCCTCTTTCGTTTAAGGATCGGACATGGCTGCGCTCGAGCATGATCTGATCCTCGTCGGCGGCGGTCTGGCCTCCAGCCTGATCGCCTGGCGACTGGCGCTCGACCGGCCGGAGTTGCGCGTCGCGGTGGTCGAACGGGACGGGCGGCTGGGTGGCGAGCACACCTGGTCCTTCTTCGATGGCGACATTCCGGCCAGGGATCGCGCCTGGCTGGAGCCCGCGACTCCGCACCGCTGGCCGGACGGGTACGAGGTCTTCTTTCCGGGGCTGAGCCGGGTGCTGGAGACGCCGTACAACAGCCTGACGTCGGATCGGCTGCATGCGACCGTCGCGCCGCTGCTGGGTGACCGGCTGATCAAGGGCGGGGCGGTCGAGGTCCAACCCGACGGTGTGACCTTGTCAGACGGGCGGGTGCTGCGGGCAGCCGGGGTGATCGACGCGCGGGGCCCCGCGCCGACGCCGCATCTGGACCTTGGCTGGCAGCTGTTCGTCGGCCGGACGGTAAGGCTGACCCAGCCGCACGGCCTGACGCGTCCGACGATCATGGACGCCACGGTGGGGCAGGGCGACGCCTACCGGTTCGTCTATCTACTGCCGTTCGATGAGCGGACGGTGCTGGTAGAGGACACCTATTATGTCGATGGGCCGATGCTGGACCGGGCCCTGCTGAACCGGCGAATCGACGCCTACATCCGCTCGCGTGGCTGGACCGTCGAGGCCGTGGTCGGCGAGGAGGAGGGCGTCCTGCCCATCGCGCTGGACGGCGACATCGACGCCTTCTGGGCCGAGGGGCCGCCGGTGGCGCGCGCGGGCCTGGCCGGAGCGCTGTTCCACCCGACGACGGGATACTCCCTGCCGGATGCGGTCGCCGTGGCGCGACTGGTGGCGGAGGCCGACGACCTGTCATCGGCCGCTCTGCGGGCCCTGATTGAGGGATATTCGAAATCGCTCTGGGCCAGGCGCGCCTATTATCGGCTGCTCGACCGGATGCTGTTCCGGGCGGCGGAGCCGAGGGAACGGTGGAAGGTGCTGCGACGCTTCTACGGTTTGCCGGAACCCCTGGTGAGGCGTTTCTACGCAGGCGCCAGTACGGCGCTGGACAAGGTCCGCATCCTGGCGGGAAAACCCCCCGTGCCCGTCGGTCGGGCGCTGAGGCAACTCCGGGAATCCGGGCGAGGAAAAGCGGAATGAGAGACGTGACGGCCAGGCGCGCGGTAGTGATCGGCGCCGGCTTCGGAGGCATCGCCCTGGCCATCCGCCTCCAGCGCGCGGGCGTGCAGACAACCCTGATCGAGAAGCGCGACAAGCCCGGCGGCCGCGCCTACGTCTGGAAGGAACAGGGCTTCACCTTCGACGCCGGCCCCACGGTCATCACCGACCCCGACTGTCTGACCGACCTGTTCGAAGGCACGGGCCGGTCACTGTCCGACTATGCCGAACTTCTGCCGGTCGATCCCTTCTATCGGCTGTGCTGGGAGGACGGGGCGTCGTTCGATTACAACGACGACCAGGCCGCGATGGAGCGCCAGATCGCGGCCTTCAACCCGGCCGACGTCGAGGGCTACAACAAGTTCCACGCCTATTCCGAGGCGCTGTACCAGGAGGGATACCTCAAACTGGGCGCCGTGCCGTTCCAGTCCTTCTGGTCGATGATCAAGGCGGCGCCGGAGCTGGCCCGGCTGGAAAGCTGGAACAGCGTCCATGCCATGGTCGCCCGCTACATCGAGGACCCGCATCTGCAGCAGGCCTTCAGCTTCCATACGCTGCTGGTCGGCGGCGATCCGTTCAAGACCAGTTCCGTCTATGCTCTGATCCACGCGCTGGAGCGGCGCGGCGGCGTCTGGTTCGCGCGCGGCGGCACCGGGGCCCTGATCGCCGGGCTGGTGAAGGGGTTCGAGGATCTGGGCGGGACCGTCCGCCTGAACACCTCCGTTGAGCGCATCGAGACTGAAGGCGACCGGGCGACCGGCGTGACCCTCGACACCGGCGAGACGATTCCAGCCGACATGGTCGCGTCGAACGCCGATGTGGTCCACACCTACGACAAGCTTCTGGGCCGGACCCCGCGCGGAAAGGCGAAGGCGAAATCGCTGAAATCCAAGCGGTTCTCGATGTCGCTGTTCGTGCTGCACTTCGGCACGTCAAAGCCCCAGCCGCAGCTGGCGCATCACACGATCTGTTTCGGTCCGCGCTATCGCGAACTGATCTCTGAGATCTTCTCGGGTCCGACCCTGCCCGAGGACTTTTCCCTCTATCTGCACGCGCCCTGCGCCACCGACCCGTCGATGGCGCCCGAGGGGATGAGCAGCCACTACGTCCTGTCGCCCGTCCCGCACCTCGGCGCCGCCGACATCGATTGGGAGACCAGGGGGCCTGAGTATCGCGAGAAGATTATCGACTACCTCGAGGAACGGTACATCCCGAACCTGCGGCGTGATCTGGTGACGACGCGCATCTGGACCCCTGCCGATTTCAAGGAAGACCTCAACGCCCACCTGGGCTCGGCCTTCTCGCTGGAGCCCATCTTGACGCAGAGCGCCTGGTTCCGGCCGCACAATCGCGACGATGTCATCCCGAACCTGTATGTTGTCGGGGCCGGCACCCATCCGGGGGCGGGCATCCCCGGCGTGGTCGGTTCGGCCAAGGCGACGGCGGGGCTGATGCTGGAACAGGCCGCGCAGAGCCAATGACCGACGCCGTCCTCGCCGCCTCCAAGGCCTCGATCACCAAGGGGTCAAAGAGCTTCCGCTCCGCCTCGCGGCTGTTCGAACCGGCGGTGCGCGAGGACGCCTGGCTGCTCTACGCCTGGTGCCGGGCCTGCGACGACGAGATCGACGGACAGGACCACGGCTTCGGCCACGAGGAATTGTCGGTCGAGGAGCAGCAGCGACGTCTGGCCCGCCTCTACGACATGACCCGGCGCGCCATGACCGGCGAACCCATGCCTGACCCGACCTTTGCCGCCTTCCAGCGCGTCGCCATCCGCCATCGCCTGCCGGAGCGCTGGGCGATGGATCTGATCGACGGCTTCGCCATGGACGTGGAGCATCGGGAGTATCGGACGCTCGACGACGTCATGGCCTATTGCTGGCATGTCGCCGGGGTCGTCGGGGTCATGATGGCCCGCGTGATGGGGGTGACCGACCCCGAGGTCCTGCGCCGGGCCCAGGATCTGGGTCTGGCCTTCCAGCTGACCAATATCTCGCGCGACGTGATCGAGGACGCCGAGGACGGCCGCGTCTATCTGCCGTCGGACTGGTTGGTCGCGGCGGGGCTGGAACCGACGGCCCAGGCCGTGGCGGATCCGGCGAACCGGGCGGTGGTGCATGCCGTGACCCAACGTCTTCTGGCCGCGGCCGAGCCCTATTACGATAGCGCGCGGGACGGATTGCGGGGCCTGCCGTTCCGATCCTCGATGGCGATCGCGGCGGCGCGCGGCATCTATCGCGAGATCGGCCGCAAGGTCCGCCGGCGCGGGCCGGGCGTGTGGGTCAAGCGGGTGTCGGTCGGCCGGCCGATGAAGCTGTGGCTGTTCGGGCGGGGGGCGATGATCGCGATCTGGACCCAGGTCCTCGATCGCGGGAAGGCGCCGCCGCCTAGACCGGGGTTGTGGACCCGGGTCTGACGATGTCGCGCCGGACGTCCGGCAACCGCCACCACGGCGTCCCCGGCGAAAGATGGTGCTCGTGGTGCATGCCGAAGTGGAAACAGGTCAGCAGTGATGCGATCCACGGCATCGGAATCGTCCGCGCATTGTGACGGTCGGCGAAGGCCTCGGCGCCCTGGTCGTGTCGATGCGGCAGCCAGGTGCCGAAGACGAACAGCTGCAGCGCGCTCAGGATCGCCGGTAGCGCCCAGAACAGGATCACGTTGGCGACATGGGCGCCGATCAGCAGATAGGCGATCAGCACAGCCGTCACGATGGCGAACTCCCGCCCGCCGAAATAGCGCATGAAGAAGCTGTAGAACCAGGGCGCGAAAGCCTCGGGTCGGGCGGCGTGGAAGTCCGGGTCCTCGGCCTGGCCGGGCGTCTGGTGATGCTGATGGTGGCTGCCGCTGAGCTTGCGGTAGGAGAAGGCGGCATAGGCCCCGACGCAGATCTGACCCACCACGGCGTTCACGCGCGGACGGCCGGGCGCCAGCGAGCCGTGCATGGCGTCGTGGGCGACGATGAACATGCCGGCGCCGAGCCAGCTCTGGGTCAGGATGATCAGCGGCACGACCGCAACTGCGGGCCAGGTCAAAGGCTGGAAGAAGACGCCCCAGACATGCAGCGTCGCCCAGCCGCCGACGATCAGGGCGGCGAGGCCCAGCCCGATCGCGCTCTGGCGGCCGGCTGTCACTCCGGGGCCTGGGCGGCGCGTTCGGTGCGGCGGGCCTTCAGGACGGCGCTGAGACGGTGCGGGTCAGGGGCGAAGACGAAGCCGAACGACACGGCGCCTTCCCGCGTCTGGACCGCGTGATGCAGTTTGTGCGCCTGAACCAGACGGCGGGCGTAGCCGTTCTTCGGCATCCAGTGAAACGGCCAGCGCTGATGCACCAGTCCGTCGTGCACGAAGGCGTAGACGGCGCCGTAGAGGGTCACCCCCAAGGCGATGGCTCGCACCCACCAGAGACCCGTCAGCCAGGCGATGACGAACAGGCCGGTCCCCACGATCGCGCCGACGACGCCATAGAGGTCGTTGGTCTCGAACATCTTGTCGTGGGGCTCGTGGTGATCGCGGTGCCACCCCCATCCCAGGGGCCCGTGCATGATATAGCGATGGGTCCACCAGGCGACGCCCTCCATGAGGAAGAAGACGGCCAGGGTCAGCAGGGTGAACCACACGGGAAGCATGGACGGCAGGATACGCCTGCGCGGCCGCTGTTCCAACCGTGGCGTCATGCCGCTAAGCAGTCTTGCATGGCCGACGACGTGATCCGCGACCGCAAGGACCAGCATCTGGACGTCGTTCTGGCGGGCGGCGGACGGCATGCGCACGACGCCGGGTTCGATGCGATCCGCTTCGTGCACGAGGCCCTGCCGGATCTGGATCACGCCAAGATCGACCTCGGTGCTGACTTCCTCGGCCGACGACTGAAGGCGCCGCTGCTGATCAGTTCGATGACCGGCGGACCCGCCCGGGCCGAGACGATCAACGCCCATCTGGCCGAGGCGGCGCAGGCGCTGGGCATCGCCCTGGCGGTGGGATCCCAGCGGGCGGCGCTTGAGGGCGGGGCGAGCGGTCTGGACCAGTCTCTGCGTCGGCGGGCGCCGGACATGCCGATCCTGGCCAATATCGGCGCGGCCCAGCTGACGCGGGGCTTCGGCCTCGAGGAGGCGCGGCGGGTCGTCGACATGATCGGGGCCGACGCCCTGATCGTCCATCTGAACCCTCTGCAGGAAGCCTGTCAGCCCGAGGGCGATCGTGATTGGTGGGGCGTCGGCGCGGCGCTTGAGGCGCTGGTGCGGCGGTTGGACGCGCCAGTGGTGGTCAAGGAGACGGGCGCCGGTCTGTCGGCGGCGACGGCGCGACGTCTGGCGGAGATGGGTGTGGCCGGGCTCGATGTGGCCGGAGCGGGCGGGGCGAACTGGGGGCTGATCGAGGGTGAGCGGGCGGCCCATCCGGCCGACAGGGCGCATGCGCTGGCCTTCGCCGACTGGGGCATTCCAACCGCCGTGGCGATCGCCCAGGCGCGGGCGGCCTGTCCGGACATGGTCCTGATCGGATCGGGCGGGGTCCGCGACGGCGTCGATGCGGCCAGGGCCATCCGGCTGGGCGCCGACATCGTCGGTCAGGCGGCCGGCGTGCTCAAGGCCGCGACCGTCTCGACCGAGGCGGTGGTCGACCATTTCCAGATCGTCATCCGCCAGCTGCGCACCGCGTGTTTTTGCACCGGCTCGGCCAATCTCCAGGACCTGAGACGGGCGCGACTGCAGTAGAAACGGACGCCAGGCACGCAGAGGTAGAGATCGACGTCTGCCCCGGCCCGCTCAAGTGGTGATGCGAATCGTGTACTCTTGGCCGGTCGCCGGAGTCGATTTGTTGAGCGTTCACCCCTTTCCCGCCGTGTCCAAAGCCCTGTCTCCCTCGAAGAGTGCGCCCCCTCGGCGGCCGGATCGGGTCGAGCTGATGCTGGTCTCGGGCGTGGTGCTGGCGACCGCGGCGCAGTTCGCCCTGTGCGCCTGGTTCTGGCTGGCCTAGCTACTCTGGCCAGACGCGGACCTGATCGGGCCAGACCTTGCGGTTGGGCGAGCCCTGATAGACCCAGTCCAGGGTGCGGGCCAGGGAGCGCGCGCCGAACCGCTGGGCGGGCCGCGCCGCCGGGAGTCCGTGCATGGCGCGGGCCCAGTCCGGCAACAGGTCCGCGCCGGCGGCCATGACCAGACCGGCAGCGACGCCCTCGGCCGGGCCGCCGATCCTCTGACCCATGACGAGGGCGGCGACCTCGCGCGTGCGGGCGTCGGCCTTGAGCTGAGGCCGCATCGACTGGATCAGGGCCTCGGCCGAGGCGCGGTCGCGAGGCACGGGGTCGGCGCCGAGGGCCAGACCGATGCGCGCCATCTCGTCGAAATAGGCATCCTGGTCCGCTGCCGACATGTCCGGATCGCCATAGCGGACCCAGGCGTCGAGGAAGCTCGAGATCTCCGTCACATGGACCCAGGCCAGCAGGGCCGGGTCATCGACGCGATAGGGCGTTCCGTCCGGCAGGGTCCCGCCGAGCTTGCGATGGATGCCCTTGACCCGGTCGATGGCCGCCTGTCCGTTCGAGGCATGGTCGAAGGTGGTGACCGCGATGAACTTGGCCGTCCGCCTCAGCCGCCCGTGCATGTCGGCCCGGAAGTCGGAGTGATCCCAGACGCCCGCCAGCACCGCCGGATGCAGCATCTGCAGCAGCAGGCCCGAGACCCCGCCGATCATCATGGTGACGATGTCGCCGTTGACCCGCCAGGCCACGGCGTCGGTCGGGAACAGGGCGTCGGCGCGGCGCAGGGCCGGCCGCTCGCCCCGCTCATAGTCGTTGAACAGCTGGTTGATCCTGCGGCGGATCGCGATCTTGACCGGATCCAGCATCGATCAGGCCGCGTCCCGCCAGGCTTCCAGCGCGCGCAGGGCCCGGATGCTCATCAGCCGCTTCTTGGCCCGGCCGCGTTCCTTCATCGGGATCTTTACCCCGGCCTCGTCGACCTTCGGCGTCTCGAGCGGGGGCAGAAGTCCATAGTTGATATTCATCGGCTGGAACTTCGAGCCCGCCAGATGGCCGCCGGTGATGTGTTCGACCAGGGCGCCGATGGCCGTATCCGCCTCGGGCGCATCCAGCGACTTGCCCAACCGTTCGGCGGCGGCGAGACGACCGGCCAGCAGGCCCGTCGCGGCGCTCTCGACATAGCCTTCCACGCCCGTGACCTGACCGGCGAAGCGCAGGCGCGGCATCGACTTCATCCGCAATTGGCGGTCCAGCAACTGCGGGCTGTTCAGATAGGTGTTGCGGTGCAGGCCGCCGAGCCGCGCGAACTGGGCGTTCTGCAGGCCCGGGATCATGCGGAAGGTCTCGGCCTGGGCGCCGTGCTTCAGCTTGGTCTGGAAGCCGACGATGTTGAACAGGGTGCCCAGCGCATTGTCCTGACGCAGCTGGACGATGGCGTGGGCCTTGACCAGCGGATCGCGCGGGTTGGTCAGGCCGACGGGCTTCATCGGGCCGTGGCGCAGGGTCTCGCGGCCGCGCTCGGCCATGACCTCGATGGGCAGGCAGCCGTCGAAATAGGGGACGTTCTCCCACTCCTTGAACTCGGCCTTGGGGCCGTCGATCAGGGCGTCGACGAAGGCCTCGTACTGCGCCTTGTTCATCGGGCAGTTGACATAGGCGGCGGCGTCTCCGCCCGGGCCTTCCTTGTCATAGCGCGACTGACGCCAGGCGATGTCGAAGTCGATCGACTCGGCGTGGACGATGGGGGCGATGGCGTCGAAGAAGCTCAGGCTCTCCTCGCCGGTCAGTTTCAGAATGGCCTCGGCCAGGGCCGGGGAGGTCAGGGGGCCGGTGGCGACGATGACGCTGTCCCACTCTTCCGGCGGCAGGCCGGCGATCTCCTCGCGCTGGATCGTGACCAGCGGATGGGCCTCCAGTTTGGCGGTCACGGCCTGGGAAAATCCGTCGCGGTCGACGGCCAGGGCGCCGCCGGCGGGCACCTGATGCGCATCGCCGCAGGACATGATGATCGACCCGAGGGCCCGCATCTCGGCGTGCAACAGGCCCACGGCATTGTGCTCCCAGTCGTCGGAGCGGAAGGAGTTGGAGCACACCAGTTCGGCCAGACCGTCGGTATGGTGGGCGTCGGTCATGATGCCCGGCACGCCGCGCATCTCGTGCAGGACGACGGGGACGCCCGCCGAGGCGATCTGCCAGGCGGCTTCGGATCCGGCGAGGCCGCCGCCGATCACGTGGATAGGGGAGAGGTCAGTCATGCGGCTTCTTAGACACGGGAATGGTGTTCGTCAGCAGGCGTCTGGTCGGCTTGTGGTATCGCCCGCTATGATCGGCCGAACGCTCGGCGAGGGGGCTTGATGAGCAACAAGGATGTCGGAGGCCGGCGCCTGAACCTTCAGGCCGCGCTGGGGACGACGGTTCGCGCTCTGCCTCGGCTGTGGTCGGGTGCGGCCGGGGCGCTGATTCTGTGTGCGTTGCTCTGGTTGCTGCCTGTGGTCTGGCCCATCGAGGGGTGGATGCGGTGGGCATGGGCGCTGGCGGCCGCGGCCTCCGCCCTGGTCGCGGTCGGAGCGTTGGCTCGGCTGTCGATCCGTGACGACCTGACCGAGGCCCGCGCTCTGGGTCTGGGGCCGCTGGGTCTGCAGGCGAAGCCGCCCGAGGCGCGTCTGGTCGGCGCCCTGCTGCTGTGTCTGCTGTTCCTGTCCATGATCGTGTCGATCCTGGCCCTGGTCGTGCTGGCGATCTTCGGCATGGCGGAGTTGAACGTTCAGGCCATCCAGGCGCGCGACTGGGCCGCCGTGGGCGCGCCGTGGAAGCTCGGCGTCCTGACGGTGCTCGCCGCCGGGGCGGTGGCCATCCCGTTGCTGCTCCTCGTGCGACTGTCGCTGTTCGTGCCCGCCACCCTGGGACGACGCCAGATGGTGTCGCTGAACTCGATGGGCATCGCCTACGGCAGCTTCTGGCCGCTGCTGGCGGGGCTGATCGCGACGGCCCTGCCCAAGATCGTGCTGCTGACGCTGATCGGGACCGGGATGCTGGCGGGGCGGACCGGAGAGGTCGTCTGGGTTCTGGGACTGGTCGGGCTGCAACTGCCGCTGACGATCGGCTTCCTCGGCGCCGCCTATCGACAGCTGGAATACTGGTCGCCCGACAAACCGAAGTGATGGAGACGACGCGATGAAGCCGGGTTTTTCCTTCAACGACGCCCTCGGGGCGCCGTTCGTGCTGCTGCGCCGGCGGCCGCTGAGCCTGTTCGTCTGGGGCCTGATAATGACGGCGCTGGTCGCGGTCTTGTACAGCCTGATGATCCCCGCCCTGGGCTCGATGATCGGCGCACCGGACAGAGAGGCGGCGTTCGACACCTATCTGACGGAGTCGATCCGGCTGCAGGCGACGGTCAACGGCATGAACATCGTCATGTACCTGGTCATGCTGCTGACCTGGACGGCGGCGGCCCGCGCGACCCTCTCGCCGGGCCGTGGCGATCCGTTCCTGTTCCTGCGTCTGGGCATGGACGAGGTCCGGGTCGCCGTGACGCTGATAGCGGTCTTCTTCATCTGGTATATCGTCCTGATCGTCATGGTTCTGATCGGGGTCGGCATCGGCCTGGCGCTGTGGAGCCAGGGCCATGCCACGGCTATCGGCGTGCTCATCGCCTATGGCCTGCTGGTCTTCGCACTGTCGGTCTGGGGGTGGTTGAGGGTGTCGCTGATCGCGCCGGCCAGCCTGATCCTGAAGCGGTTCGCCTTCACCGAAGGCTGGGCGATCGCGCGGGGCCAGATGTGGAAGCTGCTGGGCCTGAACCTGGTGATCTGGATCATCTACATGATCAGCGCGATCCTGATGTACGCTGCGGTCGGCGCGATCCTGGCGGCCGGCTTCTTCGGTCAGGGCCTGGTCTGGCCGCACGATATCGACAGCGTCGCGGACCTGGAGCCTTTGCTGCGGCCGATGCTGCTACCGGCGCTGGGGGCCGTGATTCCGATGTCGCTTGGGTTCGGCTGGGTGATGGCCCTGTATGCCGCCCCCGGCGTGGTGGCTGCGCGCCAACTTCTGGACGGCGTTCCCGCGCCGGCCCCGATCGTCGAAGACGCGCCGCCCGTCGATACGCTACAACCATCCCAATAGGGATTCACGGAGGGAACCGATGACCTTTTCAGCGACCGAGGCCGCCTTCGAAGGCTTTCGCGTGGTGCGCCGCCATCCGCTGGCGATTGTGTTCTGGAGTCTGGCCTATCTGATCTTCTTCGCCGCCTTCTTCGGGTTGTTCGGCGGCTCGCTGGCGACCCTGATGGCGACGACCGAGAGCCTGGAGGGCGCGCAGCCCAGCTCGCAGGAGCTCGAAGCCTTGGGCCAGACCTATCTGGGCTTCATGGCCCTCGCCCTGCCGCTTGGGCTCGTGATCGGCGCTGTGCTGAACGCCGCCGTCGCGCGCGCGGTCCTGTTTCCCGCCGAGAAGGGCTTCGGCTACATGCGCCTCGGTGGCGATGAATTGCGGGTGCTCGCCGTCTCGGTGATCCTGGGCATCGTCTTCTTCGCCGTTTCCATCGTCCTGTTCGGGGTCGTGGGAGTGCTGGCCGGACTCGCAGCCCAGGCCAATGCGGGTGTCGGCATCCTCGTCGGAGTCCTGGTCGGCCTCGGCGCTTGCGTTGTGCTCTTCTGGCTGGCGATCCGCCTCAGCATGGCCATCCCTCTGACCGTGGCCGAAAAGCGGATCGCGCCGTTCGCATCCTTCGCCATGACCAAGGGCCACGCCTTGCCGCTGCTGGGCATGGCGGTCATCGCCTTCGTCATGTCGATCCTCGTCACCCTGCTGGGCACGATCATCGCCCTGCCCATCACCCTCGCGACCGGCGGCATCCAGCAGTTGGCGACGATGGACGGCCAGTCGCCGGCGCAGATCCTGCAGGCCGCCGGCCCCGGTCTGATCGGCTGGGGTGTGGTCAACGCCATCTTTTCGGCGCTCCAGATCGCAGTGGTCTATGCGCCGTTTTCGGCCGCCTATCGTGACCTGAAGGGCCTGCCGCACGAGTGACCCGGTCGCGACCCAGGCCCTGTCCCCGGGCTGGATCGAACAAAGTCCGGGGTGTGTGCATCCACCGGGCGGGGCCGGGGCCTCATGACAGGACAAACCCTGATCCGCCGACCCGTCCGACTGGAGACCCCCATGACAGGAATTGAGCTGTACGCGCCGAGGCTGGAGCGTCATCGACGCACCTGGAGCGTGGCCGCGGTGGTTCTCGCCGCGGTCTTCCTGATTGGCGGGCCGCTGATCGCGGTCCTGATCGCCAAGCTCACGGGACTGAATTCCCGGATGGGGTGGTCCAGCGAGCTCTATCAGCTGGTCGTTTTTTTCGGCCTGACGGCGGCGCTGCTGATCGCGTGGGTCGTCCTGTTCGAGCGGCGCCCGCTGTCGACCATCGGCTTCAACGGGCAGGGGCTGAAGCGCTTCCTGCGCGGCTATGCCGTCGGCCTCGGCTTCCTGCTCGCCACGATCGGGATCATCGCGGCCGCCGGCGGCTATCGCGTCGAAGCCGGCGGGGTCTTCGCCTCGGCGGCCGTGCCGGCGGCCCTCCTGCCCATCGGCGCCCTGCTGCTGGGCTTTATCGTCCAGGGCTCGGCCGAGGAGATCGTGTTCCGGGGCTGGCTGATGCAGCTGATCGCCTCGCGCCACGGACTGGTCATCGCCCTGATCGTCAACGCCGTCCTGTTCGGCCTGGCCCACGCCGGCAACACGGACCCGACGCCGGAGCTGGCGCTGGGCGTCGTGAACATCATTCTGTTCGGCACCTTCATCGGCCTCTATGCGGCGCGCGAAGGCTCGCTGTGGGGCGTGTGCGGCTGGCATGCGGCCTGGAACTGGCTTCTGGGCCTGGGCTTCGGGCTGGAGGTGTCGGGTCACGTCCTCGACGTCACCCCCCTGTTCGTCGACTTGACGGCGACCGCGGGCGCGCCCTGGTGGCTGACCGGCGCGACCTTCGGCCCGGAGGCCAGCGTGGTGACGACGGCGGTGCTGCTTGCGGGTGTGATCGTGCTGATGGTGCGCGGCCGGACTAGGGATCATGGTGTGGAAGCGGCGGCAGGCGCGGGGCTGCAGGCTTGAAGATCCAGCCGCCGGACCGGACCTTGGCCGGGCTTTGCTGAGGGGCTGTCCATGATATCCGCGAGGGAGGAGCCAGGGTCCCGAGGCCGGAGAGCGGTCCGGATTGCCGGGCGGATCATCGCCGTGGTGGTCACCGGCCTGTTGCTGCGCAGCGCGGCCGGGCCGGAACCCCTGTGGTGGCTGGCCTGGACGGCGCCGGCGCTGTTGTTGTGGCTGGCGCTGAAGTCCAGCGCCGCCGACGCGCGGTGGATGACGTTTGGCGCGGCCCTGATCGGCGCCGGGGCGAACCTGCACTATTTCACCATCGTCACCCGGTCGCCGCTGCTGGCGATCGTGCTGGTGACCGGGATCGCCCTGTTGTGGACGCTCGCGGCCGGGGCGACCCGTCGCGCCGTCCTGTTGCGCCGCAGCGCCTGGGCGCTTTTTACTTATCCTGCCGCCTGGGCGGCCATCCATACCGTCATGGCGGCTCTGGCTCCGGACGGGGACTGGGGCCTGATCGGTTATTCGCAGGGGGACCACCCCTTGGTCCTGCAGATCGCGGCCATCGGAGGCGTCGCGGCCGTCGCCTTCCTCGTCTCCTTGCCCGCCGCCGCCGTGGCGACGGCCCTCACGCTCGCGGGCTCCGGCGACGGCTTGCGGCGCGGCTGGATGGCCTATGCCGCGGCCGCGCTTCTGGGTCTGGCGGCGACGGGCTATGGCGCGGTTCGGCTGGCGCAACCCGTGACAGGACAGGCCGCCGTCTTCGGGCTGATGGCGGTCGACGCCGACATCGGACCACGGGCCACCGCGACCTATGTCGCACCCATCCGGAAACGGTATCTGACCGGTATTGAAACGCTGGCGAAGGCCGGCGCCGAGGTCATCGTCCTGCCCGAGAAGATCTCGGTCGGGGATCCGGGACAGATCGGCCTGTGGCGCACCGCCCTGGCCGGGGCCGCCCGGGATCAGGGCGTCTGGCTGGAGGCCGGCCTGGCGATCACCCATCCCGACGGTATCCGCAATATGGCCTATCTCTACGCCCCCGACGGACGGGAGGTGGCAGCCTATCGCAAGCAGTTCATGGCTCCTCCAGAGCGGGTTGAAGGATACAGCGCCGGTTCCGACTATGCGGTCACTCCGGTCGGCGGCGCGCCCTTTGGCCTGGCCATCTGCAAGGACATGCATTTCGCCCGTCTGGCGCGGGCCTACGGCCAGCGGGATGCGGCCGTCATGCTCGTGCCGGCTTGGGACTTTGGCCACATCGACCAGTGGATGGGCGCGCGCATGACGGCAATGCGGGGTGTCGAACAGGGCTTTGCCGTAGTGCGGACCAGCAAGGAGGGTCTGTTGTCCGTCAGCGATCCCCACGGGCGTATCGTGGCCGAGGCCGAGAGTGCCGCCGGGGCAGGGCAGAGCCTGCTGGCGACGCTGGCCGTCGAGCCGCGTCGTCCCACCCTCTACGGCCGGATCGGTGACCTGTTCGGATGGTTGTGCCTCGCGTTCGTGGCGGGCATGATTTTGCCGTGGCGGCGACGCACCCGATCCCGGACCGTCTAGGCTCGCGTCTTCACTCGTACCGGCTTTGCTGCCGAAGCCGTGGGCTCGCCCGACAGGGCCGCGACCCGCGCCTTGCGGCGCGTCTCGTGCCGGTCCAGCACCTCCTTGAGGTATTTGCCGGTCCAGCTCGCCTCGTTCGCAGCGACCTGTTCGGGGGTGCCGACCGCGACGATCTCGCCGCCGCCGTCGCCGCCCTCGGGGCCGAAGTCCAGCAGATAGTCGGCGATCTTGATGACATCGAGATTGTGTTCGATCACCACGATCGTGTTGCCGGCCTCGACCAGTTCCTGCAACACCTCCAGCAGTTTGCGGATGTCCTCGAAATGCAGGCCTGTGGTGGGCTCATCGAGGATGTAGAGGGTCTTGCCGGTCGCCCGTTTCGACAGTTCCTTGGACAGCTTGACCCGCTGGGCCTCGCCGCCCGACAGGGTCGTGGCCGACTGTCCGACCTGGACGTAGCCGAGGCCGACGCGTGACAGGGTCAGCATCTTGTCGCGGATCGGCGGCACGGCCTTGAAGAACTGGCCCGCCTCCTCGACCGTCATGTCCAGCACGTCGGAAATGCTCTTGCCCTTGAAGACGATCTCCAGCGTCTCGCGATTATAGCGCTTGCCCTTGCAGACGTCGCAGGTGACGTAGACGTCGGGCAGGAAATGCATCTCGATCTTGATCAGGCCGTCGCCCTGACAGGCCTCGCAGCGCCCGCCCTTGACGTTGAAGCTGAACCGGCCGGGGCCGTAGCCGCGCGCCTTGGATTCGGGCAGGCCGGCGTACCAGTCGCGGATCGGCCCGAAGGCGCCGGTATAGGTGGCCGGGTTCGAGCGCGGCGTGCGGCCGATGGGCGACTGGTCGATGTCGATGACCTTGTCGAAATGCTCCAGCCCCTCGATCCGGTCGAAGGGGGCGGGGGCGTCGGAGGCGTTGTGAAGCCGGCGCGCCGCCGCCTTGTAGAGGGTCTCGATCGTAAAGGTCGACTTGCCGCCGCCCGACACCCCGGTGACGCAGGTGAACAGGCCGACGGGGATTTCGCCCGTGACCGCCTTCAGATTGTTGCCGGTCGCGCCCGAGATCCTGAGCATCTTCTTGCGGTCGATCGGACGGCGGCCTTCCGGCGGCAGTTCGATCTCACGCTCGCCGGTCAGGTATTTGCCGGTCAGGGACTTCGGATTGGCCATGACCTCTTCGGGCGTGCCCTCGGCGCAGATCTCGCCGCCGTGGACGCCGGCGGCCGGACCCATGTCGATGACGTAGTCGGCGGTCATGATCGCCTCCTCGTCGTGTTCGACGACGAGGACGGAGTTGCCGAGGTCGCGCAGGCCGCGAAGGCTCTCCAGCAGACGGCTGTTGTCGCGCTGGTGCAGGCCGATCGACGGCTCGTCCAGTACATAGAGCACGCCGGTCAGGCCCGAGCCGATCTGGGAGGCCAGGCGAATGCGCTGGCTCTCGCCCCCGGACAGGGTGCCGGAGGACCGCGACAGGCTGAGGTAGTCGAGGCCGACATTGTTCAGGAAGCGCAGCCGGTCGCTGATCTCCTTCAGGATGCGTCGGCCGATCTCCATCTGCTTGTCGGTCAGCTGGTCGGGCAGGGCGCTGACCCAGTCGTAGGCCTTCCTGATCGACAGCATGGAGATCTCGGCGATGTCGTTGCCGGCGATCTTCACCGCCAGGGCCTCGGGCTTCAGACGCTTGCCGCCGCAGGCGTCGCACGGGGTCTCGGACTGGAACCGGCCCAGCTCCTCGCGCACCCAGGCGCTGTCGGTCTCGCGCCAGCGGCGGTCGAGGTTGGGCACGACCCCCTCGAACGGCTTGGAGACCTCGTATTTCCGGGCGTTGTCGTCATAGACGAACTTGATCTTCTCCGAGCCCGTGCCGTTCAGGATCACGGACTGGGCCTTCTCGGCCAGTTCGCGCCACGGCTTGTCCATCGAGAAGCCGTAGTGGAGCGCCAGCGCCTGCAGGGTCTGGGTGTAGAGCGGCGAGGGGCCGCGCGACCACGGGGCGACCGCGCCCTTGTGCAGGGTCTTGTCGCGGTCCGGGATGACCAGGTCAGCGTCGAAGGCCAGCTTGACCCCCAGGCCGTCGCAGACCGGGCAGGCGCCGAACGGATTGTTGAACGAGAACAGGCGCGGCTCGATCTCGGCGATGGTGAAGCCGGAGACCGGGCAGGCGAACTTCTCGGAGAAGGTGATCCGGCGCGGTTCCTGGCCTTCCTCGGCGTTGGCCCATTCGGCGACGGCGATGCCGTCGGCCAGGCCCAGGGCGGTCTGTAGACTGTCGGCGTAGCGCGCTTCGAGCCCGGCCTTGGTCACGATCCGGTCCACGACGATGTCGATGTCGTGCTTGAACTTCTTGTCGAGCGTCGGCGCGTCCTCGATGGCGTAGAAGGCCCCGTCGATCTTCAGCCGCTGGAAGCCCGAGCGCTGCCACTCGGCCATCTCCTTCTTGTATTCGCCCTTGCGACCCCTGATGACCGGGGCCAGCAGCAGCAGCCGCTCGCCCTCGGGCAGGGTGCCCAGTTTGTCGACCATCATGGAGATAGTCTGGCTCTCGATCGGCAGGCCGGTGGCGGGCGAGTAGGGCACGCCGACGCGCGCCCACAGCAGACGCATATAGTCGTGGATCTCGGTCACCGTGCCGACGGTGGAACGCGGGTTCTTCGACGTCGTCTTCTGTTCGATCGAGATCGCCGGCGACAGGCCCTCGATCAGGTCGACGTCCGGCTTGCCCATCAGCTCCAGGAACTGGCGGGCGTAGGCGCTCAGGCTCTCGACATAGCGGCGCTGGCCCTCGGCATAGATGGTGTCGAAGGCGAGCGAGGATTTGCCCGACCCCGACAGGCCGGTCATGACGACCAGTTTCTCGCGCGGGATGTCGACATCCACGCCCTTGAGATTGTGCTCGCGGGCGCCGCGCACGCGGATGAAGTTATGCTTTTCGGTCATGCTGCCAGGAAACGGGGGCCGGGAACGCGGGAGCGCCGGACGGGGTCCGGTGCGACAACGCTATATGGGAACTGATCCGGGGATATCAGCAAGAACAATATGGGAACATCAAGGCGCTGCCGCCAGATGCTGTCACTCCAGCAGCGCGGCGCCGGTGTTCTGGGTGCCGACGCATGGGACGTCCTCGACACCGCCGGTCGAGCAGTCGTCTACGCCTGAGCTGTCACGCTTCGCGGCGTTCCGTCAGCCCCAGCCGGAAACGGCGCCCACACGTCGGACAGAGGCGGCCGGCTCGCCATAGGCCAGCACCGTGCGCGGCTCGGCCTCCGCCTTGCCGAACAGCCAGCCCTGGCCCTGATCAACGCGGAGATCGCGCAGGATTTCCGCCACGTCCTCGGTCTCGATCATTTCGGCGATGGTCTCGACCTTCATCGAGCGACAGAGGTCGACCAGGTGGCCGATCATCGTCCGGGCGCGAGGGTCGGTCTGGATCCCCTCCACGAACCGTCCATCGATCTTGACCGTGTCGACCGAGAGGCCGCGCAGGTAGTCATAGGAGGCGGAACCGGCTCCGAAATCGTCAATACAGACCCTGATGCCGGCCGCGCGCAGCGCGCCCAGTCGACGGTTGGCGGACTCGATATCCGCCAAGGCGGCGGACTCGGTCACTTCGACGATCAGGCGGCGTCTCTCGTCGGGCTTGGACGCCGTCATCCGCAGGACGGCCTGCACATAGCGGTCGTCGGCCAGGGAGGCCCCTGAGACATTGACCGCGAACTTCAGAAGACCGGCGCCGGGTCGCCGGAGCCGGCTGAGAGCCTTTTCCGCCACCGCGATGTCGAAGGCGTTGATCAGGGCGAGTTCTTCCGCCATCCGGATCGTATCGGCCGGCCCGGCCGAATCCTTGAAGCGCGCCAGCGCCTCGAAATGATGGACCCCGCCGGTCTTCAGGTCGACGATCGGCTGGTAGTGAAGATCGAAACTGCGATCGCGCGCCATGGTCCTGAAGGCGTCGGCATCCTTGAGCGTGCGGGACATGGACGCGGTGAACGACAGCCCGGGCCCGCCCGCGCCGTCGTTCAGGCAGCCTTCGACGGCGAAGCGCAGCGCCCGGAGGGTGTTCAGGGTGTTGCCGCCGGTCTCCGTGCCCACGTCCGTCGCGGCGACATCGAGCGTCAGGCCCTCGCTGAGGCCCAGTTCACGCATCTCCCCGGCGAGGTCATGGGCGATCGTCCGGTCGCGCAACATGGCGAAACGCTCCGGGCCGAGTTTGCCGGCGCTGGCTCCGTCGATCGAAGCCGCCTGGAGCGCGGCCTCGACCCTCGCCGTCAGGCGTTGGCCCGCCTCGCCCAGGCCTTCGGCCGCCGCGAGACCGACGACATCGACGAAGGCGACCGTCATGTCCGCCGAGGCGTCCGGCGCCGTCAGCAGGTCGCGGGCGCGATCCAGGAAGGCGCCCGGCGTCAGCGCCGGACGCGCGAGAGGATCGTGGAGCGCATAGGCCGGGCCCTCCCAGGTCACCGAGACCGAGATGTTCGGTGCGAGGTCCGGCAGCACGAAAAGCCGCATTGTCGCCCGACGCACGCGGTCCTCGCTGGACCGAAAGAGCACTTCGACCGGGGCGGATCGCGAGCCAGCGGCAAGATCGGCCACGACCCGCTCCAGGAGCTTGGCGCTGGCCTTGCCGATGCCGTCGAAAAGAGAGCTGCCGATAAGGGATTCCGCCGACGTCTGAGCCGAGGGGCCGGATCCCAGCCCGAACGCGATCCGGCCGTCTTTCTCGATCTCCAGCAGGAGGTCCGACGAGGCGAAGGCCAGACCCAGAAGGCGTTTGCGGATGGACATCAGGCGATACTGCCGCCGACCCGTTAAGCTTCGCCTCAGACTTGTCGTTAACGTGCCGGCTCAGACCAGGCGGTTCAGGCCGTGCGGTTCAGGGTGACGGCGCGGCTGTCGCCGCCGTTCGCCTTGCCGGAGGCGCCGTAGCCGGTTCCCATGGCTCGCGCGCCGGCGACTTCCTGGGCGATGGTGCGGACCAGACCCTCCGAGATCGTGCGCGCCGCCTCGACCGTGCGGCCGTGGATGGCGAGCACCGCCTCGAAGGCCTCGGTCGCCTTGATCAGGGCCATGCGTTCGCTCGCCGGCGCGGAGGCCAGGATCGCCTTGTTGGCCTTGAGGTGCCCGGATTCCTTGCGATACTGGTTGGCCAGCTCCTGGGTCTCGGCCAGGCCTGCCGTGATATCGGCCGCGCGACGGGTGGCGAAGGCGTCGGTCTCCTGCTCGAGCCGGGCGGTCAGTCGGTCGGTCAGCGCCGTGAGTCTGCGCAGATAGGCCGTGGCGGTGGTCGGATCGTGGCTCATGCGACCGCTCCGGGCTGGGCCTGGGTCTGTTCGGTCTGCATGCGGATCATCTCGGACACGACGGTGTCGGCCAGGCCGATGCCGCCGGCTCGGACGGTCTGTTTGGCCATTTCGTCGATCATGAAGCTGCGCCAGGTGCCCTCGGCCTCGCCGCCGCCGAACGCGCCGTTGGTGTCGATACCCTCGAACATCGGCTTGAGCATCTGCGACAGGAAGGAGGCCTCGAACTTCTCCGCCGTCTCGCGCATGCGCGGCGTTTCCGCAGTCGGTGCGGCCATTGGCGAGGTCAGCAGGGAGGGGGAGACGGCCAGGTCGCTCATCACAGAACCTCGATGTCGGCCTGCAGGGCGCCCGCCGCCTTGATGGCTTGAAGGATGGAAATCATGTCGCGGGGCGAGACGCCGAGCGCGTTCAGCCCGTTGACCAGGGTCGACAGCGAGGTCGCGCCGTTCACCAGCCGGATCTCGCGGCCCAGTTCTTCCTCGACCGTGACATCGGACTGCGGGACTACCGTGGTCTGGCCCTGGCTGAAGGGGGCCGGCTGGCTGACCTGCGGGTTTTCCTGGACCGAGATGGTCAGGTTGCCCTGGGCGATGGCGACGGTGGAGATGCGGACGTTCTCGCCCATGACGATCACGCCGTTGACCTCGTCGATGATCACCCGGGCCGGGGTGTCGACCGCGACCGGCATGTTCTCGACGCGGCTGATGAAGGCGGCCATGCCGAGTTGGGCGGGCGCACGCAGGGCGACGACGGAGCCATTCTCGGCCAGGGCGGTCGAAGGGTAGGTGGCGTTGATGGCGGCGGCCACGCGCTGGGCCGTCGTGAAGTCGGGATTGCGCAGGGTCAGGCGCACTTCGGTGAGACTGTCGAGCTGGAAGCCGGTTTCGCGTTCGACCGTGGCGCCCGAGGCGATGCGGCCGGCGGTCGGCACGCCGCGTGTCACCGACGAGCCCGAACCGCCCGAGCCCGACACCGAACCGGTCTGCACCGAGCCCTGCCCCACGGCATAGACCTGGCTGTCGGCGCCCTGGAGGCTGGTGACCAGCAGCGTGCCGCCGAGCAGGCTCTTGGCGTCGCAAAGGCTGGAGACCGAGATGTCGACCCGCGAGCCGGGCGTGGCGAAGGGCGGCAGTTCGGCCGTCACCATGACGGCGGCCAGGTTCTTGGAGTTGGCGTTCGTTCCGCGAATATTGACGCCAAGGCGCTCGGTCATCCCTTCCAGCGACTGGCGTGTGAAGGGGCAGTTGCGCAGGCTGTCGCCCGTGCCGTTCAGGCCGACGACGAGGCCGTAGCCGACCAACTGGTTGGTCCGGACGCCCTCGATCGAGGCGATGTCCTTGATCCGCGACTGGGCCGACGCCGGGGCGGCCATTACGGCGCTGAGGGCGAGGGGGATCAGGAAGGCGGTGAGAAACTTTTGCACTGGCCGGCTTTCCACGAGGGTTCGGGGACAGGTGTTGCGAAGATCGTGCCGCGAAGAAAACCGTTTTAAATCAATGAATCGGTCTGGCTGACGCCCGCTCGGCCCGGCAAATCCTGCCTTGCCGTTAACCAAACAGTGACGGTCGCCCGACGATGGTGCGGAATGTCCCGGAGTCTCCGCTCATGAAGGTCAACGGCCCGTCCGGCGCCGCCCCAACCGGCGGCCAGCGTCCGGTGCGCTCGGCCGGCGGCTTTTCCGTGCCTCAGGCGTCAGGCGCGGCCCCGGCCAGTGCGTCGCAGGCGGCGGCTCCAGCGTCCGCGGTCGCCGATCTCTCGGCCCTGATGGCGCTTCAGGGCGTCGAAACGGCGACGGAGCGCCGTCGTCGCGCCATCCGTCGCGGCGGGACACTGCTGGACCGTCTGGACGAGTTGAAGATCGCCATGCTGTCGGGTGAGGCCGGGGAAGGCGCGCTCGAACGCCTGGGTCGGACCCTGCGCGAGGAACGTCCGGAGGACGAGGACGCGGGCCTGACAGGTCTGCTCGAACAGATCGACCTGCGCGCCGCCGTTGAACTGGCCAAGGCCGAAGTTCGCCGCAACGCAGCATAAACTGCGGAAAATCGGCCTTATTCCCCCGTTTCGGGGACAAGGTGAGGACGGAATGTCACGGTGCCGGGTCCAACGAAGCATCGCCGCGATCACGGACGCGCGAACACGGTTGCCGCGACTCTCCGGCCTGCCTATACGCCTGCAAGCGCCATGGGGGGCGTTGTCCTAGAGTGTGAGTGCGATGATGACCGCATTGGCCTCGATCGTGTCTGACGAACCGGTCGCCTATCGACCTTCCGACGACGAGCCGTTCATGAATGAACGTCAGCTCGCCTATTTCAAGCACAAGCTCATGGCGTGGCGGGATGACATCCTGCGCGAATCCAAAGGCACCGTGGTCAACCTGAAGGCCGAGACGGAGAACCATCCGGATCTGCTGGATCGGGCGTCTTCGGCGTCGGATCGCGCGCTGGAGCTGCGTACGCGCGACCGACAGCGCAAGCTGATCTCCAAGATCGAGGACGCCCTGCGTCGGATCGAGGACGGCTCCTACGGCTATTGCGAGGACACGGGCGAACCGATCGGCCTCGGGCGGCTGGAAGCCCGTCCGACCGCGACCATGTCCGTCGAAGCCCAGGAACGCCACGAGCGCCGCGAACGGGTTCACAGGGACGACTAGAGCTTTTCTCTCTCTCCCGGCGGGAGAGGGCTTGAGGCTCGCAGAGTGAAGCGATGCGTCTTAGCCGAAAGGGTGAGGGGCAGCCCTCACCGGTTAGCGCCAACCCCTCGCCCTTTCGCGCAAGACCGATCGCCTGACGGCTTCCGGGCGTTCAAGCCCTCTCCCGCCGGGAGAGGGAACATACCTACTCCGGGATATCGCTGAAGTTGCCGTAGCCGCTGCGGGCCAGGTTGCCGAAGCGGGTGGTGTCGGCGTCGAAGCTCAGTTTCACGATGCCGATCGGGCCGTGGCGCTGCTTGCCGATGACGACCTCCGCCTGGTGTTCCAGAAGGTCCATGTCCTCCTGCCATTTCAGGTGCTCTTCCGTGCCTTCGCGCGGCTCGGTGCGGCCCAGGTAGTAGCTTTCGCGATAGACGAACATGACGCAATCGGCGTCCTGCTCGATCGAGCCTGACTCGCGCAGGTCGGACAGCTGCGGCCGCTTGTCTTCGCGGTTCTCGACCTGACGCGACAGCTGCGACAGGGCGATGATCGGCAGGTTCAGCTCCTTGGCGAGGGCCTTCAGGCCGCCGGTGATCTCGGACACCTCCTGCACCCGGTTCTTCTGCGCATTGCCGTCGCCGACGGTGATGAGCTGGAGGTAGTCGACGATGATCAGGTCGAGGCCCTGTTCCATCCGCTTCAGGCGGCGCGCGCGGGCGGCCAGTTTGGAGATGGCCAGACCGCCGGTGGCGTCGATATAGAGGGGGCTCTCGCCGATCTCGATGGCGGCGTCGCGCACCTTGCCGAAGTCGGAGGCGTCGATCTCGCCCTTGCGCAGGCGGTCGGAGGACACGCCGGAGGCGTCGGCCAGAATCCGCATGGCCAGCTGTTCGGCGCTCATTTCCAGCGAGAAGAAGGCGACCACGCCGCCGGAGACGGTCTTGCGGCCGTCAGGCGTCGGCTCCCAGCGGTAGTTGCGGGCCACGTTGAAGGCGATGTTGGTCGCCAGCGCCGTCTTGCCCATCGACGGACGGCCCGCGAGGATCAGCAGGTCGGACGGGTGCATGCCGCCGAGCTTCGAATCCAGATCGTCCAGATGGGTCGCCAGACCGGCCAGCTTGCCGTCGCGCTGATAGGCCTCGCCCGCCATCTGGACGGCGCCGGCGAGGGCGGTCGAGAAGCTGACAAACCCGGACGAGGGCGCGCCGGTCTCGGCCAGCGAATACAGGGTCAGTTCCGCCTGCTCGATCTGGTCGATGGCGGCGGTCTCGGGGTTGGGGGCGTCCCTGACGATGTCGCCACCGACGCGGATCAGGTCGCGGCGCAGGGCCAGATCATAGACCACACGGGCATAGTCCGGCGCGTTGGCGCCCAGGGGCGCGCGATCCATCAGGTCGGCCAGATAGCGCAGGCCTCCGAACTCGGCGAAGGCCGGATCCTGTTTGAACCGTTCCATCAGGATGGTCGGCTCGGCCAGCATGCCCTGGCGGATATGGTCCTCGATCGCGTCGTAGAGCCGCTGGTGGAAGGGCTCGTAGAAGTGCTGGCCGCGCAGGCGATCGCTCAGCCGCTCGAAGATGGCGTTGTCGAACATCAGGGCGCCCAGCAGCGCCTGTTCGGCCTCAAGGTTATGAGGCAGCGATGGAATCGCGACGGCCCCAAATGAATCGGAGGGGGCAAAGGGAGAGAAAGCGTTCATCGGGTTAACGCTTACCCGTCCCACGCCCCTGCGACATGCCCGGACGCACCCGTCAACGGGGATGGTTTGGGACCGACTGTGGACCGCTGGAAAATCCCTAGACGGATCAGTTCAGGCGGCGATCAGACGGCGGGGCAGGGATAGCGCGAGACCATCCAGGCGCGGATGCCGTCGGTCGGTGTCATGCGGACGCGGCGCGTCTGGGGGATGGAGTTGAGATGGGCCAGCAGCTGCCGCGGGTTCACCGAAATGCTTTCGGGGGGACAGAATGACGGCGTGCGTCCTGCCTCGCGAGCGGTGCGCACCTCGGCAGCGACAGTCCTGAAGGCGGTGTTGGCCTCCCCCATCAGCCGGCGTGCGTCGGAGCGCAGGGCCGAGGTCGGGTTCAGCGGCACACGATTGGCTTCGGTGACGAAGACGTCGAGGTTTCTGGCCTGCGCGTTCACCGAACCGGCGCACAGCAGGGTGGACGCCATAAACGCGGCGGCGACGACGGATTTCATGCGGACCCCCTCCAGTTCGAGCTGTGCAGTTCGCCGTGCGGTAGTGGCCAAATCATGACGTCCCAACGACAAACGGCGCGAGGATCGCTCCCCGCGCCGTTCCAGCCCTCGTTGTGGAGAGGCCGCTAGAAGTTGTAGCTCACGCGGGCGAACAGGAAGCGGCCGTTGAAGCCGTAGGGCGAGAAGCCGGGGAAGCCCACCGAACCCGTGCCGCCGTTGTTCGCGGACGGCGTGAAGTTCGGATACTCGTCCGTCAGGTTGTTGACACCTACGGCGGCCGTGACGCCGATCGGGAAGGTGTAGCGGCCTTCCAGATCGATCAGGGTCGCGTCGCCGGCCTGATAGTCCAGGGTTGATGTGTTGTTGGCGATCAGGACGCTGCCGTAATAGGTCGCGCGCGCCGTGGCCGAGAAGTCACCCAGACTCCAGTCGACGCTGCCGACGACCTTGCGCTTCGGCGTGCCGTCCGTGAACGATAGCTGGTTGGCGCGGTCGAACAGATAGCCCGGCGAGGTTGGAATGGCGACGGTCGAGGGAATCGAGGCCAGGTCCGTGATCTCGGTCGCGTTGAAGTTCGCGGCGCCCGTGAAGGTGAACTGACCGAAGTCCTGGTTGGTGCGATAGCGGGCCACGACGTCCACGCCGTTGGTCGAGGTGTTGACGCCGTTCAGGAAGAAGCGTGCGCCGGTCACGCCGAAGGGCGCCAGCAGGGCCAGGGTGGCGCTGGTGGTCGCCGCCGACTGGCTGGGACGGGTCAGGCCGAGCGTCTCGGAGTAGATGATCCGGTCCTCGATATCGATCCGGTAGGCATCGACCGTCAGCTCGAACCCGCCGTTGCGCAGAACGAAGCCGGCCGAGAAATTGGCCGAGTGTTCCGGCTCCAGCGGCGCCGAGCCGAGGGCGATGGCGACCGGGTCGTTGACCCGGAACGAGCCGGCCTGGACCAGGGAAGTGACGGGCACGCCGCCGACCACAGTGGTGACCAGGTTGGTGGCGACGTAGCTGAAGAACTGCTGCTGCAGGGCCGGCGCCTTGAAGCCGGTCGAGATCGCGCCGCGCAGGGCGAAATGCTCGTTGGCGTCCCACCGGGCCGACAGCTTGCCGGTCAGGGTGTCGCCGAAGTCGGAATAATCCTCGTAACGTGCGGCGGCGCCGATGGTGACCGACTCGGACAGACGGCCTTCGACGTCGATGTAGGCGCTGACGTTGCTACGCTCTTCATTGACGACGTTGGACGGCTGGAAGCCCGGGAAGCCCTGGGCGCCTGCGCCGGCGTTGAGCGGGCCCTTGTTGTAGGACTGCGGCTCACCGGCGTGCACGTCAAACGACTCGCGGCGATATTCGACGCCGAACGCGACGTTCAGCGGTTCGAACAGGTTGGCCTCGACCTGCTTCACACCGTCGATCGAGAGGGTCACCTGGTCATAGGCCAGGCCGCCGGCGTCGAACGAGGTCTTGGACGCTGCGCCGTAGGAGGCGTTGACGGTGTTGAGAACGTTGTAGTCCAACTCGTTGCGGCCGTAGCCGACCGAGAAGTCCCAATCGATGCCGGCGGCCTCGCCCTTGAAGCCGCCGAACAGGTTGTAGTCGTCGATCCCGGCGGCGATCACCGGCAGGAAGCCGGTCGGGTAGATGGCCAGGACGTTGTTGGCGTTGTTGAAGGCGCGGGCCGTGGCGGCGGCCTCGGAATCGCGGTGCTGGTAGCCGCCGAAGGCGTAGGCTTCCCAGCCATTGGCCAGGGTGTTGCCGGCGTTGAACCAGATTGACTGGGCGCTCGTCTTCGGATCGCCGAATCGGCCGATGACCGTGGTGGACGAGCCGTTGGAGACGCTCCCCGGAGCAGCGAAGTCGGAGCGGTTGGTGGGATCACGTTCCTGCACTTCACCGGAGATGGTCAGGAAGCCGTCTTCGCCCAGAGGCAGGCCGATCCAGCCTGAGAGGGAGACCTGCTCGCCGTCATGGCGGTCGTGCGAGCCGCGGGCGGTATCGAACTTGGTGTCATAGACGCCGTAGACGGCCGTCAGGCCGCCGCCGGAGTTGGCCTCGCGAAGACGCAGGTTGATGACGCCGGCGATGGCGTCGGCGCCGTACTGGGCCGAGGCGCCGTCACGCAGGACTTCGACGTTGCCGAGGGTGATCGCCGGGATGGTGTTCAGGTCGAAGGCCGTCGAACCCCGACCGAGGTTGCCGTTGACGTTGACCAGGGCGGCGACGTGGCCGCGCTGGCCGTTGATCAGGACCAGGGTCTGGTCGGGGGCGAGGCCCCGCAGCGTCGCCGGGCGGACGTGGTCCGAACCGTCCGAGATGGCGGGACGGGGGAAGTTGATGGCCGGGGCGGTGGCGGCGAGCGCCGCAGCCAGCTCGGTGCCGGCGCCCTGGCGCGTCAGGACCTCGCCGGAGATCACATCGACCGGGGCGACCGAGTCGAGGCGCGTGCGGCCCACGGTGCGCGTGCCGGTGACGATGATCTCGTCGACCGCGGTCGCGTCCTGAGGCGCCGTCTGGGCCATCGCCGCGATCGGGCAGGCGAGCAGGGTCGCCGCGGAGCTGAAGCCGAGAAGGACGGAGCGGGAAATTCTGAGGTGCATGACGAGCCTGACGAGATAGGGCCGACGCGGGACGCGTGGCGCGCGAGATGTGGTCGGATGTCCGGCGTTGACCGCCGCGTGGTTATCGGCCGACCGGCCACGCAAGAATTTTGCGCGGACCAGCGCGGACGCCCCCTATAGTGCAAGCTGGGTGCGTCGAGCGGCGTGGTCAAGCGTGTGTTAATGCAAGCGACTGCCCTCGTTGCAATTTTGACATAGTTCGGTTCGCTTGCAGCAAAAAGGGCGTGCCCGGAGGACACGCCCTTTAGCGTCTCTATCGGCTCGACGAACCGATCTTCAGGATCAGGCCTCGGAGCCGAGACCGTCCTGTTGACCGGCGCCGCCCTCGACCATGTCGCGAGCCTGTTCGGCGGCCGCGTTGCGGTCGTCGTCGTAGGCCGACTTGATCACGTCCTCGCCCTTGGCCTGACGTTCGGCTTCATCAGCCGAGCGCGCGACGTTGATCGTGACCGTGGCGGAGACCTCGGCGTGCAGGCGAACCGGCACGACGTGCATCCCCAGGGTCTTGATCGGGGTGTTGAGCACGATCTGCGAACGTTCGACCTTGCCGCCCTCGGCCTGGATGGCCTCCATGACGTCGCGGCCGCCGACCGAACCGTACAGCTGGCCGGTTTCGCCGGCCTGACGGATCATCACATAGATCTGGCCGTCGATCTTCGAGGCGATCGCGCCGGCGTCGGTCTTGTTGCGTTCGTTGCGCGCCTCGATGGCGACGCGGTCCAGTTCGAACTTCTCCAGGTTCTTCGAGGTGGCGCGGAGCGCCTTCTCGCGGGGCAGGAGGAAGTTACGGGCGAAACCGTCCTTGACAGTGACGACGTCGCCGATGGCGCCGAGGTTCTCGACGCGTTCGAGCAGAACGACCTTCATCTTATTTCACCACGTAAGGCAGGAGGGCCAGATAGCGGGCGCGCTTGATGGCCTTGGCCAGTTCGCGCTGCTTGATCTGGGACACGGCGGTGATGCGCGAGGGCACGATCTTGCCGCGTTCGGAAATGTAGCGCTGCAGCAGCTTGACGTCCTTGTAGTCGATCTTCGGCGCGCCTTCGCCCGAGAACGGGCAGACCTTGCGACGACGATAGAAGGGACGACGGCCGGAGCCGCCCGAGCCGGCAGGGGTGCCGGGAACGTTGGCGGAGGGGGAGTTGGTGTCAGTCATGGGTCCAGATCTCCTTACGCGGCCACTTCGGCGTCTTCACGCGGCGTACGCTCGCGGTCACGCTCGCGCTCACGCTCGCGGCGGGCCAGCAGGGGCGACAGTTCCAGATCGAGTTCCTCGACCTTGACCGTCAGCCAGCGCAGCACGTCCTCATTGATGCCGAGCTGACGCTCGACTTCGGCCATGGCGGGGGGCGGGCAGTCGATGGCCAGCAGGGAATAGTGAGCCTTGCGGTTCTTCTTGACCCGGTAGGTCAGGTTGCGCAGGCCCCAGTACTCGATCTTGGCGACGGAACCGCCGCCGGCCACGATGAGGTCCTTGATGGTGTCGTTGAGGGCTTCGGCCTGTTGCGCGCTGATATCCTGGCGCGACATGACCGTGTGCTCGTAAAGAGCCATAGTGCAGTCTCCCTTGTAGGGCGTCGGCGCGGACGGACCGGGTAAGTCCGAACCACGATGGATCCTGCAGCGGCGGCCGGGATGACTTCCCGAACCCTTTGGTGTTCCGCGACAGGACCGAAGCCCTGGAAAGCGGGCGCGTATAGGGGAAAAGGGGCGATCGGGCAAGGACGAAGGCCTGCGTGGCTCAGAAGCTCCTGCGCGCGCTGACATAGGCGCTGATCGTGCCTTCGGAGCGCGAGGTTTCGGAATAGACGGGCACGCCACGATCGCGGGGCGCGGCAAAGAAGATGAACGCGCCGTCCGAACCGCCGGACACGTTCAGCCCGCCGCTGAGACTGAGACGATCATCGGGTCGCCAACTCAGGCTCGCGCTGAAGCTGGGCTGGCTGCGGGACCGCACCAGGGCGCGCGGACCGTAGTTGCGCGTGGACTGGCCGCTGGACGCGTTGAGGCTCCAGTTGATGCGCTGGCTGACCAGGTTCTGGCTGAGCCCCAGGCTCACGACCACGGGCTGTTCGTTGGATAGGCGGCGATCCACGAACGTGACGGGGTCGACCGTCTCGGACTGGCGAAGCTGAAGCGACGCCGAGGCGACCCCGCCGCCCATGCCGTAGCTGTCCAGCGGCAGGCGACCGGTGAATTTGGCCGTCTCGCGCCTCGCCGTGCCGACGTTTCGGGTGATGTTGTACAGACGCGGCGTGGTCTCGCCGGGCGGGGTTTCCAGAATGACGACTTGACCCAGGAGGTCGTCGAAGGCCTCGTGCGTCAGTTCGGCGACGAAGGACCCCTGGCGACCGAAAACCCGCTCATAGCGCGCCTGGGCCAGCCAGATCTGGGCCGGACGGATGTCCGGGTTTCCGCGCCCGAAGACGCCGGTCGAGAAGGCGGCGGAGGCCTGGAACGCGCCGAAGGAGAGCTGATCGACATTGCGTTCCAGCTTGAAGGCCAACTGGTGCCCGGCGGCGGGCGTCCAGGCGATGTTCAGGCGGGGCTTGAGGAAGTTGAGGTCGGTTTCGGCCGCGCCCGCGCTGCCGGTCGCGGTGATGCGGGACCGTTCGTACCGGAGCGCACCGGTGACGCTGAGGTTATCGCGCGGCGTCCAGACGCCGGAGACAAAGCTCTCGCTGCGCAGTTCCTCGACCCGCGTGTCGTCGCCCGGAAGCAGCAGGGGCAACCCGTCGAACCGATAGGCCGTGCCGCTCTCGACGAAGTTGAAGGCGATCTCGGACCCGGCTTCGAAGTCGATCGAGCCGTAGGGAGTGGCGAGCGAGGCGAATTTCAGAGAGCCTGAACCGATGCTTTCCCCACGCCTGCCATCGCTGACCGTGGCGGAGGTGAATTCGGGGGTCTCGTAGGAACCCGTGCTGTCGTTGTCGATCAGCTGTTGCGAGCCGAGAACCTCCAGCGTCATGCCAAGGGGCAGGCTGCGGGTCCAGCGCAGGCCGATCTCCCCCTTGGTCTGGGCGCTGTCCGACAGGGAGGTTTCACGACCGGATGGGACGATCAGCAGGTCGCTGCCCTCATAGCCGCTGCCATTGACGTCGATGAGGCCGTTCAGGCGGATGCGCCCGCCGGCGAACGGCCCTTCGTAGACGGTCGTGCCCGAGACGCCGTGGAAGTCGAAGACACCCTGACTACGGGCGAGCAGCAACAGTTCGCCGGTCGGCGATCGACGCTCGCGGATGCCCTCGTCGTCGCCCGATCCCTGATAGGCGCTGAGCGAGGCTTCCAGCGATCGGCCGTCCCACTGGCGGCGGGCTTGCAGGTTCAGATTGGGCTGGAGGCGGCCTTGGGTGTTGTCCGTAACGCTGGCGGAAACGGAGCCGGACACCCCGCCGTCAGGGCGGCGGATCACGTTGGCCACGACCGCCTTGCCCTGCATGTCGATACCGCCGGCGCCCGCTCGAACGATGTCGATGCGAACGACCTGGGCGGCCGGTATACGGGACAGGATGGACTGAAGGGAATCGCTGCGGACCGGCGGGCGTTCGCCGTCGATCAGGATGTTGCCGACGGTTCCGGCGAAGCCTCGGCCCGACGTGCCACCGTCAAACTGGAAACCCGGAATGCGCCCGGTCATGTCCAGCGCGGTCACCGGCCGGAACTCGGTGAAGAAGGCTGCTGGATAGGCGGTGACGTTGGGATCGGCGGTGGCTGCGGCTGCCTGAGCCAGGGCGGTGCTCGGGACGCCAGGGGTAAAGGCCAGGACGGCTGCACCCGCCAGCGCGCACGCGCTCTTTCGTCCAACAGTCATGCAACGCCCCCAGGAATCTCAGCCTGAACTCTAGGTTGATGGCGATTGTGTCCGATCAACGGCGACGCTTGCAGGTTGTCGTCGGTCTTGAGCCGGTGGACAGGTTGGCTTACCCCTCCGCGCTTCTGACAACGATCGCGGACCCTATCGATGACCCTCGCCCTCCTGTTCCCCGGACAAGGCAGCCAGGCTGTCGGCATGGGCGCGGCGCTGGCCGACGCCTTCGGATCGGCGCGGGATGTGTTCGCCGAGATCGACCAGGCCCTGGGACAGGATCTGTCCGGCCTGATGCGGAACGGACCCGAGGACCAGCTGACCCTGACCGAGAACGCCCAGCCGGCCCTGATGGCCGTGTCCCTGGCCGTCATGCGGGTGCTGTACAAGGAATTCGGCGTCTCCGTGGACCGCGCGGCCTTCGTCGCCGGCCATTCGCTGGGCGAATATTCGGCCCTGGCGGCGGCGGGCACCCTGTCGCTGACCGACACCGCCCGGCTGTTGAAGCTGCGCGGCCAGGCCATGCAGCGCGCCGTGCCTGTGGGGCAGGGGGCCATGGCCTCCCTCATCGGGCCGAAAACCGACCTCGCATTGGCCGAAGCCGCCGCTGCGGCGGGCGCCGAGGTCGGGGTCTGCGTCGTCGCCAACGACAACAACAACGGCAATGTCGTCATCTCGGGCGAGAAGGCCGCCGTCGATCGCGCCATCGAAAAGGCCAAGGAACTGGGCGCGCGGGCCATCCCGCTGAACGTCTCGGCGCCCTTCCACTGTCCGCTGATGCAGCCCGCCGCCGACGAGATGGCGACCGCCCTGGCGGCGGCCTTGCTGGTCTCTCCCGCCGTGCCGCTCGTGGCCAACATCACCGCCCGGCCTGAAACCGACGCCGCTGCGATCCGTCGCCTGCTGGTCGAACAGGTCACCGGTCGCGTCCGCTGGCGCGAGTCGATGGAGTGGATGGCGACCGAAGGGGGCGTGACCCGTTTCGTCGAGATCGGCTCCGGCAAGGTCCTGACCGGCATGGCCAGACGCATCGCGCCGGATGCCGAGAGCCTGGCGCTGAATACGCCGGAAGACATTGAGGCGTTCGCCCAAGCAGTGACGAGTGGCGGGTGACGAGTGACGAGTGACGAGTTCACTCGCCGCCCTTCTCGCCACTCGCCACTAAACACTCGTCACTACGGAGACAGACCATGTTCGACCTGACAGGCAAGACCGCCCTCGTCACCGGCGCCACGGGCGGTATCGGCGGGGCCATCGCCCGCGCCCTGCACGCGCAAGGCGCCACCGTCGTGCTGTCCGGCACGCGCGAGGCCGCTCTGGCGCAAATGGCGGCGGAGCTTGGCGACCGTGCGACCTTCTCGGCCGCGAACCTGTCGGAGCCGACCTCTGTCGATGGCCTCGTGGCGGCGGCGGAGGCTGTGGCGGGGGCTCCTCTCGATATCCTGGTCGCCAACGCGGGCATCACCAGGGACGGCCTGCTGATGCGGATGAAGGACGAGGACTTCCAGTCCGTCCTCACCGTCAATCTGGAGAGTTATTTCCGCCTGTCGCGCGCCGTCATGAAGGGGATGATGAAGCGCCGTTCGGGCCGGATCATCGGCATCACCTCTGTGGTCGGCGTCACCGGAAACGCCGGCCAGACCAACTATGCGGCGTCGAAGGCCGGGATGATCGGCTTTTCCAAATCCCTGGCCCAGGAGGTCGGCAGCCGGGGCATCACCGTGAACTGCATCGCCCCGGGCTTCATCACCTCGCCGATGACCGACGTGCTGAACGAGCAGCAGCGGGAGGGCATTCTGAGGAACATCCCGGCCGGGCGTCTGGGCACGGGCGACGAGATCGCCGCCGCCGCCGTCTATCTGTCGTCCGACGAAGCCGCCTATGTCACGGGGCAGACCCTGCACGTGAACGGCGGCATGGCGATGATCTGATGATCGCGCTGCGCTACCTCGCCACCATCCTCAGCGGCCCGCTGCTGCTGGTCGGCGTCATCTGGGTGTTGCAGGGGCTGAACATCCTGCCGGGCAGTTTCATGACCGGCCAGATCATCTGGGCGATCTACGGTGCGCCGATGGCCCTGGCGGGCGGCGCCCTGGCGTGGTGGGTCAATCGCCGCCGCTGATCAAGGCCCTCGGGCTCTGGTCGCGCGACCGCGCGATCGCCCATCAATGAGAGTTCACACCTATTTCCCTCGCCGAGGGGTGTGCTAAAGGCCGCGTGACCGGTTGGGCCAGTGAGGCGTTGCCTCTTGCGCAACCGGAGCCGTCGTGAGACGGCAAGACCACCATACGCCGCTCCGGCGGCTCTAGAAGGCAGAGACACACATGTCCGACACCCTGGAACGCGTCCGCAAGATCGTCATCGACCACCTGGACGCCGATCCGGACAAGGTCACCGAGAAGGCCAGCTTCATCGACGACCTGGGCGCTGACTCGCTCGACAACGTCGAACTGGTCATGGCCTTCGAAGAAGAGTTCGACATCGAGATCCCCGACGACGCCGCCGAACACATTCAGACCGTCGGCGACGCGGTTAAGTTCATCGACGAGAAGACCGCGGCCTAAGCCTCGGTTCACTCACCCGGCAGTCAATGGCCGCCCGGCCCTCCTAGCGGAGAGGCCCGGCGGCCATTACTGTTTCTGATTCAGGATTCGTGGAGCTGGAGCCCGACATCATGCGTCGCGTCGTCGTTACCGGTCTCGGCCTTGTCACGCCCCTGGGCAACGGGGTCGATTTGAGCTGGAAAGGCATCCTTGAGGGCCGTTCCGGCATCCGACAGATCACGGCCTTCGATACCGAGGGCTTCGGTTGCACCATCGCGGGCGAGGTTCCGAGCGTGGACGGTCGCGGCGGGGGCGGTCCCGACATCCCCGGCAGCTTCGATCCCGACGCCATCATGACGCCCAAGGAACGCAAGCGGGTCGACGACTTCATCCTGTTCGGCATCGCAGCGGCCGACGAGGCTCTGAATGACGCCAATTGGCATCCCGGGACGGACGAGGACAAGGAACGCACCGGCGTCATCATGGGGGCCGGCATAGGCGGCCTGGGCCCCATCGCCGACAGCGCGGCGATCCTGGCCGAATCCGGTCCGCGCCGCGTCAGCCCCTTCTTCATCCCCTCGGCCCTGATCAACCTGGCCAGCGGCCAGATCTCGATCCGCCACGGCCTGAAGGGGCCGAACCACGCCGTCGTGACGGCCTGCGCCTCCGGCGTGCACGCCATCGGCGACGCGGCGCGGATGATCATGCTGGACGATGCCGATGTGATGGTGGCGGGCGGGGCCGAGAGCTCCATCGTGCCGCTCGGTATTGCCGGCTTCCTCGCCTGCAAGGCCCTGTGCACCGCCTATAACGACACGCCGGAGACCGCCTCGCGCCCCTATGATCGGGGCCATGCCGGCTTCGTCATGGGTGAGGGCGCCGGGGTCGTCATCCTCGAGGAATACGAACACGCCAGGGCGCGCGGCGCGAAGATCTACGCCGAGGTCATCGGCTACGGCATGTCGGGCGACGCCTGGCACATCACCGCCCCGTCCGAGGACGGGGACGGCGCCTATCGCGCCATGAAGGCGGCGGTGAAACGGGCCGGCATCGCGGTCGAGGACATCGACTACGTCAACGCCCACGGCACCTCGACCATGGCCGACTGGATCGAGTTGCGCGCGGTCGAGCGGCTGGTCGGCGATCATGCGAAAGACATGGCCATGTCCTCCACCAAGTCGATGACCGGACATCTGCTCGGCGCCGCCGGGGCCATCGAGGCGGTGTTCAGCATCCTGGCCATCCGCGACCAGATCGCGCCGCCGACGATCAACCTCGATGACCCGGAACACGAAACCGCCATCGATCTCGTGCCACACAGGGGCAAGCCGATGGAGATCGATGTAGCCATGTCCAACAGCTTCGGATTCGGCGGCACCAACGCCTCGATCATCTTCCGCAAGGTGGCCTGACCGTGGCGAACGCCGGGGGGGCTCCGAAACGGCAACGGCCGGGTCTGATGGCGGCGCTGCTGGCGGCGTCCGCGACCTTCAGCCTGTTCCTGATCGCGGCCCTGGCCTGGGGGTGGAGCGTCTACTACGCGCCCGGACCGACGGCGCGCGAAGGCGACACGACGGTGGTCACCCTCCCGTCCGGGTCGGGCGTCTCGGCCATCGCCGCGACGCTGAAGCGCGCCGGTGTGATCCGGTCCGTCGACATGTTCAAGGCAGCCGCCACCCTGACCGGGGCGGATCGTCGACTGCGCGCCGGCGAGTACGAAGTGCCGACCCGCGCTTCGCTGAAGGCCGTCATCGGCCTGCTGACCGACGGGCGAGTGGTGCGCCATTTCGTGACCATCCCCGAGGGCTGGTCCTCGGCCCAGGCAGTGGACATCCTGAATGCCGAGGCGATCCTGACCGGGACCATCGACGAAGTGCCTGAGGAAGGCTCCCTGTGGGCCGAGACCTATGAGGTCTCGCGCGGCGAGACCCGGGCCTCGGTGATCGCGCGAATGCAGCGCGACGCCGCGGACAATCTGGCCGAGCTGTGGGCAGCCCGCAGCCCCAACACCGTCGTCCGGAGCCCCGAGGAGGCCGTGATCCTGGCGTCTGTTGTGGAGAAGGAGACCGGGCTGGCCCGCGAACGGCCCCGCGTGGCGGCCGTGTTTTCGAACCGGCTGCGGATCGGCATGCGGCTGGAGAGCGATCCGACCATCATCTACGGCATCACCAAAGGCCGTCCGCTGGGACGCGGCATCCGTCTGTCGGAACTGCAGCGCGACACGGGCTGGAACACCTATCTGATCGACGGCCTGCCGCCGACGCCGATCGCCAATCCGGGCCGTCAGGCGCTGGAGGCGGTGCTCAATCCGCCGGCGACCCAGGACCTGTTCTTCGTCGCTGACGGGACGGGCGGCCACGCCTTCGCCCGGACCTATGAAGAGCACCTGATGAACGTGTCGCGCTGGCGGGCGATCGAGGCGGGCAAGGCCCCGCCGGCCGAGACCCTGCCGCCCGGCGCGGTTCCCGGCGCACCGCCGCCCGGACAGGGCACGCCGGAGGGGGCAGCGATCGCCCCGCCGACCGTGACCGGCGAGGCCGTGATCACCATGCAGGCGCCGGGAACGGTGACGCCGTCGCGGACCCTGCGTCCCACGCCCCCGGCGACGCCGCCGCCGGTTCCGGCGAACGGACCGTGAGCGTGTCGTCAGGCCCCATCCTGTCCGGAATGACCGGCTTCGGCCGGGCCGACGGCGCCCTCGACGGCTGGACCTGGTCGGTCGAGGCGCGCTCGGTCAACGGTCGCAATCTGGAGGTCCGCTTCCGGGGTCCGAACGGCTTCGACAACCTCGAGCGGCTCGCCAAGGCGGCCGGTCAGGCGCGTCTGAGCCGGGGTCAGGTCACGATCGGCATCCAGGCGCGCCGCGCGCAGGGCGACGCCTCGGCCCTGAAGGTCAACGAGGCCGTTCTGGCCCGATATTTCCAGCTCGCCAACCAGCTGGCGGAGGAGGGGGCGACGCCGCCGTCCGCCGATGGCCTGCTGGCCCTGCGCGGCGTGCTGGATATCGACGAGGAGGCCGAGGATCCCGAGGCGCGCGCCCCGATCGAGGCCGCCATGGCCGCCACGGTCGAACAGGCGCTCGATGCGCTGAAAATCTCCCGCGAACGCGAGGGCGCCCAGTTGCGGCCCGTGATCGAGGACTTCGTCTCCCGCATCGATAGCCTCGTCGCCACGGCCGAGACCGGGGCCGCCGCCCAGACGGAAGCCGTCCGTGAACGCTTCGCCCGCCGCATGGCCGAACTGGCGCCCGACGCGCCGGGGCTTGAAGACCGGATCGTGCTGGAGGCCGCCGCGCTCGCGACGAAAGCCGACGTGCGCGAGGAGCTGGACCGGCTGACCGCACACGTCGCCTCCGCCCGCGCCCTGCTGGATCAACCGCCCTCGGGCCGCAAACTGGACTTCCTGATGCAGGAGTTCATGCGCGAGGCGAACACCCTCTGTTCGAAATCGGCTACGACGGCGCTGACCGCCACGGGCCTGGACCTGAAAGCGGTCATCGAACAGCTTCGAGAGCAAGTACAGAATGTTGAATGAACGCACGCCCCGTCGGGGCGTCCTCCTGATCGTCGCCAGCCCCTCGGGGGCCGGCAAGACGTCGCTGTGCCGGCGGCTGATGGCCGACCACGGCGGGCTGGAGCTGTCGGTCTCGATGACCACGCGCGGCATCCGCCCGGGCGAGGTGGCCGATCGCGATTATCACTTCATCTCGCCGGAAGACTTCCAGAGCCTGATCGACGCCGACGCCTTCCTCGAATGGGCCGACGTCCACGGCGCTCGCTACGGCAGCCCCCGCGCGCCGATCGACAAGGCCCTGGCCGAGGGTCGTGACGTGCTGTTCGACATCGACTGGCAGGGCGCGCGCGATATCGCGGCGAAATGCCCGGAAGACGCGGTGCGGGTCTTCATCCTGCCGCCCAGCCTTGAAGAGTTGAAGCGCCGTCTGGTGACCCGGTCACAGGACGCCGACGACGTCATCGAGCGCCGCATCGCCAACGCCAAGGGCGAGATCGAGCACTGCACGGATTTCGACTACATCTTCGTCAACGACGACTTCGACCGCTCCTATGCGGAGCTGGCCCACATCTATCACGCCGAACGCAGCCGCCGGTTCCGCAACATCTGGATCGCCGACTACCAGTCGGCCCTGCTGGCCGAGGCGGTCTAGGGCTTCTCGCCTCCCCTCCGTGCACCCCGGCGAAGGCCGGGGTCCAGATGGCGAACTCCGACCTATCCGCCATGCTCGGTGCGAAATCCCGGCGACCAGGTCTGTGATCTGGACCCCGGCCTTCGCCGGGGTGCTCGGTGAAAAAGGCTGCGACTGACGCCTTCCCCGTCAGACCGGAACGCAGGTCGACCGCCCAGCGACTGGTTCAATCCCTAGATCAGCTTCGCCATCTCGGGGAGTCTAGAAACGTCACAGGTCGCAAGACGGAAGTTGCCTCCAACCTGCTGTAATCACTCATTTGCACTTTGTGCACCCGGTCCTCTGGAGTGCAATTCCGGGTCAGGCGGACCGGGTCTCGAACCACGGGGTGATGCGGCGCAGGGCCTCCTCGATCTCCGGCGTCGAGACGGCGAAGCTGAACCGCATGAAGCGGAGGCCGTCGACGGGATCGAAGTCCACGCCGGGCGCCGTGGCCACGCCGGTGTCCCGCAGAAGCTGCTCGCAGAAGGCCACGCTGTGGTCGGTCAGGTGGCCGATGTCGGCCCAGATGTAGAAGGCGCCGTCGGGCGGGGCGATGGACTTCAGGCCCAGCGCCGGCAGGGCCTCCAGCATCAGGGTGCGGTTGCGGGCATAGGTCTCGATATGGCCTTCCAGCACCTCGTGCTGGTCCATGGCGACCAGGCCCGCGTGCTGGCTGAGCGATGGCGGGGTCAGGAACAGGTTGCCGATGTAGGCGCGGGCCCGCTCGATATGGTCGTGCGGGACCAGCAGCCAGCCCAGCCGCCACCCGGCCATGCTCCAGTATTTGGAGAAGCTGCTGATCACCATGGCCCCGGGCGCGAACTGCAGCAGCGACGGCTGGGGCCCGACGTAGGAGAGGCCGTGGTAGATCTCGTCGGACAGGATCTGGATCCCCTTGCGCGCACAGACCCCGGCGATGGCGGTCAGTTCCTCGGTCGCGATCACCGACCCCGTCGGGTTGGCCGGGCTGGCGATGATCACCCCGGCGGGCGCAGGCTCCAGCGCATCAAGCGCTGCGGCGGTCAGCTGGTAGTGTTCGTCGGGTCCGCAGGCGATCTCCACCGGGACCATCCGCAGGGCCTTCACCGTGTTGCGGTAGGCGACATAGCCGGGCCGGGCCATGGCGATCCGGTCGCCGGGCGCGAACCGCGACGACAGACCCAGGACCAGGGCCGGCGAGGCCCCGTTGGTCAGCAGCAGCTGGTCGGGCGAGACGCTGACCCCATACCGCTCGTCGTACAGCCGGGCGATGCGGGCCTTCAGCGGCGCGCTCTCCCAGTAGCCCATGCTGTCGGCGTCGAGCACGCGGTGCGCCTCGGCGATGGCGGCGGGCGGGGCGCCGGTCGAGGGCTGGCCGAACTCCATGTGGATCACCGACCGCCCCTCGGCCTTCAGGGCATGGGCCAGACGGCTGATGGCGATGGCGCGGAAGGGTTCGATTTCACTCATGACTGGAGGGCTCCGGCGAGGCGGAGGAAGCCCGCGATGTCGATGACTTCGGCGCGGGCGTCCGGGTCGATCCCGGCGGCTTCGCACAGGGCGCCGCCACCCAGCTGTTTCAGGCTGGAGCGCAGCATCTTCCTGCGCTGGCCGAAGGCGGCGGCCGTGACCCGCTCCAGCCGTTTCAGAGTGGCGGCGTCGGGGCGGTCGGGGCGGGGCACGACATGGACCACGGCCGAGGCGACCTTGGGCGGCGGGGTGAAGGCGGCGGCCGGCAGATGCATCACGATCTTCGCCTCGGCCACGGCCTGGGAGATGACCGCCAGGCGGCCATAGGCGTCGTCGCCCGGCGCGGCCACGATCCGCTCGGCGACCTCCTTCTGGAACATCAGGGTCATGGCGACAGGCGTCCACGCTCCCGTCAACCAGTCGATCAGCAGGGGCGTGCCGACGTTGTAGGGCAGGTTGGAAACGACATGGGCCGGGCCTTCGACCAGCGTCCCCTGATCGACCTTCAGCGCATCGGCCTCGACGATGGTCAGCCGCCCGTCGCCGGTGTCCAGCTCGGCCAGCAGCGGCAGGAAGCGGGGATCCTTCTCGATCAGGACCACCTTGCCGGCGTCGCTCTCGAGGATGGCGCGGGTCAGGCCGCCGGGGCCGGGACCGACCTCGATCACCGCCCGGCCCTCGAACGGCCCCGCGAGGCGGACGATCTTTCGCGTGATGTTGAGGTCCAGCAGGAAATGCTGGCCGAAGCTCTTCCTGGCCAGCAGGCCGTGGGCTTCGAGGGATTCGCGCAAGGGGGGGAGATTGGTGTGGCTCAAAGAGATTCCGCTCATCCCCGCGAAAGCGGGGACCCAGTTCTTTTGTGAGGCTCGGCAGCCGGGATCGAGGGGCAGACCTAGCACCGACCGGCGGCGCGCCCAAAGGTCTGGGTCCCCGCTTTCGCGGGGATGAGCGGAAATCAGGAGGCGCTTCGCCGGGCCGCCATCTCCGAGGCCAGACGGATGGCGGCGATCAGGCTGTCGGGTCGCGCGATCCCCTTGCCGGCGATGTCGAAACCGGTGCCGTGGTCGGGCGAGGTGCGGATGACGGGCAGGCCCAGAGTCGCGTTCACCCCGCCCCAGAAGTCCAGCGTCTTCACCGGGATCAGGGCCTGGTCGTGGTACAGGCAGATGGCGGCGTCGTACCGCGCCCGCGCCTCGTCATGGAACATCGTGTCGGCGGGCAGGGGGTCTGTGATGTCGATCCCCTCGGCGCGCAGGGCCTCGGCCGCGGGTTTCAGGACCGTGATCTCCTGCAGGCCGAGCGCCCCGCCTTCGCCCGCGTGCGGGTTGAGTGCGGCGAGGGCCAGGCGAGGTCGGGCGATGCCGAAGTCGCGGCGCAGGACCTCGTGGACGACGCGGGCGGTGCGGGCGACGCGCTCCCCGGTGACCAGCTCCGGCACCTGGTCCAGGGCGACGTGGATGGTGACGAGGCAGGCGCGCAGGTCCCTCGCCGTCAGCATCATCACCGGGCCGCGCGTTCCGGCGTAGGGAGCGTCGGCGGTCAGTTCGGCGATGAACTCGGTGTGCCCCGGGAAGCGGAAGCCGGCCGCATAGAGGGGAGCCTTGGCGATGGGGGCCGTGACCACGCCCGACGCCTCGCCCGACAGGGCCAGGGCCACGGCGCGCTCGATCCAGTCGGCGACCACGGCGGCATTGCGCGGATCGGGCTTGCCCGGCTCGATCGGCGCTGGAGCCGGGTGACTCAGGACGGGCAGGGCGCGGGCGAAGAAGGCGCCGGCATCGTACAGGTCGCCGATCTCCCGCACGGGCACGCCTTGCGCTTCAAGCAGCCGGAGGTCGCCGATGACGGCGAAAGGAGCCTGCCCGGAGCGCGCGCTCCAGGCCTTGGCGATGATCTCCGCACCGACGCCCGCCGGTTCGCCCAGGGTGAGGACCAGCGGCCCCACGCTGTCGGAAACCGCCGCCACCCCGATTACTTCATTTCGATCAGGGAGTCGGCTCGCAGGTCACGGATATAGCGGCGCGCGAGCATCGCGAGGTTCTGGTTCCGCAGACGGGCCTCGACCTCCTGGTAGCTGGGGACATCCACCCCGCCCACCCGACGGCCGCAGACGGCGAGCAGGTGGATGCCGAGAGGCGTGCGCACCGGGTTCGACACCGTGTTCACCTCGGCCGAACGGGCGACCTGCTGGAACTGGGGCGCCAGGTTGGCCACGTCGCTTTCGCCGAGGTCCGAACCGAGCAGGCCCGCTTCCGACGTCGCGCGCTGCAGAATGTTGTCGCAGGTCAGGCTCGCGCGGATCCCTTCCAGACGCTGGGTGGCGGCGGCGACCTCTTCCGTGGTCGCGGTCTCCGGAAGCTCGATCATCGCCTGCTTCAGCGAGACCAGGCTGGTCGCCGCGCCCGTGCGCTTGTCGCGCATGTAGATGATGTAGACGCCGCCATCGACCGGAATGGGACGCGACAGTTGACCGACCTGCAGCGAGTCCAGAGCAGCCTGCAGAGCCGGCTGCACCGTGCCCTGGACGACCCAGCCGGCGTCGCCGCCGCGGGCCGCCGAAGGCGCGGCCGAGAACTGGCGGGCCACGGCCTGGAAGGCCGCGCCCTGGACCATCTGGGTGACCAGCTGCTCGGCGCCGTTCACGGCCGCCTGCTGGCCGCCGACGCGGTTGGCCTCGAGATAGATCTCGCCGATCAGATACTGGGGCTTGGACGCGGCTTCGGTCAGTTGGCGCAAGGTCTGATCCACCTGGGCGCGGCTGACGCGTGAGCGGCTGTTGAAGCGACCACCGACCAGTTCACGCCAGCCGATCTCGGTGCGCAGCTGTTCGCGCATGGCCTCGGGGCGGATGCCGCCCTGGGCCAGGAAGGCCATGTAGTTCTCGGGCGTCGTGCCGGCCTCCTGCGCCATGCCCGCGATTTCCTGATTCACTTCCTCGTCGCTGATCTGCAGGGTCTCGTAGTTGGCGATCTCCTGGGACTGGAGACGTTCCTCGATCAGCGCCTGGAGCGCCTGCTGCTGGATCGCCGGGATATTCTCCTCGGTCGGCTGCACCTGACTCATGGCGATGACCGAGAGCATGCGCTGACGCAGGTCGAAGCCGGTGATGACCTGGTCGTTGACCGTAGCGACGATGCCGTCCGCCAGGGTGAATTCGGGTTCCGCGGCGGCGGCGGTGGCGGGGGCCTGCTCGGCGGCAGGATCAAGGGTGCCCGCCGCCTGACTCGCAGGGGCGGTCTGGGCAATCGCCGCACCGGCGACCAGCGCGGCCATCGCGACCCCGGCTGTAAAACGCATCAAACGCATGGTCAGTCCTGATTCCTTCGAGCCTGCTGCCCCGATTCCCCACCGGGTTGGCGCACGCCTTTACGCGTCATGCCTAACGCAAGCCGTTTGATCCATAGCCTGACCCTCCAAAAGTGGCGAGGTTTAGACGGAAGTAGACACCCCCGGACGGGCCGGTGGGGCTGACGCGGGTGTTGTCGCGGCGATAGCCGACCTCGATGCGGAAGCAATCGTCATCGAACACGACGCCGACTTCCGAGCGGGTGATCAGGTTGCGTTCAAGGTCAGCGATGCCGGCGACGGCCACGCCCCAGTTTCCCGCGATGAATTGCTGGCCCGCCAACTGCACGAATTCGTAGTTGCGGTTGAGGGGTCCATTCAGGGGATTGGAGCGGTCGACGATATAGCTGGCGGTCGCCAGGTTGCGACGACCCCAACGGCCGTCCACGGCCATCTCGGCGCGGCGGATGTCGCCCGATCCGTCCACCGTCGCATGGCCCCAGCCCCGGATTCGGTCGGACGGCTGGAAGCTGCCCTGAACCACCCAGTCGGAGGTCTGGGCCGCCAGCCCGGTCGGATCGTAGAGGTTGTTCGGCGCGTCAGGGATCGGGATGCGGAAGTCGTCCTGTTCGGCGTCGCGCATGCTGCGACCCACGAACAGGCTGGCGGTCCGGCCCTCGCTCCAGCGCAGCGTGGCGCGCACGCCGGCCGTGATGCGGACCCCGCCCTCCATCAGGTCGTAGCCAGGGAAGCGGTCGACCCGGAACAGGGACGATTCGTCCAGCTCCAGCGTCTGGGCGTCCTCGACCGGGATGCGCGGATCGAGGTCCGGATCTGTCGAGATCGAAATCTGGCCCAGCGGCTCGACGATGAGATCGGCCCCGTCGCTGAGGCGGCGGATCAGGGGGTAACTGACGTCCAGGCCGATCGTGGCGCGCTGGCGCGTGATGGTCTCGTCTTCCAGCCCGAGGATCGGCGGCAGGTCGGTGACCGAATAGACATCGACCCGGCCATCGACGAACGGCTCGTAGCGCAAGCCTGCAGGTGAGGTGAAGGACCGGCGCCAGTCCAGCTGACCGGTCAAACGCCGGCTGTCGACGCCGGGCAGACCGAGGGTCGAGCCCACCGGAATGATCTCGGGCCGCAGGACGGGGCTGCCGAAATAGTCGTCGCGATAGAGCGACACGGCGGACCCGCGCAGGCGCAGGCGGCCGCCGAGGACGGCGCCGGCCGGCTCCCACCGGGCGTCGATCAGGGGCGCGACGAGCGGCAGGGCGCCGTCGGACTCGAACACGTTCAGCGCCGGGGTCACGTCGTTGAAACGGGCGACCCGCAGGCTCTGGATCGAGAAGGCGGCGACCGACAGATAGGACCGCGCGGTCTGACGTTCGGCGTAGAGCTGGCTGATCAGCCGGCGCTGGTCGCCGTAGTAGAGGCCGTTGTCCTGATACGGGTCGATGACGTCGTAGCGGTCGAACAGCGTCTTGTCGGAGGTCCGCTCGGCTGTGAAGCCCCAGCGCCAGGGGCCGGCCGGATCGAACTTGCCGTAGCCGAGGAAATAGCTGCGGCTGGTGCGGTCGCCGAAATCGACGTTGCTCTCGGCCCGACCGTCGCCGTTAAGGTCGAAGTCGCCGAAACTCTGGGCATAGGTATAGCCGCCGCGGGCCACGATGGTCCCCTCGGCGAAGCGGCGGCGCCATTGCAGGTTCAGGAACGGCAGAACCCGGGTGTTGAACTGCGGGCTGATCAGCCAGTCCTCTGACGGCGACATGACTTTCAGATAGGGCGTCTCCACCGACACGCCGCGCCCGTCGTCATAGTTGAAGATCGGGATCAGGAAGCCCGAGGCCCGGTCCACCGTCGGATCGGGATGGGCAAAGAAGGGCGTCCAGAGCACCGGAACCCCGCCGACATTGAACACGGCGTTGCGATAGAGAACCGCGCGCAGTTCCTCGTCCTGGACCACCTTCTCGGCCTGGATCGAGATACTGGGCGTCTTCGGATTACCCTCGGCGTCGCAGATCGGGCAGGGAGTGAAGAGCGCATAGTTGAGCTCGTTCACGTTCTCGGAACGCCGCACAGCGGTCGCCGCCATCAGGCTGGCGCCGGTGGTCGTTCGGGTGGCGAAGTCGACGGCGACGCCGGCTCGCAGGTCGGAATCGAGCTCGAGGTGGCTGGCGAAGACGGTGTTGCGGTCGGGATCGACCAATTCCACGTCGCCGTCCGCCGTGCCGATGCCCTGGGCGATGTCATAGGTGACGGCGCGGCCGCGCAGGGTGTGCCCCTGGAAACGGGCATAGACCCGATCCCGTTCGCCCGTGGCGCTGATGACGTCGCCCTGACGCCCGGCCTGGTCGGCTTCGATATAGATCGCATCCGGCGTCAGGCCGTCCTGAACCACGGCCGGCGGCGGGGTCCGGGCGGGCGCCGTCTGGGCCATCGCGGGCAGGGGCGCACAGGCCAGCAAGGCCGCTCCCGCCAGGACGCGGCCGCGCAGTGCGTTCTTGCGAGAGACGGCGCCTTCAGCCCGCATTGATCAACCGTTCCTTCAGGCCCCCGCCGGAGGCCCGCTTACCCGTCTTCGGTATAGAACAGCAAGGTGAAGGCAGCGAGCGCTGTCAGGATCGCGGGCAGCCAGGCGGCCACGAACGGCGGCACCACCTCGGCCGAACCCATGGCGGCGGAGAACTGGCTGAGGAAGAAGAAGGCGAAACCCAGCACCACGGCGGCCACCGCCATGCGCGCCAGGTCGCCCAGACGCATCAGTCGCAGCGAGAAGGCTGCGGCCAGGATGGTCATGGCGGCGAACGCCAGGGGCGTGGACAGCAACGACTGGAGCCGGAGCCGGTAGGCGGTGGAGGAGAAGCCGGCGTCCTCGATGCGCTGGATCTGGCCGGGCAGGGACCAGAAGGGCGTCGACTGCGGCCGGGCGAAACGCTCGAACGCCTCCTCGTCCGCGAGGGCCGACGGCAGGTCGAGAGTGGCGTAGCGGACCGCACGCTGGCCGGTCTGGGCCCCGACCGCGTCGAACAGCCGCCAGCGGCCGGCGCTGAGGCTGGCTGACGGGGCGTCGATCCTCTCGGTGAACCGGCGTTGTCCCTGCGGATCGGTGGCGTAGATGAAGAAGGTTACGTCCAGCAGCCGGGCGTTGGCGCGGTCCTGACGACCGGCGCGGATGACCATCTGGCGCGGGCCGTCGCCCTCGCGCAGCCAGATCGCCTGTTGTTCCTCCGCACCCAGCACGGACCCCGAGATGCGGGCGCGCTCGCGCTGGAACAGACCGTCGGCCGAGGCGGCCACGGGGCCGATCACGGTCACCGTGAGCACGCCGAGAACGAGCGCTGCGCCGGCCGCAGGCAGGACGAACCGCCAGGCGGAGACGCCCGCCGCGCGCATGGCGACCAGCTCGGAGCGACGGTTCAATCCGACAAAGGCCGCCAGGGTGCCGAACAGGAAGACGAAGGGCAGGAGTTGAACGATCACCGCCGGCGATTTCAACAGCATCAGGCCGAGGATGCGCAGCCCCGACAGGTCGGTGTCGGAGCCCAGGCCCCGTGAAATCTCCACGAAGTCGATCAGCGTCACCAGGGCGGCGATGACGGCGAGGGCCACGCCCAGCGACCGCGCCAGCTGGATCAGCACATAGCGTTCGAGCCGTCCGAGGCGGAGGGCGCTCAGGACGTGCCGGGGCGCGTCGGCGATGGATCCGAAGCCGCTCATGCGAACCGCGCCTTCAGCTGGGCCAGGGGCGAGCGGCCTTTCGACCGGCGAGGCTTCAAGGCCCGGAACAGGAGGCGCAGCGCGATGGCGGCGGCCGCGATGGGCAACAGATACTGGAAGACGTTCAGCCAGCTGTTCCAGGCGCTGGCCGCGACGACCGCGTAGCCGAAGATGCGGACCAGCAGGAAGGCGGCGGATGCCTTGGCTATCCTCATGCCGTAGCCCGTGCGGCTGAAGGCCCCTCCCATGATGGCGGCCAGGGCCATGGCCATGGCGGTCAGGGCGTAGAGCGGCGAGGACAGGCGGCTGTGCGCCTCGGCCAGCAGTTCGCCGCGGGGACCGGTGTCGCGGATCAGATCGGGCGTCGGGGTGAAGAGCTGGGTGATCCAGAGGTCGGCGGGCTTGTAGCGGATGTGCTCGTCGTTGCTGACGTACTGACCCAGCGGGAAGACGTAACCGTCGAACGACAGCTGCTGCAGCACCCCTTTGGAATCGGGCTCCTGCCAAGATCCTTGCGTCATCGTCAGGACCGGTTGGCCATCGACCCGGCCGAAGCGCGCCTCGGACGCGTCCCAGGTCGTCGATTTGTCGCCGTCCTCAATGTAGATGAAGAGGTTCTTCAGCAGGCCGTTCTGTTCGATCTGCTGGACGTAGACGGTCAGGCCGTTGGGGCCCTGAACGAACCGGCCCTCCTCGACCAGCAGGGCGGCGAGGTCGGTACGGATCTCGAACGCCTGTTCGCGCGAGGTGCGCTGGGCCCAGGGCTGGATCACGACATTGGTCGTCAGGGCCACGAGAGCCACGGCCAGGGCCAGCCGAGCCGAGGGCGCGATCATCTGCCAGCGCGACATGCCGCTGGCGTAGGCGGCGGTCAGTTCCTGTTCCCGCTGCAGCCGGGTCAAGGCGATCAGGGCGCCGACGAACAGGCCGATGGGCAGGATGACGCCGACCAGCTGGGGCACCGCCAGCAGCGTCAGTTTCAACATGACCCAGAGGCTCTGGCCGCGCTCGACGATGACCTCGAGCTGGTCGAGGCTCTGGCTCAGGAGGCCGATTCCGACCAGCGAGCCGCAGGCCGCCAGGACGGGCAAACTGATCTGGCGGAAAAGGTAGCGTTGAATCAGGGTCATGCGGGCGATGAAATCACCCGGTTGCGGGCGCGGACGTTGGGGCGCATCTAATACACGTCCGGGCGCGCCGCCGACAATGGCGGGCGTGACCACCCACAGTTCAATGACCGGGAGTCTACCCCGGCCGGAGTATGCGTTTCCATGAAGATCGATTTCGTCGCCGAAGCCGGCGCAGCAGGCGTTCTCGCCATCCTCGTCCATGACGGTCGCAGCCTGGCCGGGGCGGGCGGCGATCACGACGCCGCCGCAGGCGGGGCTCTGACCCGGGCGATGTCCGCCAGCCGCTTCACCGGCGGCGCCAATTCCAGCCTGATCATCGCCGCGCCCTCGGGCGTCAAGGCCGACACGATCGTGCTGGTCGGTGCGGGCGAGGCCGGCAAGTTCGACGACCTGGCGCTCGAGACCGCCGCCGGCGCCGCCTACAACGCCGTGAAGCTGTCGGGCGCAGAGACCCTGACGATCGACCTTGGGCACCTGTCCGCCGCCGAGGCCGCGCGCGCCGCCTTCGCGGTTCGTCTGGCCGCCTACCGGTTCGACAAGTACCGGACCAAGGAAAAGCCGGACAAGATTCCGTCGATCCAGACCGTCAACATCATCACCCGGGACATCGCTGCCGCCAAGGCCGCGCTGGAGCCGCTGAACGCCGTCGCCGACGCCGTCTACTTCTCGCGCGATCTGGTCGCCGAGCCCGCCAACATCCTCTACCCGGCCGAGTTCGCCCGCCGGGTCAAGGAACTGGAGCGTCTGGGCCTGAAGGTCGAGATCCTCGGCGAGAAGGAAATGGAAGCCCTCGGCATGCATGTCCTGCTGGGCGTGGGTCAGGGCTCGGTTCGCGAGAGCCAGCTGGCCGTCATCCAGTGGAACGGCGGCAAGACCGGCGACGCGCCGATCGCCTTCGTCGGCAAGGGAGTCTGCTTCGACACCGGCGGCATCTCGATCAAGCCGGCCGCCGGCATGGAAGACATGATCTGGGACATGGGCGGCGCGGCCGCCGTGGCCGGGCTGATGCACGCGCTGGCGGGCCGCAAGGCCAGGGTCAATGCCGTCGGCGTGCTGGGCCTGGTCGAGAACATGCCCGACGGCAACGCCCAGCGTCCGGGCGACATCGTCAAGTCGATGTCGGGCCAGACGGTCGAGGTCATCAACACCGACGCCGAGGGCCGCCTCGTTCTCGCCGACGCCCTCTGGTACACACAGGACCGCTTCAAGCCGAAGTTCATGGTCGATCTGGCCACGCTGACGGGCGCCATGATCGTCGCCCTGGGCCTCGACTACGCGGGCGTGTTCTCGAACTCAGACGAGCTGGCCGACGCCCTTCTAGCGGCCGGTCCCAAGGTCAACGAGAACGTCTGGCGGATGCCGCTGCCGCCGCAGTACGACAAGATCATGGACAGCGTGAATGCCGACGTGAAGAACTCGGCCGGTCGCGACGGCGGGTCGATAACGGCCGGCCTGTTCCTGCAGCGCTTCACCAACGGCGTGCCGTGGGCCCATATCGACATCGCGCCGGTGGCCTGGGTCACCAAGTCCACGCGGACCACCGTGCCCGACGGCCCCGTGGGCTGGGGCGTGCGTCTGCTGGATCGCATGGTGGCCGACACCTACGAAGGCTGATCGGGTGAGCGGGACCGGGGAAATCTGGTTCTATCATCTGGAGCGGTCCACGCTGGATCAGGTCCTGCCTGAACTGCTGGACCGCACCCTTCAACGCGGCTGGCGGGCGCGGGTCCGGGTCGCGGATGCGGATGCACGCCAGGCCATCGACGAACGGCTGTGGACCTGGCGGGACGAGTCCTTCCTGGCCCACGGCCTGTCGGATCAACCCCATCCCGAGCGCCAGCCCATCCTGCTGACGGCGGGAGACGAGAACCCGAACGGGTCTCAGGCGCTGTTCATTGTCGATGGTTCAGACATGGACCTCACAGAGGAGTTCGAGCGATGCTTCATCATCTTCGACGGTCGCGACGAGACGGCGCTGCACAGGGCGCGGGAACGCTGGAGGGCGCTGAAGGAGCAGGGGGCGAACCTCGCCTACTGGAAGCAGTCGGACGAGGGGCGCTGGGAAAAAGCGGCCTGATCGCGGCTCTCTTCCTGGCCGCTTGCACATCGACTCCGTCCGCGATCAGCGAAGCCTCCGGGCCTTCGGTGATCGAGCAGGCCGAGGCGAACCAGCCGGTCGGATCGCACATGCCGGACGACGACGCCGACCTCTGCAAGGCCGCCGACTTCCAGTATCTGGTTGGAAAGCACAGGAACGAGATCCCGGTGCCGGTGGAGGTGGTCAACCGCCGCGTGGTCTGTACGACCTGCCCGGTGACGATGGACTTCTCGCCCCATCGGCTGAACATCTTTTACAACACCCGCACCGAGCTCGTGGAGCAGGTCCGCTGCGGGTAGTCGCCGCACTGATGCTGGGCGCCGCGCTGCTGACGGCGTGCGCCCCAACGCCGACGCAGACGCCGGCGCCCGAACCGACCAGGCCGCAGCGTTGCGATGCGGCGTCTGCCCGGTCCCTGATCGGGAGCCATCGCGGCGCGGTCGATTTCGCGGCCGGGGCCGATGTGCGGTTCGTCTGCACGACCTGTTCGGCGACCGAGGACTATCGCCCCAACCGTCTCAACATCCGTTTCGACGAGGCCACCGGGATCATCCGCAGCGTCGACTGCGGCTGATCCCGGTCCCGCCTGGCGCTACCAGCGCCAGGCGTCTTGGATGACCTCGATGATGTAGCCGTCGTAGCTGTCGATCAGATAGATCGTGGTGTCGACGGCGACCCACTGGGTTCCCGGAGGCGGGTAGCCCAGGCCGTAGGTGCGGTAGTCGCTCAGGCTGTAGCGCCAGAAGATCGAGGGCAGGTAGTCGCCCTGATAGTAGCGCTGGCCAAAGTATTGCCTCGGCACCGAGTAGTAGCCGTAGTTCGGCGCGAAATAGAAACCTGAGCGGAAGCCGGTGTAGCCCCGGAAACCGCGATCGTTGCGCCACCAGTCATTGCTGCGGCCCCGGTTCCAGTCGCGACGCCAGTCGTTCTGGTTCCAGCGATTGCTCCAGCCACCGTAATCGCGACGACCGTTGCGGTCCCCCTGCCAGTTGCGGCCGCCGTTGTTGCGGTCTCGGTCCCAGCGGCCGTTGTTCCCGCCGTAGCCCCATCCGCCGCCGTTGTTTCCGCCGTAGCCCCATCCGCCGCCGTTGTTGCCGCGACGATCCTCGTAGGCCCCGCGAACATTGTAGCAGACCAGCAGGCCGTCGTTGTTGCCGATGTCGCTGGACGAGCAGCGCGCCAGTTCGATCGAGGTGCCACGGACGTTGCCGCGCATGTCGCGGCAGTCAGCATAGAGCCGACCCTGGTTGACATAGGACCCGCTGCAGCTGTCAGCGAAGCTGCCGCGCGGGGCGACTCTTTGGGGGCCGTTGCCGTCGTCCATCGCCGGCGCGCTTTCCTGGTCGCGGCCGTTCCGGCCACCTTCGCGATCGCGTCCATCGTTGCCGCGATTCCAGTCCTGTCCGTCGTTTCCGCCACGGTTCCTATCCAGGCCACCGTTCCCGTTGTCGTCACCGTCCGGGTTCCAGCCGCCGCCGCCATAGTCCTGGGTCGGGGGCGCAGGAGGCGGTGGTGTCTCCTCGGTAGGCCAGGTCGGCTGATCCGGGCGGGTCGAGCCGCCGCCGTTGCTGCCATCGTCGCCGCGGTTCCAGCCGCCGCCGCCGCCGCCGCCATCTCCACCGCCCCGGTCCTGATCGCCGCCGTCGTTACCGCGGTCGTCGCGGCCACCGCGTTCACGATCCTGGGCCGGCGGTTGAACTGCGGGCCTCTCGGACACCGAGTTGCGGACAGGCGGAGCCGGTTCGTCGGACTGGTACCGTGCGCCCGAGTCGTTCGACGGCGGGGACGGGTCGGACTGTTGCTGCTGTTGCTGCTCCTGATCCTGGGCAAGGGCCAAGGTGGGCAGGCCCGCCGGGATGGCCAGGGCGGCTGCAGCGGCGAAGGCCGTCAGCATCGATTTCATATCGCTTCTTCCCCGCACGCCGGTTCTCCGGCGGCTCGTGATGACGGTCGTCTTTCGTCCATGAACGGTGGCTGAACGACGGTTCAGGCGCTTCTGACGGTTCATGACGGGCTTGCGGCCGAGGTGCGGGCGGCCCAGATCAGATCCCTGATCCACCGCGAAGAGCTTGCCGTCATGACCGCCCCGATCGAGCTCTGGTACTGGCCCACGCCCAACGGCTGGAAGGTCTCCATCGCCCTGGAGGAGATGGGACTGGCTTACGAGATGAAGCCGGTGAACATCGGCGTGGGCGAGCAGTTCACGCCGGAGTTCCAGGCGATCAGCCCCAACGGCCGGATGCCCGCCATCGTCGATCCCGACGGGCCGGGCGGCGCGCCGCTGTCGATCTTCGAGAGCGGGGCGATCCTGCAGTACCTCGGCAACAAGTCCGGGAAATTCTATCCGGCCGACGTCCGTGCGCGGGTGGAGATCGACCAGTGGCTGTTCTGGCAGGTCGGCGGCCTGGGGCCGATGGCGGGGCAGACCCACCACTTCCGTCAGTACGCTCCGGCGATCATCAAGGACCAGAGGCAGATCGCCTATGGCGTCCGCCGCTACACCGACGAGACGCACCGGCTTTACGGCGTCATGGACCGGCGGCTGGCGGATCGCGACTATCTGGCGGGCGACTATTCCATCGCCGACATGGCGGCCTGGCCCTGGATCCTCCCGGAGCACCAGGGCCAGGACCTGGCGCATTTCCCGCATCTGGCGGCCTGGATGGAGCGGGTCGGAGAGCGGCCGGCGGTGAAGGCCGGACGGGCGCTGGGCGACGAGATGCGGCGCAACCTGGCGGCCTCCGGCAAGGCGGCGGAAGAGGCGCGGAAGGTGCTGTTCGGTCAACGGGCGCGTTAAGGTCCGCAGCACTAAGGTAAACGCCGTCTTGACGGTATATTTCGGAGGCGTGAATCGATTGTCGAGTATTCATTCCTCCTTTACTGAAAAGAGTTTGCAGCTCCGGGCGCTGTTAACTTTAACTTCAAACCGGGGGTATTTGATCACGGTCGAAGGGCGGGTCCAGAACGGACGTCCGCCATCGCAAAGGACGACCGTGATGAACGCGCAAGAAACCGCGCCGGAACTGCACAACGAGGTCGAAGCGGCCCCGTTGCCCCTGCCCACCGCCGACATGGACGGCGACGCCCTGTTCCGGCTGGGCATGATGTATTCGTCGGGATCGGGCGGCTGCCCGATGGACCGGGTCTCGGCCCACATGATCTTCAACCTGGCGGCCATGAAGGGCTCGATCGAAGCCCGGGTCTATCGCCGCGAGATGTCCGAAGAGATGGAACGCGACGAGATCGCTGAGGCCCAGCGCGCAGCCCGTCGCTACATCGACGCCGGCGTGGTCAAGCTGGCCGCCTGAGGCTTTCGAGACGTTTGCACTCTGGAAAAAACAGGGTGCAAGAGTCCAGATCGTGGAGCTTTCGGCGCGATGACGTTGAAAAGTATCCAGATTGCGTGTGAGGACGGATTGCACTGTGGTGCAATTGTCGGACGCTCCTGACCCAGGATTTCGGCGCCCGTGATCGACTTGTCAAAGACCCGGTCGATAGATGTGGAGCCCGTGCTGGCCGCCGCAAGAGGCAGATAAGAATAAATTCTGCTCTCCGCCCCCGTCGTCCGTCATTCTCGGGGCGCGGAGCGAACCCGAGAACCCAGCCTCACGGGCGTTGTGACGGCATGGTGCAGGCGTTGAGAGCGGTGAGGCTGGGCCCCCGGGTCGAGCCCGAGGATGACGTAGATCAGGGGCGGCCGCCTAGAACTGCTGGTACTGGCCGTTGATCGTGTAGTTGAAGCCGACGGGCAGGGCCGCCTTCACCTGGGTGAAGAAGTTGGCCAGTTCGCCGAGCGTCGAGCGTGGCACATACAGGACGTCGCCGCGACGCAGGGCGATGACCTCGCCGCGACGCTGGCGCAGATCCACCACCCGCATCATCCGCACGCTTCCCGGTCCTCGACGGATCAGGGCCACCTGCTGCGGCCGGGCGCTGGGCAGGAAGCCGCCGGCCTGGATGATGGCCTGATAGGCGTCGATGTCGCCGTTCATGTCGTAGACGCCGGGGGTGCGCACCTCGCCGTCGACCCAGACCTTTATCGGCCCCGCGGTCTTCAGCGTCACCTCGACCACCGGCCGCACCAGTTGCGACGCGTAGGCCGAGCTGAGTTCGTATTCGAGTTCCGACAGAGTCCGGTCCGCCGCCATGGCCTGGCCGATCAGGGGCAGGGCGATGCGACCATCCGGACCGACCCGCAACGTCCGCGTCAGCTCGGTCGCCGTCGGCGTCGCTACCTCGATCTCGTCGCCGGGGTAGAGCAGGTATTCGGGTTCGTCGTCGGTCCAGTCGGCGAAAGCGATGTCGTTGAAATCGCCCTGCTGGACACGCACGCTGCGCGACGTTGACGGGCCCGAGGCGCAGCCGGCCACGGACGACGCGACCATGGCCGCAGCCATCGTCCAAAGAATCTGACGCCGATCGAACATAGGGAGACCCTCGCCAGTTATGGGTAACGCATGGTTAACGCGGACAGGCGAAGGATCGGAGACGGTTCACTCTCCCACGGATTCGCCAGTTCCCATGCGTTCGGCCCCCACGACAGCCTATGTCTCGGCGCGACCGCGCTACGGGCTGTTCGACGTGATCGGCCTGCTGTTCCGCGAACTGCTGGTCATGATCCTGGTGTTCGTGCTCGTGGTCGCCATCGGCGCCGCGGCGGTCATGACGCTGAAGAAGACCTACACGGCCGGGGCCAGCCTGCTGGTCAACGCCGGTCAGGAATATGTCTACCAGCCGCGCGTCGGCGGGCTGGCGGATCGCCAGTCCCAGCCGCCCGCCGTCGGCGAGGTCGCCCAGGCCGAGGCCGGCATCATCGGCACGCGGGAAGTGAAGCTGAGAGCCGTGCGCGCGCTGGGGCTGCCGTTCTTCCAGAAGCCGGGAAAGGTCTCGACCGACCCCGTCGCCAGGCAGGAAGGCGACGCGATCAAATTCATCAACGACGGCCTGAGCATCGGCACCACGCCCCAGGGCGCGACGATCGGCCTGGGCTTCGAGAGCGACAGCGCCGAGAAGTCGGCGCGGGTCCTGAACGCCATCATCGACCAGTATCTGATCTATCGTCGCGAAGTGTTCCAGGATCGGTCCACCCCGGCCATCCAGACACAGCGTCGGGTGTTCGAGGACGAACTGGCCGACGTTGACGCGGCCTATGAGACCTTCCTCGCCACGAACGACATCGGCGATTTCGCTGCGACCAAGACGGCGCTGGCTGCGGTGTATCAAACGATCCTGGCGGACAAGTTCTCGGTCGAGAGCCAGTTGAACCAGGCGGCACGGCGACTTGAGACACTGGAAGCGCAGCAGGAGCGTACGCCCGCCGAGGTGACCCTGCAGCAGGACCTGAACGTCTCGGCCCAGGACCAGATCCTGCAACTGCGCACCGAGCGCGAGCAGCTGCTGGCCCGCTATCAGCCCGACAGCCAGCCGATCCTGGACATTGAGGCCCGGATCGCCGGCCTGCAGGCGTACGTCGCCAGCGGTACGACGGTGGGGGCCAAGGAGGTTCGTCTGGGGCCGAACCCGGTCTGGACCGAGCTGGAGACGACCCGGATCACGACCCTGGCGGAGCGGGATTCCCTGTCGGCGAGGCTGTCGTCGGTGAACCGGCAACTGGCCGATGTTCAGGAGCGCCAGGCACGACTGACCCGTGAAGAGTCGCAGAACTCCACCCTGACCTCGAACCGCGACGTCCTGACGGCGTCGATCCGCGAGTTCCAGCAGCGTGAGACCCAGAGCCGGGCCGACAACGGACTGGTCGCCGCCGGGGCCGACAATGTGCGGGTCATCGAGCGGGCGGCGGCGCCGACACGGGGGACCAGCATGAAGCTGCCTCTGCTGGCCCTGGTCATCCTGTTCGCCGGCTTTACGGCCCTGTGCGTCGGTCTGCTGCGGGTGTTCACGCGGCGCGGCTATGCGACGCCGGCCATCGCGGGACGGACGCTGGAGATGCCCGTTCTCGCTGTCGCCCCGATGAAGGCCCATTGAGATCATCGTGTTAGCCTTCGGGCCCAGAGTCATCGCGTAACCGATTCGAATGGTCGATCTCACATCAGAAATGGCGGGCCTCTGGGCCGCGCTGGGATCGGCCCCCGCGCACCGTGGACGGGTCATCCAGTTCGCTTGCGCCAACTCCGGGGAAGGCGCCTCGACCGTCGCACGCGAGTTCGCGCGGCTGGCGGCGGTGCGGGCGCGCAAGCCCGTCTGGCTGATCGACGCCGACCTGGCCCAGCCGACGCAGCAGGAGGCGGTGGCCGGAGAGCCCGAGCGGTTCGGACGGCTGGGGGCGGCGGCGTCGTCGTCTCCGAATGGGTCCAGCTTCTTCGCCGTGACGCCGCCGGTGATGGGGCGGGACAACAAGCCGATCGCGCCGGCGCGGCTGATGACGGCGCGGCCCTGTTTGGGCGGGCGGCTGTGGATCACGCGGTTCCGGGCCGAGGTGCTGAGGTCGGGCCAGAGGGCGGAACCCCTGCCGGATCCGCGCTACTGGGATGCGATGCGGAAACATGCCGATACGGTGGTGATCGACGCCCCGGCGGCGGATCGCAGCGACCTGTGCATCACCCTGGCGCCCTATGTCGATGCGACGGTGCTGATCGTGGCGGCGGAGAGCACGGCGGCGAACGAGCCGGTCATTCTGCGTGACGAGATCGAGTCCGTCGGCGGGCGGATCGCGGGCGTGGTGGTCAATCGCTCGACCTACAGCCCTCCGGCCTTCCTCAGGCGGCTGACGGGCTAAACTCCACCCCTTCGTCATCCTTAGGGCGCGAAGCGAACCCGAGGATGACGGAGGGTGGGCTAGGCGGTGTTGGTGGCGTTCAGGCGGGCCAGTTCGCGCGCGCCATAGAAGCGAGGCTCCAAGCCTTTCATCCAGAAGATCTTTCCGAGGCCGCGCGCGGCCTTGTCCATCATGCGGGCGCGTGAGGGATGGGCGATGACGGTCAGGGCGATGGCGGCGAGACCCCAGACGAGGGCCTGTGCGGCACCGACGACCATCCAGCGGACGACGCCGGGCCAGTTGTTTGCCTTGGCGGCAGTCTGGCTGGGGCCCTGGCCGTAGGCGAAGGCGCGCGCCAGGGCGTAACGCAGGGTGGCGCGGTGGGGCGGGGCGAACTCGTCGACCCAGGCGTCCGCGGCCCAGCCGAACGTGCCGCCGCGCGCCTGTAACGCCGCGAACAGGGCGTCGTCCTCGCCGCCGGACTGATCCGCCGCGACGTCGAAGGGGGCGGGCCCGGGCAGGGCCGTGGCCCGGATCATCAGGGAGTTGCCGCAGCCCCAGGGCTTGTCGATCCGTTGGGTCCGGGCGGGGCCTTCGCGGCCGAAGAAGGCCTCCAGATAAGGTCTGGCCCAGCCGGCAGCTTCGGGCACGCGACCGGCGATGGGGCCGAAGACGACGTCGGCCTTCGTCTGCTCCAGGGCGGCGAGGAGGGCGGCGAGCCAGGTCGGGGAGGCGGCCTCGTCGTCGTCGAGGAAGGCGATCCGGGGGGCGTCGGTCATCGACAGGCCGGCGTTGCGGGCCGTGGCGACGCCGGGGCGGGGCTCGTGGCGGTAGATCAGGGGGCAGGGGCTGACGGCGGCCAGGCGGGTGACTGTGGCCGCCGCCGTCCCGGAGGGGTCGTTGTCGACGACGACGATGGAGGTCATCGGCGCCGTCTGGGCGAACAGGGAGCGCAGCGCCCGCTCGAGGCTCTCCGGGCGGCGCATGGTCGGCACGATGACCGACACGGGCTGCATCACACGGCCTCGGCGTAGAGGGCGGCGCGATAGAGACGCAGCGAGAAGGCGCGGGCCTTTGTGGGCATCCAGGTGGTGGTGGCGGCGCGCTTGATCCAGGGACGAATGGCGCCGATGGCGGGGATCTTCTTCAGCAGGCGGGCGGCCTTGTAGCTGGGATAGGTTCCGACGATGTCGGGATGGCGGGCGACGACGCGGGCGAAATTGCTGGCGGACTGTTCGTATTTCCCGGCCAAGGCCTCGACCGTGTCCAGACCCATATGGGTGGCCGGATTGTCGACGTGGACGACGGTGAAGCGCCGCGAGACGCGCATGGCCCACTCGACATCCTCCCAGCCCCAGCCGGAGAACGCGGCGTCGAAGGTCTCGGCCTCGAAGACGTCGCGGCGGACCAGCAGGTTGGAGGTGAAGACGTATTTCTCCGGCGTGCGGGCGCGCTCCTGGTAGGGGACGCAGTCGCTCTTGGCGGCCATGGAGCGATGGACCTGGAAGCGGGAGTCGGTCGGGGCCTGCAGCAGGGAGAAGCCGCCGAAGGCCACGGCCGGGTCCTCGCGCGCGACCAGCTCGGCCCAGGTCCACAGGAAACGGCGATGGTCGGGGCGCATGTCGCTGTCGAGGAACAGGAGCGAGCCCGCGCGCGCCGCTGTGGCCAGACGGTTGCGGCCCTTGGAGCGGCCTTCGTTCTTCGTCAGCGTGATCAGGCGGGCGGGGAGGGCCATCGCCCTGATGCGAGTCTGCAGGCTGGCGGTCAGGTCCGGGTCGTTGGTGCCGTCGTCCATGACGATGATCTCGACGGCGCGGTCGACGGCGCCGGCCTCCTCGTCGAGCAGTTGGAGCAGTTCGGACGGGTCGTCGCGCAGGAAGGGGATCAGGACCGAGACGGCCGGCTTCGCACCCCGGCGTCGGGCATTGTCGGTGATGACGGGACGGCTCATGCGGTCGCTCTCCGGGACAGGCGGCCGCCGATCAGGCGGGAGGCGAGGTCGCGGACCCCGGCGGCGTTCAGGACCATGACGACGACGCCGTAGACGATCGCGCCGACCCCGGCCTTGAGGATCAGTTCAGCGACGCCGCCGAGGGCCGGCAGGGGCAGGACGGCGGCGGCCATGGCGGCGGAGGCGATGCCGCAGCGAACGAGGGTGTCCCAGGGGATGGGCATCTGGACGATGCTGCGACCCATGCCGATCGAGGCGAGGAGGCCGATGGCGAAGCTGGTCGTCGTGGCGATGGCGGCGCCCATAACGCCCATCACCGGCACCAGGATCAGGTTGAGGATCACGTTCGAGCCTGCCGGGATGCACAGGGTCAGCAGGAGCCTGTCGGTGCGGCGGCCCAGAACGAAGGACTGGCTGAGGTAGTAGGCCGTCGAGCCGGACAGCAGGGCCGACAGGGCGATCCACGGGGTGACCGAGGCGGCGACGGAGCGCAGGTCCTCGCCGATCATGAAGTCGGCGAGCGGGCGCGCGACGAGCGCCACGCCGACGGCGGCAGGCAGGCCGATCAGGATGAAGGTCGAGGCCTGTTCACGGGCGGCCTTCATGAAGGCGTCGCGGCTGCCGCGCTCCCACGCCATGATCAGGGCGGGCGTGCCGGCCGCGCCCAGCCAGATGAACAGGACGTCGAGGGTGCGGTTCGCGAGACTGTAGCCCGCGTGATAGGCGCCGACCGCCGCCGGACCCATGTAGATTTCGAGCAGGAACCGGTCAGTCGAGGCCATGATCAGCGACAGCCCCAGGCCGGCCGCGATCGGATAGCCGTAGCGGGCGTAGGAGCCGAGCCGGTCGCGGTAAAGGATTCCGCCCCGCGCCCGTTTCAGCTCGCCCGGCAGGACGAAGGGCAGGACCAGCAGGGGGCCGACGGCAAGGCCGATCAGGGGTGAGGCGGCGCCGACGCCGTGGAAGGCGCAGAAGGCCCCGATGGCGAAGCCTCCGAGGGTGACGGCGATGTCCATCCCGGCCGATCTGGTCACCTCGCCCGAGGCGCGGAACCGCTCCTGCGCGAGCTTGGCGAAACATCGGATGGGGATGCCGACGAGACCGGCGGCGATGGCCAGCTTCAGCCCCGGACCGATGGGGACGGCCCACAGGATCAGCCCCGCGACCGGCAGGGCGGCGAGTGTGACGACAGCGGCGGTGCGGTACAGCGTCAGGAAATGGTCGGCCAGGGACTGGCCTTCCTCGGCCGCCCAGAAGCGCGCCATGGCGGCTTCCAGCCAGCTGAAGGTCCCGACGTGAATCAGGGTCATGACCGAGAAGGCGATGGCGTAACGGCCGAAATCCTCGGCCGACAGCAGGCGGGTGAAGACGACGATGGCCCCGAACCCGACCAGGCCCTGGATGATGTTGGCGGGCAGATAGCCCCATACGCCGCGCCAGAACATCAGCGCACCGCCGCGCGATCGCCGAGCAGGACGGGGATGGTGACGAGCATGATCCAGAGGTCGAGCCACAGGGACTGGCGCTCGATGTATTCGATGTCGAACTGGACCCGGCGGCGGACGTCCTGGGCGGAGTGCAGGGGCCCACGCGAGCCCTTGATGGCGGCCCAGCCGGTCATGCCGGGCTTCATGCGGTGGCGATGGGCGTATTCGGCGACGAGGCGGGCGCTCTCGACTGCGCCGGTCTTCATGCCGATGGCGTGAGGACGGGGGCCGACCAGAGACATCTCGCCCTTCAGGACGTTGAAGATCTGGGGAAGCTCGTCAAGGCTGGTGGAGCGGATGAAGCGGCCGATGCGGGTGACGCGGTCGTCATCGGTGGTCACCTGACGGCTGGCGGTGGCGTCGGCGGCGTCCTGGCGCATAGAGCGGAATTTCCAGACCACGATCTCCTCGTGGATGAAGCCGTGGCGGCGCTGGCGGAAGAAGATCGGGCCGGGGCTGTCGAGGCGGATGGCCAAGGCGGTCAGGGCCATGACGGGGGCCAGCAGGATGAGGGCGACCGTGCCGATGATGATGTCCTGGATCCGCTTGTTGAAGGCGCGGCGGTCGTCGTCCACCCGGCCGTCGAGCGAGGCCAGGGGCGCGCTGGCCAGACGGTCGAGGGCGGCGCTGCGTTCGCCGGCGTCGGCCGGGTCGACCAGCAACCTGACCTCGTTGGGCAGGGCCGACAGGCGGGCGGTCAGTTCGCGGACGCGCTTCTCGGCCCTGGGGTCGATGGCGAGGACAATCTTGTCGACATAGGGCGTCATCCGGTGGGTCATCAGCGCCTCGGCGTCGCCCAGGACGGGCACGCCGACCACGGTGTCCGGCGAGCGGGCCAGACGGTCGTCGAACACGCCCAGCACATTGATGTCGCGGCGCTTGAGCGCCTCCTTGATCAGGGTCTCGGCGTGGCGGGTGGCGCCGACCAGGACGATGTTCGGCGTCAGGGCGCCCTTGGCCCGCCAGCCGGCGACGAGGTCGCTCCAGCCCATGTGCAGGACATAGAGGCTGACGGTGATCAGGGCGGTCCAGATGATGTAGACGGCCAGGGTCGCCCCGCCTGCGAGGATGGCGTCCAGCAGAATGGCGGCGAGGCCGCCGAGCAGCGCGAGGCCGGCGACGGCGGCCAGATGCAGGGGCGTCTTCTGCCCGCGCGCGAAACGGTAGAGGCCCAGCGACCGCATCAGGCCGAGGACGATGGTCGCGCCGACCGCCAGCGGCACGGCGGCGGACAGGGGCGCGGCGAGAAGGCCGGCCGGCGTCATGGCCCAGAGGATGGCGACGGTGATGATCGAGACCGCGGCCACGTCGGCGCTGCGGAACCAGTGGACGGCGAGGCGCGAGGCGTGCCGCTGGCGCGCGTTCAGCCAGACCTCGGGTCGGAAGGGGCCGCGTCGCGCGGCGCCGTCCGCCTGGCGGCCGGCCACGGACTGCGCCGCCAGGGCCTGCAATCCTGACGCGTCGAGCCGCGCGTCGGTCTCGCCGGCGTCGGCAAGCGCCGATGCACGGCCAATGTCGATGGCGCTGGTCATGGCCGCCATCCTGCACAGGGGCCGTGGATGTCGCGTTAACGCGGCGGCGCGCGACCTACCGGTCGTGAGGGAGTGATGTCCGTCAGGCCGTCCTGAGCGTCCCGCGCGTTCCGCGACGCTCCAGATGTCCGCCGATCGCCGCCGACTGCACCGCCAGCCGCGCCAGGATGTCGGCCGCTTCCCTATCGCCGGCCAGGGTGGGGAAACCCCGGGTGGCCTGATCCTCGGGGCCGCCCAGGCCGACTTCGTTGAGGACCAGGGGCGTCAGCTCCACGCGGACGGGCCGGTCGCCGTCGATCGTGATCGAGGCGATCACCCCCTGCCACGCCGGCGGCGGGTAGGCGCCCTGCGGCTTCTCGGTCTGGAAGATGAAGTTGCCGAGGCCGAACAGGAGAGGGCGGCCCCGCCAGGCGGCCATGCCCTGGAGAACGGGTGAGCCGTGGCCGACGAAGACGCTTGCGCCAGCATCGATGCAGCGTCTGGCGAAAGCCTGTTGCCAGGCCGGGACCTGGCTGTTGTCCGGCTCCCAGTCGTGGTTGTGGTGGCAGGCGATCACGGCGTCGGAGGCGGCGGCGGCCTGCCGGATGGCCGCCAAAATCCGCGCCTCGTCCTCGGCGAGCGGGGCGCCCGTCGCATCGCGCCGCAACTCGTTGACGCCCGGATGGTCAAGGGCGGCCGCGCCGCCGGGGCGGACCTTGCCGGTAGCGAAGCCGATCGCCGAGACCTTGCCGGCCGAGGTTTCGAGGGTGGCGGGAGCTGAGGCTCGCGCCAGGTCGGCGCCGCTCCCCGTCGTGCGCAGGCCCGCCGCTTCGATGGCGTCCAACGTGTCCAGAATGCCGCCGCTGCCCAGGTCGAAGGCATGGTTGTTGGCTGTCGTCAGCAGACCGACCCCGGCGCCTTTCAGGGTCTCCAGGATCTCTGGTCCCGAGGCATGCAGCGTCAGCAGTTCCCGCGTCGGCGCCCCGGCGCGCGGGCCACGAATGACCGTCTCCAGATTGGTGAAGACGGCGTCGGCTCCCCCGAGCGCGCGGACCACGCCGGCCCGTCCGGGCCATTCTGCGGGCGTCGGCGCATGTTCGATCAGGGCCTGACCCAGAAGGTCGATACGCAGGCCGCCGGCGCCGGGCGTCGCCGCGCCACACCCCGACAGCGTCGCCATCGCTCCTATGCCCCAGACGAGTTGCCGCCGATCCATCGCCATGTACGCCTCCGCACCGGATCATACGTTTCAAGGACTGCAGACCGATAGGTCATGCGCCGGGCGCATGACGTGATACGAAATCGCCATATTGTTGCAGACGTGGCGGGCCCGCTGCGACTGTTGCCCCCAGGGGGCCGATCCACGATCGAGGAACGGCAAGGACAACGGGAACCATGATTATGGCGACGACGACTTCCATCCGGACACTGTGCCTGACCGGCTCGGCGCTGGCGGCGCTGACACTCGGCCTGCTCGCATCACCGGCCGCGGCGCAGACGCCGGTCGCACCTCAGGACGACACGTCCTCGGTCGATGAGATCATCGTGACGGGCTCGCGCATCCAGCGACGCGACGCCGACTCGGTCGGGCCGCTGCTGACGCTGACCGCCGAGGACATCAAGAACTCCGGCGCCGTGTCGGTCGGCGACCTGCTGCAGCGTCTGCCGTCCGCGGGCGTCAGCCTGAACAGCAACGGGACGCAAGGGACCTCCTACGGAGCCTCCTCCATCAACCTGCGCTACCTAGGCGGGGCCGAGGGCAGCGGCAACCGGGTGCTGGTGCTGGTGGACGGTCATCGCTGGGTCGATGGCGTGGGCCAGCGCGGCTTCCGTGACTTCGTCGATCTGAACACCATTCCGCTGGGGATGATCGACGGCATCGAAGTGCTGAAGGACGGCGCCTCGGCCATCTACGGCGCCGACGCGATCGCCGGGGTGGTCAATATCCGCACCATCCGCGACTTCGACGGCCTTCGCCTGAACACCCGCGCGGGGATCACGTCAGAGGGTGATGGCGAGCAGTATTCGGCCGTCGCCAACTGGGGCCGCCGGTTCGAGAACAGTTCGGTGGTGCTCTCGGCCAGCTATGCGCGCGAGGACGAGATCCTGACGTCGGACCGCGACCTGACCACCCTCAGCCTGGTGCCGCTGATTGCCCCGGGCACCAGCCCGCGCGGCCTGTTCATCCTGCCGGGCCTGTCGAACAACGCCTATTTCGGAACCGCGACGGGATTCGCCACTTCGGGAACGCCCGCGACCCAGATCGCCCTCGGCAACTACGGCGCGGGCAGCCTGGCGGACAACAGTTTCCGGACCGCGACCCTGCCGGAGGACTTCTACAACACCCAGGCCCAGGGCATCTATTCGGCGGGACCCAGCGAGCGCTACGGCCTGTACGGTCGCTTCCGCGCCGACCTTTCGGACAATGTCTCGGCCCACATCGAGGGTCTCTACAACCGGCGTCAGTCGAACCAGATGTTCTCGCCGGTGCTGCTGGATATCGGCGGCACGTCCGGGACCATCCGGGGCTATTCCCTGGCCAACAACCATCCGTTCAACCCGTTCGGCACGGCCAACGGCGTGCCGACGGCCAATGCGCTGGCCTTCGCTGCGACCTCGGCCTGGCGGGTGCGCAAGGTGATGACCGACCTCGGCAATCGCGACAACATCCAGGACGTCGAGACCTGGCGCATCGGCGCCGGGGCCGAGGGTACGTTCAACGGCTTCGGTCGCGAATGGTCCTGGGACCTGAACGGCAGCTGGTCGCGAAACGAGATCCAGTCCTCGGCCCTGAACGGCGTCAACTACGAGCGGCTGTTCCGGGGGCTGGGCGATCCGGCCAACTGTCTGGCCTCGGCCGGGTGCGTGCCGATCAACCTGTTCGGCCCCATGACGGCCGATATGGCCAACTCCATCCGCTTCACCACGCGGGAGTCCAACTCGACCGAGCTGTTCGACGTGACCTACAATATCACGGGCGAACTGTTCCAGTTGCCGGCCGGGCCGCTGTCGGTGGCGGCGGGCTACGAATATCGCCAGAACAAGGCGACCGACACGCCGGACGCCTATGCCAACTCGACGCCCGTATTCCTGTCGAACATCTATACGACCACGACGGCCCAGACGCGCGTGCCGACGGTCGGCGAATACAGTCTGCACGAAGGCTATCTGGAGGTCGCCATTCCGCTGCTGGCCGACATGCCGATGGCGCACAGCCTCGATCTGAGCCTGGCGGCCCGTTATTCGAACTACGACACCGTGGGTGACGCCACGACGATCAAGGCGGGCGTGGGCTGGAGGCCGGTGGAGCCGTTGTTGATCCGCGGCACCTATTCCCAGGGCTTCCGGGCCCCGTCGATTCTTGAGCTGTTCCAGGGCGGGCGCGAAGTCAGCATCCAGGCGATCGACCCCTGCAACGGCGGCGCCGCGGCCCGTCCGACCCTGCCGGGCTGCGCCGGCATCCCGGCCAACTACAACCAGGCGAACTTCAACCTGAACGGCCTGATCCCGGGGACCACGTCCGGCAACCGCCAGCTGGAGCCGGAAACGGCTGACACCTTCAGCGCCGGCTTCGCCTTCCAGCCCGACGCCATCCCCGGCCTGACGCTGACCGCCGACTGGTATGACATCAAGATCAAGGACGCGATCGCCTCCCAGGCTGCGGCCCAGATCCTGGGCCTGTGTGCGGCGCGCGGGGGCGCCTTCTGCGATCTGGTGGCCCGTGACCCGGTGACCGGTGCGGTGACCCGACTGACCCAGGGGTCGCAGAACCTCTCCGAGATTCGCACCTCGGGCATCGATGCGACGATCCGCTACGAGTTCGACACCGGCATCGGCCGTTTCGCAGCGGTCCTCGACACCTCGTATCTGGATGAATTCACTACCGTCAGCCCCGACCCGACCGGCGGTCCCGACATCCTCGACGAACGCGCCGGGAAAGGCGACCGGGCGCGCTCGACCTATCCGCACTGGAAGGGACAGAGTTCGCTGCGCTGGAGCGACGGCGCCTGGAGCGCCCTCTGGCGTGGCCGCTACATCGGTGAGAGCACCGACATCGTGAACACGGTCAAGGACGCGACGACCGACGCCATCTTCTACAACGATCTGGAGGGCAGCTACGCCTTCAACATGTTCGATGCGACGGTCTCGGTCGGGGTGAACAACCTGTTCGACGAACAACCGCCCGCTTCCTATGCAAACGCGCCGATCAACTACGACATCTACACCTATGACGCCCGGGGTCGCAGCGCCTACATTCGTCTCGGGCTCCAGTTCTAGAACCCAGGTTCCGGCATGACCGACATGAATGGCCCATCCCCGACGGCGCGTCGGGGATGGCTGGACCGGGTCGAGCGGCTGGGCAACGCCTTGCCCGACCCGGTCTTCATCCTGGCGGGATGTATCGGGGTGCTGGTCATCGTGTCCGTCTTCGCGGCGGGTTCGGGCTGGAGCGCGGTCAATCCGGTGACCGGCGACCGGCTGGCCACCCAGAGCCTGCTGTCGTCGGAGAACGTCGCCAGACTCTTCGTCGACATGCCCGAGACGCTGACGCGGTTCCCGCCCCTGGGTCTGGTGCTGGTGGTCATGCTGGGTGCGGCAGTGGCCGAGCGGTCGGGCCTGTTCGCGGCGCTGCTGGGCGGAGGCGTGCGCCATCTGCCGACGCGCTTCCTGAGTCCGGCAGTCTTCATCATCGGCCTGTTCTCGCACCATGCGGCCGACGCGGCCTATGTGGTTCTGATCCCCCTGACGGCGCTGGTGTTCGCGCGGGCGGGACGGCATCCGCTGGCGGGCGTGGCGATCGCCTATGCCGGAATTTCAGGCGCTTTCGCCGGCAACATCATCCCCGGGCAGTTCGACCTGCTGATGCTCGGCATCACGGCGCCGGCCGCGCAGCTGATCGACCCGAGCTATGGCGTCAATCCGCTGGGGAACTGGTGGTTTACCCTGGCCATCGGCGTTCTGTTCACCCCCATCGCCTGGTTCGTGACGGACCGGATCATCGAGCCGCGCCTCGGCAAATGGTCGGGTCAGCTGCCGGAAGGCGTCGCCGAGGCCGATGACATGGGCGTGCTCGATGCGCGGCAGCGGAAGGGCCTGATGCTGGCCGGTCTGGTTGCCTTGGCGGTCGTGGGTCTGTTCGCCGCCCTGACCCTGTGGCCCGGAGCGCCGCTGATCGATGCCGAGGCGGTCGGACCCCGGCGACTGGCGCCCTTCTACGGAGCCCTGGTGGCGGCCTTCATGATGCTGTTCCTCGGCTGCGGCTGGGCCTATGGCGCGGCCGCGGGGACCATTGCCAGCCACCGCACCCTCGTCCGGATGATGGGGGAGGGGATGCGCGACATCGCCCCCTATATCGTGCTGGCCTTCTTCGCCGCCCACTTCGTCGCCATGTTCTCCTGGTCGAACCTGGGGCCGGTGCTGGCGGTCCGGGGGGCCGAGGCGCTGACCGCCCTGTCCATGCCCAAGCCGCTGCTGCTGGTGTCCTTGCTGGGCATGTCGTCCGGTCTGGATCTGGTGATCGGTTCGGCCTCGGCCAAGTGGAGCGCGATGGCGCCCGTCGTCGTGCCCATGATGATGCTGCTGGGCGTCTCGCCGGAGATGACCACGGCCGCTTACCGGATGGGCGACTCGATCTTCAACATCGTCACGCCGCTGGCCAGCAACTTCCCGCTGGTGCTGATCATCAGCCAGAGGTGGAAGCCCGATTTCGGCATCGGTTCGATGATCGCCCTGATGCTGCCCTACAGTATCGCCTTCGGCCTGGCCGGGATCGCGCTGGTGACCCTGTGGGTGTCCCTGTCGCTGCCGGTCGGTCCGGGCGCGCCCGCGACCTACAGGCTGCCGCCGCCCGCCATCGCCGCGCCGGCGATTCCATGAGCGCGGCGCCCCACCCCCGACCGGGTGAGGACATCGTTGTCCTGCGCGACGTCATGGCGTCGATGCGTGACGGCGTGCGTCTGGCCGCAGACATCTATCTGCCGGCCGGCGCGGGTCCGTTCAGCGTCATTCTGGAGCGGACGCCTTACGACAAGCGGGGAACGAACCACGCCGACCGGACGGCCGCCGATCCGACGCCGCGTTCCAAGCCCGAGGTCGCGGCCGACTTCGCGGGCGCCGGATACGCCTACGTGCTTCAGGACTGCCGGGGGCGTTCGGCCTCCGAGGGCGTCTTCTCCAAATACCTGAACGAGGCCGACGACGGCTACGACACCCTGAGCTGGATCGTGGACCAGCCTTGGTGCGACGGGCGGATCGGCATGACCGGCCTGTCCTATTCCGCTCACGTCCAGGCGGCCGTGGCGGCGCTGGGCCATCCGGCACTGGCCGCGATGTTCATGGATTCAGGCGGGTTCTCCAGCGGCTATCACAGCGGCATCCGCCAGGGCGGGGCCTTCGAGCTCAAGCAACTGACCTGGGCCTACAAACACGCGCTGCAGGCGCCGGCGACCGCCGCCGATCCGGCGCGCAGGGCTGCGCTGGAGGCTGAGGACATCGGCGTGTGGGTGCGGGTGAATCCCTGGCTGCCCGGCCATTCTCCCCTGACCGCCGCCCCGGAATACGAAGACTTCGTCGTGCAGATGTGGGCGCGCGAGACCTTCGGTCCGTTCTGGACGCAACCCGACCTTTGCGCCTCCGCCCACTACCAGCGGTTCACCGACGCGCCGATGGTGTTCATGAGCAGCTGGTACGATCCCTATGCGCTCGCGGCGACCGAGAATTTCGCCGCTCTCAGCCGCATGAAGGCGGGCCCGGTGCGGCTGGTGATGGGGCCGTGGACCCATGGGCAGCGGTCGGTGACCTTCGCAGGAGACGTCGATTTCGGGCCGGAGGCGACGCTGGACGGTCATCTGGCGGATGACTACCTGCGTCTGCGCCTCGACTGGTTCGACCGCCACCTGCGCCGGAACCCTGCGGTCGCGGACCCGCTGTCGTCGCCGGTCCGGCTGTTCGTCATGGGCGGCGGGACCGGCCGTCGCACGGCGGAGGATCGACTCGATCATGGCGGGCGCTGGCGCGACGAGGCGGACTGGCCGCCGCCCGCCGTCGAGGCCACGGCCTTCCACCTCTCGGGCGACGGAGGTCTGTCGCGCGCGATCCCCGAGGCGGGCGAGCGCTCCTGGCGGCACGATCCGGACAATCCCGTTCCCACCATCGGCGGCGCCATCGCCTCGGGCGCGCCCCTGATGGAGGCGGGGGGCTTCGACCAGCGGGAGACCTTCGACCTGTACGGGGCCTCCATGCCGGGCAGGGCGCTCGCGGACCGCGACGACGTCGTCACCTTCCAGACCGAGGTTCTGACCCAGGCGGTGGAGGTCACCGGGCCGGTGTCCGCCCGGCTGTGGATTTCCGCGAGCGCCCTGGACTGCGACGTCATGATCAAACTGGTCGATGTCTATCCGCCCAATGCCGACTATCCCGAGGGATACGCCCTGAACTTGACCCATGGCGTGCTGCGCCTACGCTTCCGCGACGGGTTCGAGGCCGCGCATCCGATGCGGCCGGGGGAAGTGTATGGCGTCGACATCAAGGCCTTCCCGACGTCCAACCTGTTCGCGGCCGGTCATCGGATCCGGCTGGACGTTTCGGCCAGCAACTTCCCTCATTTCGACGTCAACCCGGGCACGGGTGTCCCGGCCGGCGAGGCCAGCGACCCTGTCGCTGCGACCTGCGCCGTGCATTTCGGGCCTGACACCCCGTCGCATATCGTGCTTCCGATCCGGCCGATCGCCTAGGGTCATGCCATGACGCCGGACGCCGACGGCCGTCAGACGATCCGGCTGAGAGCGCTCCGGATCTTCAACGCGATCGTCCGGCTGGGCTCGGTGACCGGCGCGGCGCGCGCCCAGGGGCTGAGCCAGCCCGCCGCGAGCCGGTTGCTGGCCCAGCTCGAACGCGACGTGGGGTTCGAACTGTTCCATCGCGATCGCGGACGGCTGATGCTGACCGCCGACGGACTGCTGTTGCATCAGGAGGTGGAACGCGCGCTCGACAACGTCGATCGCGTGCAGTCGCTGGCCCGCGACATCTCGGACTTTCGCGTCGGCCACCTGCGCCTCGTCGCCCCGCCCAGTTTCCTCGAAGCGATCCTGCCCGACATGATCGAGCGCTTTCTGGAGCAGTACCCCCAGGTGCATGTGTCGATCGATTCCCATGGCGTCGAGGTCGCCAAGGCGATGATCGCGTCGCGGACGGTGAACGCCGGCTTCGTCAAACTGCCGCACAATCGCGCCGACCTGCGGACCGAGACGGTGCTGGTCAGCGAGAGCGCCTGCGTCCTGCCGGTCGGCCACCCGCTGGCGGCACAGGAGACGGTCGCGGCGGCGGATATGCGCGGCGTGCCGCTGATCCTGCTGGGCCAGGGCCAGCGTTTCCGCGCCCAGGTCGAGGCCGCCTTTGCCGACGCCGGCGTGGTGCCGAGGGTCAAGGTCGAGACCCATACGATCGCCTCGGCCTGTGCGCTCGCGTCTCGCGGCGTCGGCGTCGCCATCGTCAACGAGAGGCTGGCGAAGGCCTATGTCCGGGAGGGCACGGTCCTGCGGCGGTTCACGCCCGGCATCCGCCATGAATACGGCTTCGCGACCTCGGCCAACTCCGGCCCTGATCGCCTCGCAGAGGCGTTCCTCGGCGTCGTCCGGGCCAATCTGCGTAGTGAGCCCGAAATCTAGTACCGCCCGGCCTTGAGCCGTCGCAAGGCGGCCGTCCCATGCTCTGTGCGGACGGCGCCGTCAGGCGAAACAGCGATCGGTAGAACCTCCGACAGTCAACGCCATCTGGTCAGCAGACCGACCCTCCGGCTTTTCCGGGGCGGTGCGGCGAACGCCTGGGCCGCAGTGGTTGGCTGAATGGCGCTGTCGGAGCCTTGAGCTCGATATCCTGATTGGGATCTGGTCCAGCGGACTCCATCAGGCCCTGTCAGCCTCCCGTGCAGCCAGTTCTTGATCAATTATCATACGTCTGTGCAACTGGACGCCGATCCGTTTTGGAAAGGGCGACATCATGGCGGCCGAAGCGGGGGAAACGACGCGGCCGACCGGTCCTGTCTTCACCGTCCATATCGACCTGGCCACTCCGATCGTCATCGGCCCGGTGGAGGGTGGCTTTCGACGTGTCATTCCGATCCGGGGTGGGCGCTGATAGGGGGGCGACCGGCTCATCGCCGATCAGGACGATCTCGCCCTCGAAGCCAGAGGCCTTCAACAGGGACGCGACGGACCCACCAGCGTGTCCGGCTCCGACGACGACGACCTTCATGGTGGCGACCCTATTCCGCGTCCGGTTGCAGGTCGGGATGGGTCTCGGCGAAGGCGGGAAGGGCCAGGCAGGCGGCCTCGATCGCCGCGAGGCGGGGCCAGCGTAACTCGACGCCGAAGCGGCGGGCGTTCGCCATCTGGGGCACCAGGCAGATGTCGGCGAGGGTGGGCGTATCGCCGAACGCATAGGGCCGCACCTGCCCGGCCACGAGCGTCTCCAGCGCATCGAAGCCGCCGCCGATGACGTCCCGGGCCCAGCCGTTGGTGTCGTCCGGTGTCTGGCCGCGCGCCTGAAGGGCCTTCAGCACCCGCAGGTTCTGTACCGGGTGAATGTCGCAGGCGATGACCTGGGCGAAGGCGCGAACCCTGGCGCGCATGACCGGGTCGGAGGGCAGCACGGCCGGATCGGGATACTGCTCGTCCAGATACTCGCAGATGGCCAGGGACTGGGTCAGGACCGCGCCGTCGTCCAGGATCAGACTCGGCAGCAGCCCCTGGGGATTGACCGCCAGATACTCGGGCGACAGCTGTTCGCCCTTGCGCAGGTGCTGATAGCGATGCTCGACGGTCAGACCCTTGAGATGCAGCGTGATACGGACCCGCCAGGCGGCCGATGAACGGAAATAGCCGTGCAGGATCATCGTCAGGGTCTCAGTGGCGGGCCGGGCCGACGGTGACCGTAAGCGTGCCAAGCCCGTCGATCGCGCCGACCAAGGTATCGCCCTGAACCACGGGCCCGACCCCCGCCGGTGTCCCCGTATAGATCAGGTCGCCGGGCTCGAGGCGATAGAATCTGGACAGGTGGGCGATCACCTCGGGCACTGACCAGATCAGGTCGGCCAGGTCGCCGGTCTGTCTGGTCACGCCATTGACGGTCAGGGTGATGGCGCCCTTCGATGCATCGAACCCGGCAGCCGTATGGATCGGTCCCAGCGGCTTGGACTCCTCGACGTTCTTGCTGGCGTCCCAGGGGCGGCCGGTGTCTCGGGCCGCGAACTGCAGGTCGCGGCGGGTCATGTCGGGGCCGATGGCGTAACCATAGACCAGGTCCAGGGCGTCTGCCTCGTAGACCTCGCGGCCCGACTTGCCGATGGCGATGACCAGCTCGATCTCGTGCTGATAATCCGAGGTCGCCTGCGGATAGGCGATAATGCTGCCGTCCGGGACGACGGTCTCGGCCCAGCTGGTGAAGAAGAAGGGCGGTTCGCGGTCGGGATCCTTGCCCATTTCGCGGGCGTGGGCGGCATAGTTGCGGCCGATGCAGAACAGGCGACGGACAGGGAAGCTCTCGCCGTTAGTGGTCGGCGCCAGAACGGTGGGGGCCGGCTCGAAGGTCAAGGTCACGCGTTTTCTTCCCTGAAGAGGTTCAGTTTTTCCTGGCAGGCCCGGTCGGAGTAGCCGAACAGGACCAGGGTGTCTTCGGCCTGGAACCTTAGCGCCGTCCAGGACGGCACGACCAATACGTCGCGACGGACGAGGGGCATGGGCTTGTCGTCCAGCCAGGCCGTCCCGGATCCCTCGACGACGACATAGATGCTGGCGTCGGTGGATCGTCGGGTCTTCGTCTCGAACCCGGCAGGCAGCAGGCGGACGTGGGCCGAGATGGTCGGCATGATCGACCCGCCGTCGGCCGGGTTGGTGAACTCCAGCGCATGGCCCAGATGCGGATCTGGCACCGCCGAACTGGCGAGGCGGTCCAGGGCCGGTCGCCATTCGGCATAGGGGTAGTGGAACAGGGGCTGATGCTGTGGGCGCCGATCCGCCGCGCTCCCGCGCAGAGGCCGCAGATTGTGGCCTTAACGGCTGGAGGTGTCGCCGGGCGGGACGGTCTCGGGGTGTGCGTCGGCGCCGAGCTTTTCGGAAAAGCTGGCGTCGAAATGGCTGACGGTCGGGATGTCCAGGCCATCCAGCCAGATCATCGGGCTGTCGGTCGGATTGCCGTGATCGTGCCACTGCCCACCCGGCGTCAGAACCAGATCAAAGGGGCGCATGATCGCCTTTTCGCCATCGACGGCGGTAAAGGCCCCTTCACCTTCCATCACGAAGCGAAGCGCGCACTGGGTGTGGCGGTGGCAGGGCGCGACCTCGCCCGGGAGGATCAACTGCAGGCCCGCGTACAGGCTGGTGGTGATGCGCGACGCTCCGGGCAGGCCGGGGTTTTCAAGGATCAGAACGCGGCGCTCGGCCTGGGCAGCGCTGATCAGGTCGCCGGCGCGCATCAGATAGTCGCGCGCGGCGTCATAGGACCATTTGTGCGCCACCACAGGCGAGGTCGGCTGTGGCGTCACAAGCGAGGCCAGCACCTCCCAAAGCGGCGTCAGACTGGCCGGGCGCATCTCGTCGTACAGCGCCTGAAGCTGGCTGGACTGTTCGTTGCTGAGGACGGCATGCGACATGATTTGACCCTTCGTCAGATGGTGATGACGACGCTGTCATCAACCGCCTTGGCCCCCGGAATGCCCATGGCGTCGCAATAGGCGTTCCACACCGCGGGTGGCTGTCCGGCCTGGAACATGAAACGTTCCAGGTGACGGCCCAGGATCGGGTGCGACCTCATCTCCTCCAGCGAAATCCCGTCGATCAGGACGTCGCGTTCGGCGATCGGCAGGGTGACGAAGGCCGCGACCTCAGGATCGCGGATGACGCTCTTTGGATCCAGGCCGGCTTCGACCGCGTCCATGTCGGCCATCAACTGCTTGCGCAGCATCTGGATGCCCCGATCCGAAAGCCCCAGCTTTTCCTTGCTGCGGTCGGCGATCGTGCCCTGTCCCACCCAGGCGATGAAATCCTGATTCATGACGTGGGTGCTGATCCAGCGGCCGGTCTCGGCATCCTTGATGGGGCCGTGCCAGGTGGGGATGACGTCCTGGCGATAGGGTTCGGCGTCGGTCGGGACGCGCGTGAAAACCCAGGAGATGCTGAGTGTGTTCTCATCGTCGATCGGCACGCGCCATTCGAAATGGTCGCCGAGGAAGAAGCAGTTGGGCAGCAAGCAGACCCGGCCCACGGTCCACATGGTGTGGTCCTCGGGCAGGTCCTCGCGCTGGCGGCGGTAGATCAGGCCGTAGTCGAATTCGTCGAAGGCGACCTGCAGATGTTTGGGTCCCAACTCGGCCATGGCGTCGGTCTGGCGGCGCGACCAGTTGGTATGCAGCCACTCGAAATTCACCGGGTCGATGGAGTTCTCCTGGCACTGCAACCAGTTGCACGGGATCTCGGAAATGATGATCTGGGTGAAACCATTGGTCCAGGTGAACGGCTCCCAGTTCGGCAATTCCGGCGCGGGAAGGGGCCCCATATAGGTCCACAGCATTCCGGCGTGTTCTTTCACCGGATAGGCCGTGATGCGGACCTTGTCCTTGTCCTTGTCCTTGGCGGCGACGGTATCCTCGTAGGGCATCTCAACGCATTGACCGGCCTCGTTGTAGGCCCAGCCGTGATAGTTGCAGCGCAGGCCGCATTTCTCGACGAAGCCGTAGGACAGGTGTGGATCGGCGTCGAAATCGGACCCCATCGACAGGCAGCCTGGGCGGTTGAATTCGCTATATAAAAACACGTTGGCGCGCATACTGACTGGCGTCTCTCGGGACCCGGTCTCGCCCCAAGATATTAAGCTCATTCAATATGATATTTCATACCGGGTGGGGTCCCGCCTTGCGCTCCGATCAACACGCCGTGTGCAAGGCGAATGGTAATGGAGAAGACGGGCCGCCGCCTCAGCCCGACATCGAGCGTGGCTGTTTGCCCCAAACCTGCATTCCGGATGCAGCGCTCAGGATCAGTCTGCAAATCGGCTGTTTTGGGCCGAGACCGCCGAAGGTGTCGACGATCTGGGCGGCGAGTACGAGGCGCGGTTGGCGGCAGGACCGAAGCCCCGCCGCCGTGGCCGTCTATTTGAACAGGCCGAGCAGGATCGAGGTCGAGGAGTTGGCGATCGACAGAGCCTGCACACCCAGCTGTTGCTTGGTTTGCAGCGACTGCAGTCGCGCGCTTTCCTTGGCCAGATCCGCATCGACCAGGTTGCCCACGCCGTTCTCCAGAGCGTCGGAGAGCTTGCCGACGAAGGTGCGGTGCGTGTCCAGCGACTTGGCGCCGGTGCCCAGGCGAGCCAGGGCGGACGAGACGTTGTCGATCGAAGCGTTGATTGCCGTCAGAGCGGTTGTCGCCAGGGTCGAGGTGCCGATGGTCGCGGTCGCGGCCAAGGTCACATTGGCGCCGCCCAGCGACAGATTTTCGGGCGCCACCTTGATGGTGGAGCCGGCCGTGTTCGACAGAGCCTTGAAGCCGTTGGTGCCGGTCGAGTTGTCCAGCATGTTCACGCCGTTGAACTTAGCATTGGAGACCACCGTGGCGATCTGGTCGCGGATGGACTTGAAGTCTTCGTTCAAGGCCTTGCGCGAGGCCGTGGACAGCGACTTGTCAGTCGCCGACAGGGCCTTTTCCTTCAGCTGGACCAGCAGGTCGGAGACGGATTCACCGGCAGCAATGGAAACGTCGGCGACGGACGAACCGCGATCCAGGCTGTCCTTGACGGCGCCCAGGGCACTGATCTCACCGCGCTGGCCCTGGGCGATAGCCCAGATAGCGCCGTTGTCCTTGGCCGTATTGACCTTCTTCCCCGTATTGATCCGGTTTTGCACCGTATCAAGCTGAGCCCTGGTGGTTTGCAGGTTCTGCAATGCCACTAACGCCCCAGAGTTCGTGTTCACGCTGTTCAGCGCCATAACGATGTTTCCCATTCCAAGGTTTCGGAGCCTTTTTGGCGTCCGAGAGCATTTTGCTCACCTCGCAAGGTAGGTAGATTTACCTAAGATATGCCAAACGCCGTTCGGTAAGATTCCGGATGCTGTTTGGGTTGGATTGTTAGCCGGCTCGCGGCACTATTTCCGGAACTGGCGCTTAGGCGAAAAGCGGGCAGGGCGGCAATGACCGGGTCTGACTCGCAGCGTCGGCGCGGAATATCCGCTCTTCAACATCGCTTCAAAGTCCAACCTTCCGCCCGGGCCAAACCACGACGCCGTCAGAACTCGTCGCATTGACCGTCGCTGCAAGGCGGCGTTCCTTCCCCCGCACAGGCAGGGGAAACACATGCTGAACCGACGTGGACTGATGGGAGCGGCGCTTGTGGGGATGGGCCTCGCAGGCTGTGGCGAGGAGGCGGCGTCGGAACCGCAGTTGGGGCCGGCGGGCGACGGATCCCCGCCGCCCTTGCCCGAAAGCCTGGCCGCGACGCTCGGCGCGCTTGTGGACGGCTCCGGAAGCGTCGGCGGGGTGGTCGTGGCTGCCCGCCACGGTGAGCCCGCCGGGGTCTTTGCCTGGGGCGACGCCCGACGCTCCCCGCGCCGACCTGTTACGCCAGAAACCCTGTTCCACATCGGCTCGAACGGCAAATTCATCACGGGCGTAGCGGTGCTTCAACTTGTGCAGGCGGGCAGGATCGCCCTGGGCGATCGGCTTGGCGCCCATGTGACGGGTCTGCCCTCCGTGTTGGCCCAGACGCCGATCGCGAACCTGCTGCACCAGACCACGGGCCTGCCCGACTATCTGGATCAAGTGGAGGACTGGTCCGAACCGGTCAGCCGCCGGATGATCTTCGATGCGGTGTCAGAGGGCCGCGACTTCGAGCCCGGCGAGGCCTGGGCCTATTCCAACACCAACTATTTCGTACTCGGCTGGCTGATCGAGGCGGTCAGTGGAATGACCTATGCCGACTATGTGCGCGAACGCGTCTTCGCCCCCGCCGGCCTTCGCTTTGCGCGCCCGGACGCGACCGCGACCGACATCGCCGCCCGCGCTCAGGGTTTCACCCTGAATGGCGCAACACTGTCCAAGGCGGACCAGATGGAGGACGAGATGAGCCGCGCGGCCGACGGCGGCGTCCTGTTCAGCGCTCTGGACTGGGCCCCCTGGTGTCGGGCCCTCGCTGCCTCGACCCTGATGTCACCTCAGACCACAGCCCTGGCCTGGCAGCCCGGGAGCCTCCGCACCGGCCGCGCCGCGCCTTACGGAGCCGGGGTCTTTCTGGAGCGGTGTCGCGGCCAGGCGCTCCACCACCACACCGGGTCGGTGCCCGGGTTCGTCTCCCAGACGATGGCGTTCGGCGGATCGGGCATCCAGGTTCTGGCTGTCTGCAACACCGACGAGGACGGGGAGCCGCCGCTGGAGGACCTGGCACTCGCCATAGCCGAGGGGCTCGCCCCCGGCTCGACCTATCTGACCCAGCCCCTGATGGCCGAGGACGCCCGGACCGCCCTCTTGCGCCGCGCCTTTGGCCGCGCTGACGCCGATCTGCCTGACAGCCTGCTGGCGTCCGAGATCATCGCCTCGGGCGGCGAGACAGCCCCGTCATGGGGCGTACGGCCCGGACACGTCTTCGCACCGGTCGAGCGCTGGTCAGTCACCGGAGGCGAGATGGTCCGGTATCGGTGGGTCGGCGACATCGGGGAAAGAGGCCACGTCGTTGTCGGCTGGACCGAGGACGACGAGGTCTTCTGGATCTATTGATCCGCAGGGTGCGAATAAGATTCGAATAGCCAGTACTATTTTCGCTGTAGGCCGCGGAAATGTGGGCACTAAATTAACGCGAATAAGAACTAGAGATTTCCCTGAAGTAAAATGCCGAAATTTCGCTGCTCTAAGGACATTAGAGACTGAGATTTTCTGATGATCGTCACCATCAATAACTTCACAGTACCTAATGGGACCGTGAAGTTATTGATAAGTTGCTGGCGGAGACGGAGGGATTCGAACCCTCGATACCCCTTACAGGGTATGACGATTTAGCAAACCGTTGCCTTCAGCCACTCGGCCACGTCTCCGGCAGGCAGGCTCGATAGCGGAGCCCGCGCCGGGGCGCAATCCGCCGTTTCGGAATGTTGTGATCCTGATCGTCCAGCCGGGGGCCGCAGTTTCCCCGACGTGATCTTGTGAGGCGGCCTATGGAGGGATAGGGCTTCGGCTCCACATTCTCAGGGAGACCCTCCATGGCCGATCTGGCTCAAGTGACCGAACACATCCGCGGCGCCGTCGGCGACAACTCCGGTCTGGGCAAGACCGTGAAGATCGACCTGGGCGACGTGGGCAGGATCTTCATCGACGGCGCCTCGGTCCCGAACACCGTCACCAACGAGGACAAGCCCGCCGACGCCACCGTCTCCATGACCTGGGACGACTTCATGGCCCTGTCGGACGGCAAGCTGGACCCGATGATGGCCTTCATGCAGGGCAAGCTGAAGATCGCCGGCGACATGATGATCGCCCAGAAGCTGGCCCCGCTGCTGAAGCGCTAGTGGTCGGCTAACAAAAGCTATACGCCAGAACGGCGCGGTCCTGCGGATCGCGCCGTTCGCATATCGGGAAGGACGACATCCATGGATTTCAAGCACTCGGACCGGGCCCTGCACTGGCAGGAGCGGGTCACGCGGTTCCTCGACGACAAGGTGGCGCCGCGCGCCGCCGACTACTGGGCCGACGTTCATAGCGACCACACCGTCCAGTCACCGACCATGGAGGCCTTGAAGGCCGAGGCGCGTGAGGCGGGCCTGTGGAACATGTTCCTTCCGGGGGACCACGGTGCGGGCCTGACCAACCTGGAATATGCCCCCCTGGCCGAGGCCATGGGCCGCGCGGGCCTGTGGACGCCCGAGGTGTTCAACTGCAACGCCCCGGACACCGGCAATATGGAGGTGCTCCATATGTACGGGAACGCGGCCCAGCAGGATCGCTGGCTCAAGCCCCTGATGGCCGGCGAGATCCGCTCCGCCTTCCTGATGACCGAGCCGGCCGTGGCCTCCTCGGACGCGACCAACATCCAGACCTCGATCGTCCGCGACGGCGATGAGTATGTGATCAACGGCCGCAAATGGTGGTCGACCAACATGGGTCACCCGAACGTCGCCATCTCCATCGTGATGGGCAAGACCGACACGGGCGCCGCAACCCACCAGCAGCAGTCCCAGATTCTGGTGCCGACCAATACCCCCGGCTTCCGCATCGAGCGGATGCTGACCGTGTTCGGCTATGACGAGCGTCCGATCGGCCATGCCGAGGTCGTGCTCGACAACGTCCGGGTGCCGGTCGAAAACCTGATCGCCGGCGAGGGCAGGGGCTTCGAGATCGCCCAGGGCCGCCTCGGGCCGGGCCGTATCCACCACTGCATGCGCGTCATCGGCGCGGCGGAAAAGGCGCTGGAGCTGATGTGCGAGCGGCTGCTGAACCGCACCGCCTTCAAAAAGCAGCTGGCCGAGCATTCGGTGTGGGAGCAACGGGTCGGCGAGGCGCGCACCAATATCGAAATGTGCCGCCTGATGGTCCTGAAGGCCGCCTGGATGATGGACAACGGCGGAGCCAAGAACGCCAAGTCCGAGATCGCCCAGATCAAGGTCGCGGCGCCCAAGATGGCGCTGCAGATCATCGACGACGCCATCCAGGCCTTCGGCGGCGCAGGCGTCTCGGGCGACACGCCCCTGGCCGAGATGTACGCTGGCGTCCGCACCCTGCGCCTCGCCGATGGCCCGGACGAGGTGCACAATCGCACCATCGCGCGGCTGGAATACGCCAAGCATGGCGGCAAGCCGGTCCGCTGAGCATGTGAAGGTGACGGTGCGGGGCGCGCACCGTCATTTTCCTCGGCAACGAAACCAGAACGGCCGTGTTTACGTAGGTTGGGATGAACCGGCGGTTTGTCCAGCGCCGCGCGGAGCAACGTCCGATGAATTCTTTACCCCGGATCGTCCCTGTTGAGGCTGACTTTCTGCTTCGCTTTCGGGAGGTGCGCGCTGCGATGCCCGCTCTGGCCGAGGGTCTGTCTGCCGAGGATCTGGCCGCGCAGTCGATGCCGGACGCCAGTCCCGGCAAATGGCACCTGGCCCACACGAGCTGGTTCTTCGAGGCGATGATCCTGGCGGCCAAGCCGGGCTATGAGCCGGTTGATCGGCAGCTGCAGCAACTGTTCAACTCCTACTACGAGAGCCTGGGGCGGCGGGTCGAACGCCACGAGCGCGGCCTGATGACCCGGCCGTCGCTGGACGAGGTCCTGGCCTATCGCGCCGAGATCGACCGGCGCATCGCCGACCGGATCGGGCGCGGCTTCGAGGGTCTGGAAGAGTATCTGTTCGTTCTGGGCCTGCATCACGATCAGCAGCATCAGGAGCTGTTCCTGATGGACCTGCTGAACCTGATGTCGCGTTCGCCGCTCGATCCGGCAGCCTACGACGTCGAACCACGGCCTGGCGGGCCGCTGCAGCCGGGGCGGGGCGGTCAGACCCGGTTCGAGGGCGGGCTCGTCGACATAGGGCATGATGGGTCGGGCTTCGCGTTCGACAACGAAGGACCGCGTCACCGGGCATGGCTGGAGCCCTTCCTGCTGGATCATGACCTGGTCACAAATGGCCAGTGGCTGGCATTCATGGCCGATGGCGGCTACCGGCGGCCCGAACTGTGGCTGGCCGACGGCTGGGCGGTGGTGAAGACCGAGGGCTGGGACGCGCCGCTCTACTGGCGTCAGGACGCCGGCGAATGGACCGTCCTGGGTCTCGCCGGGCGCGCGCCGGTCGATCCCGAGGTTCCGGTGCGGCACATCAGCGCCTATGAGGCCGACGCCTTCGCCCACTGGACCGGCAAACGTCTGCCGACCGAGGCGGAGTGGGAAAGCGCGGTGGCGACCGCGCCGGACGTCTTCTCCAACCTGTTCGGCGAGGTGTGGCAGCACACCTCCAGCGCCTATTCACCCTATCCCGGCTTCAGGCCCACCGAGGGCACGGCGTCGGAGTACAACGGCAAGTTCATGGCCAACCAGCGGGTCCTGCGGGGCGGCGCGTTCGCCACGCCGCCGGGGCACACGCGGGCCACATACCGCAACTTCTTCTATCCGCGTCAAAGGTGGGCCTTCATGGGTTTGAGACTGGCGTCCGACGCCCCGGCGGGCGAACGCGCGCGCATCGAAGACCTGGAGACCGCACGGTTCCGGGCCGAACTGGTCGCTGGCCTCTCGCGGCCGGAAAAGTCGGTGTCGCCCAAATGGTTCTACGATGCCACCGGGTCGGAACTGTTCGAGGACATCACCCGGCTGCCGGAATACTATCCGACGCGTCAGGAGGCGGCCCTGCTGCGCGAGATGGCGCCGGGCCTGACCGGGCATTTCGGCGACAACGCCGTCCTCGTCGAGTTCGGCTCCGGGGCCAGCGAGAAGACCCGCATCCTGCTGGATTCCGCGCCGACGCTGCAGGCCTATGTCCCTATCGACATCAGCCCTGACGCCCTGAACGCCGCCGCCGCCAGTATTGCCGAGGCCTACCCGCACATGGAGGTGGCGCCGATGGTCGGCGATTTCCTCAACCTCGCGCCCCTGCCGGAACTGGGCCGCGGTCGTCGCGTCGGCTTCTTCCCGGGGTCGACGATCGGCAATCTGGAGGAGGACCAGGCTGTGGCCTTCCTGGCCAATGCGCGCGATCGCCTCGGCCCGTCATCGCTGTTCATCCTCGGCGTCGATCTGGTCAAGGATCCGGCTGTGCTGGTCGCCGCCTATGACGACGCCCAGGGCGTGACGGCGGCCTTCAACATGAATCTGCTGGTCCGCGCCAATCGCGAACTGGGCGCCGACTTCGATCTGGACGGGTTCGAGCACGTCGCGGTCTGGAACCTCGAACGGTCCCGGATGGAGATGCACCTGCGCGCTGAGCGGGACATCGAGGCCCATATCGGCGGGGCCATGATCCCGTTCGTCGCCGGCGAGACCATCCATACCGAGAGCTCACGAAAGTTCACCGAGGCCTCCGTGACGGCGATGGCCGAGGCTGCGGGCTGGCGGGTTGTGTCCTTCCAGCAGAGCCCTGATCCGTCCGTGGCCCTGGTTCTGCTCGCGGCCTGATACGCCACCAGGGGTCGGCGCGCTGGCAATACGCCCGGACGACGTCGAACAAATTTTTCTGTTCGACGTCGAAATTCCGATCTGGGCAGTCGCAGCGGGCCTCCACCAGCCGCGAGCGCGCCCTGGTCCGGCGCGGGTGTAATGTTCGGGATCGCGGTTCGCGGAGAGGGTGAGCGCGGATTTCGTCCGGGTCGGCCGTTTCGTCAGGGTGTTTTTTCGTCCAGACGGACCGACAAAACCCCGAAACGCATCGGCCGAGACTGCGGAATGGGCCCGGCAAACAAAAAGGGCGGCCGGTTCGCACCGGCCGCCCTCTCTGCTTCACCTTCGGCCCGACCTAGTCGGCCTGGCCTTCAGCCTCGTCGAGATCGCCGGGACGACGCGAGCCGTGGGAGGCCTCGCCCCCCTTGCGGCCGGCCTGTGCGGCCAGGCTGCGGTCCTGAGAGAAGCTGCGCTTCTCGCTGGGGACGCTGGCTCCGCCCTTGCGGGCGATCTCGCGCTGCCGCTCGGGGTCCATCGAGGCAAAGCCTCGTTTGGAGACACCGGAGGGACGGGTGGGCTGTCCTTGGGCCATGTGAGGCTCCCTTTCGACTGTCATGCTTTCGCTCGCAGATGAGAACCCCGAAGCTCGGCGCCGGTTCCGAAGGCTCGGCATTTCAACAGTCTCCGAATCAGTCTGCGCCTGGTCTTTCGACCTCTCCGTCGTTGTCGCCGGGCTGTGGCGGCACCTCGTCTGGCGTACCCGCCGGATCGATTTCCGGTTGCGGCGACGGCGTCATCGGCGGGGTGATCTCGGGCTGGGGGGTGGGGTCGGTCATGGTGTGATCTCGCGGCCCGGATTGGGCTTCACAAGACGGAACCGCCGACCGTCGCCCGGGTTCAATCGACCTGATCACAAGCCCGGCAGGAGTTCGCCATGACCGACATCAATCTGACCAATCTCAGCGCCGAAGACATCCTCGACGACGCCGATGATCAACGCGTTCGCCTCGATCGCGCAGGCGATCGCTGGATGGCCGATGCCGAGGCGCGCACCTTCGCCCGTGAGCAGGGCCTGCGCGAGGCGGTTCGCTCGGATATCGAGGCCGGCCGCAACTGGGCCCGCGAACGGACCGTCGTCGCCCGCACCAGGATCGAGGAAAAGCCGTTGAAGGCGACGGTCTACGCCCTCGGCGTCGGCGTGCTGATCGGCCTGTTGCTGCGCCGCTGAGGCGTCAGGCCGGACCGACCGGCTCCCGGACCAGCGGCGTCCGGGCGACCGCCGCATCGGACACGAACGGATTGGTCCGGCGCTCCTCCCCGAAGGTCGAGATCGCGCCGTGGCCGGGCACGAAGGTGACGTCATCGCCCAGCGGCCACAGCTTCGTCACCACCGACCGGATCAGGGCGTTCGGGTCGCTGCGCGGAAAGTCGGTGCGGCCGACCGAGCCCTTGAACAGGACGTCGCCGACCTGGGCGAATCGCGCCGCCCGATTGAAGAAGATCACATGCCCCGGCGTGTGGCCCGGGCAATGGGCGACCTCCCAGGTCGTCTCGCCCAGCGTCACAGTGTCGGCGTCGCCCAGCCAGCGGGTCGGGGTGAAGGTCCGCGCATCAGGAATGCCCCAGCGCTGACCCTGCTCGGGCAGGTCGGCGATCCAGAACTGATCCTCGGGATGCGGCCCGATAATCGGGGCGCCGGACTTCTCGGCCATCTCCGCCGCGCCCGCCGCGTGGTCGAGGTGGCCGTGGGTGATCCAGATCTGCTCCAGCGCCAGGCCGCGTCGGGCCACCTCGGCCATCACCGTATCGACCGAGCCGCCCGGATCGATCACCGCGGCCCGCATCGTCGCCGTGCACCAGACGGTGGTGCAGTTCTGCTGCAGCGGCGTGACTGGGGTCACGAACACGCCGATGGGGGAGGGGGACAGAGAAGCGGAGTGGGTCATTCCACCGACATAGCGAGCCTGTGTGTCTGGTGAAACCGCCTCCGCGTTGACCTTTTGGGTCCATCTCGACATAAGGGCGGGCTGCGAGGCGCCGCTCCGGATGGGGCGGCCCTTTCTGCTTTTCCCCATCTTTGCGCGCGCCGATGCTCGGCGCCGCTCCAGAGCGTCAGATTCGTCCCATGCAAGTCGTCCAGAACACCACCGAAGGCCTGAGCCGCATCATCACCGTGACCGTGCCGGTCGCCGAACTGAACGCCAAGCTGGACGCCAAACTGGCCGAGATGGCCCCGAAGATGAAGCTGAAGGGCTTCCGTCCCGGCAAGGTGCCCGCGTCGCACGTCAAGAAGACGTTCGGTCGCGACATGATGGGCGAGATCGTCAACGACGCCATCAACGCGTCGAGCCAGGCCGCCCTTGAAGAGATCAAGGTGCGCCCGGCCGCTCCCGCCGACATGAAACTGACCTCGGACATGGAAAAGGTCCTGGCCGGTTCCGACGACCTGGCCTTCGAAATGGCCCTGGAAGTCATGCCCGACTTCACTCCGATCGATCCCAAGACCCTGAAGCTGGACCGTCCCGTCTACGAGGCCTCCGACGAGGATCTGGACGAGGCGCTGAAGGAACTGGCCGGCCAGGCCAAGTCCTACGAGGACAAGAAGGGCAAGACCGTGAAGGCCGCCGACGGCGACCAGGTCACCATTGACTACCTCGGCAAGCTGGACGGCGTGGCTTTCGACGGCGGGACCGCCGAAGACGCCGACCTGGTGATCGGTTCGAACCGCTTCATCCCCGGCTTCGAAGAGCAACTGAAGGGCGCCAAGGTCGGCGACGAGAAAACGATCGAAGTCACCTTCCCGGCCGACTATCAGGCGGCCAATCTGGCCGGCAAACTGGCCACCTTCGACATCAAGGTGAAGGCCATCAAGGCTGAGGTCGAAGCCACGGTCGATGAAGAGTTCGCCAAGCGCATCGGCCTGGAGTCGCTGGACAAGCTGAAGGATCTGCTGCGCCAGAACCTGAACCAGCAATACGCCGGCGCCGCCCGCTACAAGCTCAAGCGCGCCCTACTGGACCAGCTGGACACCGCCCATAGCTTCGAGCTGCCGCCCAAGATGGTCGAGGCCGAGTTCGAAGGCATCTGGCAGCAGGTCGAGGCCGACAAGGCCGCCGGAAACCTGCCGGAAGAGGACGCCAAGAAATCCGACAAGAAGCTCAGGGAAGAGTACCGCAAGATCGCCGAACGCCGCGTGCGTCTGGGTCTGGTGCTTGCCGAGATCGGCAGGGCCAACAATATCGGCGTCACCGATCAGGAACTGAACAACGCCATCATGGCCGAGGCCCGCAACTACCGTGGCCAGGAGCGCCAGGTCCTGGACTTCTATCGCCAGAACCCGAACGCTGCCGCCCAGATGCGCGCCCCGATCTATGAGGAAAAGGTCGTCGACCTGATCTTCGGCCAGGCCAAGGTGACAGACACCCCGATCACCAAGGACGAGCTGCTCAAGGACGAAGACGAAGGCTGAGGCTTGCCACTCGCCTGACGGGCGGTTAGCCTTGTCTTTTCGCGTTTGGGTAGTGGGTTGACATGCTGGTTTCGGTTCTTTCGATCGCGCTTATGCTCGCCGGGGCGCAGGCTGCTTCTCCGGCCTCAGGCGTCCAGGCCGCGCCTCAGGACGAATCGACCACTCTGTCGACCATCGAAGTCGAGGGCCAACGCCGCACCGCCTACGACGCGGCCCGCGCCTTCACCAACGAGATTCTGGTCACGCCGCCCCGGCGCGGCATCGCCCGCTGGCGCACGACGGACCCGATCTGCCCCGGCGTCGTGAACATGCAGCAGGATGTGGCGCAGGCCCTGGCCGACCGTATCGCCGACCGGGTGATCGAATTGGGGCTTCAAGCGGGGGAGCCGGGCTGCAAGGCCAATATGATCATCGTCGGGGCCGACGACGGCGCCGCCATGGCCAGCAGCCTCATCGAGGCCCGCCCGAAAGCCTATATCACCGGCATCGCCGGAACCTCGCTGACCTATCGCGCCCTGAACGTCTTCCGTACCTCCGACGCCCCGGTTCGCTGGTGGATGCTGACCGTGCCGCTCGACGCACGGACCGGAGAAGTCACCGTTCGAACGCCAGATTCGGAAGACGCGCCGATCCGCCGCATCGACGGCGCGGGTCGCCTGCGCAGTCAGGACATCAACGCCATATTCCAGGTCATGGTCGTCGTCGATGTGAACCGCATCGGCACGGTCGATGTCGGACAGCTCGGCGACTACATCGCCATGGTCGCCTTGGCCCAGGTCGACGCCCAGGCCGATGTGGCTGGGTTCGAGACCGTGCTGAACCTGTTCCAGGACCCGGCCGGCGTCTCCGGTCTGACGGACTGGGACCTGACCTATCTGCGCCAGCTCTACGCCGCCGATCTCAGTGTCCTGAGCGCCTCCGCACAGGTCGGCAGGATCGCGGGCGCCATGGCGCGGGCCGAGGAAGCGGACGATGCGACCGGCGACTGACGGGGCGACGATGACCCGACCAGCCTGATCGTCGCGTCCGGGTGACCGTTTCGGTTCCCCCCCGGCTTGTATCGCTTGCACCGGACCGCAATATGAGGACGGAACCGCGACCGACGTGAGTCGCGGGCCCCAGCATTCAGCGAGACCTCATGCGCGACCCGATCGACTACATCTCCTCGAACCTCGTCCCCATGGTGGTGGAGCAGTCCAGTAGAGGCGAGCGCGCCTTCGACATCTTCTCCCGCCTGCTGCGCGAACGGATCATCTTCCTGACCGGCCCGTTCGAGGACAGCATGGCCAGCCTGATCTGCGCCCAGCTGCTGTTCCTGGAATCGGAGAACCCGAAGAAGGAAATCAGCATGTACATCAACAGTCCCGGTGGTCAGGTGACCTCGGCGCTCGCGATCTACGACACCATGCAATACATCAAGTCGCCGGTCTCGACGGTGGTCATGGGGATGGCGGCCTCGGCCGGCTCCCTGATCCTGACGGCCGGCGAGGCGGGCCAGCGTATCGCCCTGCCGAACGCCCGCGTCATGGTCCACCAGCCCTCGGGCGGCTTCCGCGGCACGGCCTCGGACATCGAGCGCCACGCCGAGGACATCATCGCCACCAAGCGCCGCCTGAACGAAATCTACGTCCACCACACGGGCCGGACCTATGAGGAGGTCGAGCGCACCCTGGACCGCGACCACTTCATGACCGCCGAGGAGTCGAAGGCCTGGGGCATCGTCGACCACGTCTACGACAAGCGCAGCGAGGCCGAGGCGGACGGCATCAAGACCGTCTGATCCATTCGGACGAATGAACAGAGAAGGGCGCGCCGGGATCGGCGCGCCCTTTTCGTTTGTGCTATCAGCGCCCGATGCAGCACACGCGCGATCTCAAAGGCGTCGTCCAGGTCGACGGCGAAGACTACGAATGGGAAGTCCGGCGCCAGCCGCAGCGGACCACCGGCAACAACTGGGACGGCGTCGGCATCGCCCTTAAGCTCGTTGACGCCCAGCGCGAGGCCATCGTCATGTTTCCGATGGTGATGCGCGCCAACGGCACCCCGAACTTCGAGCGCCAGCGCATCAATCTGGAGAGCGTCAAGAACGCCATCGCCTCGGCGATCGCCGCCGGCTGGGACCCCACCTCGCGCGGCAAGGTCGTCGTCTTCGACGTCGATGCAGACGGCAACTAACGGCGCGCCGGTCGTCCGGTAAACACGCGGAAGCCCGGCTGTTCTGCGATCGCCAGCATCTCGGTGTCGCCCGAGGTATCGCCATAGGCGGCCGTCAGCTTCAGATCCGGCCCGAACGCCTCCTGCAGACGACGCACCTTTTCCTCGCCGCGGCAGTTGGGGCTCGAGAAGGCGCCGGTGACCCGGTCCTGGTCGTCGAAGGTCAGGTGAGTGCCCAGCAGGCCCTCCGCCCCCAGTCGCCGGGCGAACGGAGCCACGGTGATCTCCGGCGAGGCGGTCACGATCACGCGATGGGCGCCTTGGCGACCCCAGTCTTCCCAGACCCTCAGCGCGTCCGGTCGCATGAATTGGTCCCAGGCGTGATCAGCGAAGAGGGCGGCATCTGCTTCCAGCTCGGTGCGGGTGACGCCCTTGAGAAAGACCTTCACCGAGGCGGCCTTGATGGCGCCCCGGTCGCGATCCCGTGCATAGGCCGCTGTGGCCCGGGCCATCCTGACCAGTCCCAGGGCCCAGCCGCGCGACCCGGCCCGCCAGCGCAGGAACTGGGTGAAGCTGTCGCGAACCGTCAGCGTGCCGTCGAAATCGAACGCGACGATGGGTCGCGAGCGATCCTCGGACTGGCGAAAGCCGCCCGTGGCGCCCATGTCACCCATTCGCCGTGATCTCCATCCAGCCTGAACAGTCCACGTCAGTCGCGCTTCGCCGGTCTTCGGCGGGGTTGTGGCGAGCGTGCGGATGGTTGATTGTCATTTTTTGAATATCTTCGCGTCCATAGTGGTGGAATCAACGCGAGGAAAGCGCGTCCGTCTCCCAGAGCGGCGCGAGAGTGAGAAGGGTCTATGACCAAAGCAGCCGGCACCGACGCCAAAAGTACGCTCTACTGCTCGTTCTGCGGCAAGAGCCAGCATGAGGTGCGCAAGCTCATCGCCGGACCCACCGTGTTCATCTGCGATGAATGCGTCGAGCTGTGCATGGATATCATCCGTGAAGAGCACAAAATTGGTTTCGTCAAATCCAAGGATGGCGTGCCCACGCCCAAGGAAATCCGCGAAGTCCTCGACGACTATGTGATCGGCCAGAGCCACGCCAAGAAGGTGCTGAGCGTCGCGGTCCACAACCACTACAAGCGCCTGAACCACGCGACGAAGAACAACGACGTCGAGCTGGCCAAGTCGAACATCATGCTGATCGGCCCCACGGGCTCCGGCAAGACGCTGCTGGCCCAAACCCTGGCCCGCATCATCGACGTGCCCTTCACCATGGCCGACGCCACGACCCTGACCGAGGCCGGTTATGTGGGTGAGGACGTCGAAAACATCATCCTCAAGCTGCTCCAGGCCTCCGACTACAATGTCGAGCGGGCTCAGCGCGGCATCGTCTACATCGACGAAATCGACAAGATTTCGCGCAAGTCTGACAACCCCTCGATCACCCGCGACGTCTCGGGCGAGGGCGTGCAGCAGGCCCTGCTGAAGATCATGGAAGGCACCGTCGCCTCCGTGCCTCCGCAAGGCGGCCGCAAACATCCGCAGCAGGAGTTCCTGCAGGTCGACACCGCCAACATCCTGTTCATCGTCGGCGGCGCCTTCGCCGGCCTGGAAAAGGTGATCTCTGCCCGCGGGGCAGGGGCCTCGATCGGCTTCGGCGCCAAGGTGTCGAACGTCGATGAACGCCGCACGGGCGACATCCTCAAGGGTGTCGAGCCGGATGATCTGATGCGTTTCGGCCTGATCCCGGAGTTCATCGGCCGTCTGCCCGTCCTGGCGACGCTGGAGGACCTCGACGAGGAAGCCCTCGTCACCATCCTGACCGAGCCGAAGAACGCCTTGGTCAAACAGTACAAGCGCCTGTTCGAGATGGAGAACGTGGCCCTGACCTTCACCGACGACGCGCTGAATGCGATCGCCAAGAAGGCCATCACCCGCAAGACCGGCGCCCGTGGCCTGCGTTCCATCCTGGAAGGCATCCTGCTGGAGACGATGTTCGAACTTCCGACCTTCGAAGGCGTCGAGGAAGTCGTCGTCAATGCCGAGGTCATCGAGGGCAAGGCCCAGCCTCTGCTGATCTACGCCGAGAAGAAAAAGGCCGCCGACGGCGCCGCATAAGGCGGGTTGCAGGCAAGAGAACAGGGGCGGGGCCTTCGCGGCTCCGCCCCTTTTTCATGTCCGGTCGGTCAGTTCGTCGGCGGCCTGGGATGGAGATTCGTTTCTTCCGCCGCCGTCTGGGCATTGGCGCGGGTCTCATCGGTGACCGGACCGACATCGGCTCCGGTCGGGCTGGCCATGCTGGACTCTGCGGGCGCCATTGTTTCCGATGCGGCGTTGATGCTGGTCGTCGTGCTGGAAGAGCCGGCTGGCGCGCCTGTCGATGCGTCCGACCCCGCGCTGTCGGCGGACATCGCGTCGGCGCTCGCGGCCGCGGCATCGGCGGCCGGCACGGTCTCGGTGTCGCGGTTGCAAGCGGCCAGCGCCAGCAGGGATGCGGCCGCAGCCAGAGTGATGATCCTGTTCAAGAAGGTCTCCCAATCTCGGTTAATGTTGCGTCCGCAACGGCTCCGGTTGGGTTCGGTTGCTGATCGTGAATGAGGCTGCGGCGCACAGGCCACAGGGGCCTGTGTGGTCTCATTGCCGCCGAACGCGCCTGTGGAGGTCGTCCGACCCCGGACGGCTCCGTGTCTGCACGGTTCGTGCAGCTTGACTGGAGTTGCACGCGACTGTGCATCGTCCAGTGGCGACGCTTGAACCCCGGGGCCAAGGGGCCACATACTCACATGAACGCCGTCGGAATCGACGGGCCTCTCCAGGGTGTCGCTGCATATCGCGGGGCGTCAGGGGCGGGCGGACCGGAGATGATCGAAGGTCCTGGAGCGCATTATGTCCGAGAGTAAAATTCTGCCCGTCCTGCCTCTGCGGGACATCGTCGTCTTCCCCCATATGGTCGTGCCGCTCTTCGTAGGGCGCGAAAAATCCGTGCGGGCGCTCGACGAGATCATGAAGGGTGAAAAGCAGATCCTGCTGGCCACCCAGAAGAACAGCGTCGATGACGATCCGTCGCCGGACGCCATCTATCCGGTCGGCGTGCTCGCCACCGTGCTGCAACTGCTGAAGCTGCCGGACGGCACCGTGAAGGTCCTCGTCGAGGGCAAGGGCCGCGCCCGCCTGACCCGTTTCACCGACCGCGAGGAGTATTTCGAGGCCGAGGCCGTCGAGATCGAGGACGACCTGGGTGAACCCGCTCAGGCCGAGGCCCTGTTGCGCGCCGTGGTCGAACAGTTCGAATCCTATGTGAAGCTGAACAAGAAGGTGCCGCCCGAGGCCCTCAGCTCCATCCCCCAGATCACCGATCCGTCCAAGCTGGCCGACAGCGTCGCCGCGCACCTGTCGGTCAAGATCGCCGACAAGCAGAGCCTGCTGGAAACCATCGCCGTGCCCGCCCGTCTGGAGAAGGTCTATGGCCTGATGGAGGGCGAGATATCCGTCCTGCAGGTCGAGAAGAAGATCCGCTCGCGCGTGAAGCGCCAGATGGAGAAGACCCAGCGCGAATATTATCTGAACGAGCAGATGAAGGCGATCCAGCGCGAGCTGGGTGAGACCGACGATGCGCGCGACGAAATCATGGAGCTGGAGAAGCGCATCCGTAAGACGCGCCTGTCCAAGGAAGCCCGCACCAAGGCCGAGGCCGAGGTCAAGAAGCTGCGCAACATGAGCCCGATGTCGGCCGAGTCGACCGTGGTCCGGAACTACCTCGACTGGCTGCTCGCGATTCCGTGGGGCAAGACCAAGCAGAAGGCCATCGACCTGAACAAGGCCGAGGCCATCCTCGAGGAGGACCACTACGGCCTCGAGAAGGTCAAGGAACGGATCATCGAATATCTGGCGGTGCAGGCGCGCACCAATAGCCTCAAGGGTCCGATCCTCTGCCTTGTCGGCCCTCCGGGTGTCGGCAAGACCTCGCTGGCCAAGTCGATCGCCAAGGCGACCGGTCGTGAATACGTCCGCATGTCCCTGGGCGGCATGCGCGACGAGGCCGAAATTCGCGGTCACCGCCGGACCTATATCGGTTCGATGCCGGGCAAGATCATCCAGTCGATGAAGAAGGTGAAGACGACCAACGCCTTCATCCTGCTGGACGAGATCGACAAGCTGGGCGCTGACTGGAGGGGTGATCCGTCCTCGGCCCTGCTCGAGGTGCTGGATCCGGCGCAGAACAATGCGTTCGGCGACCACTATCTGGAGGTCGACTACGACCTGTCGAACATCATGTTCGTCACCACGGCCAACAGCCTGAACATGCCTCAGCCCCTGATCGACCGGATGGAGATCATCCGTGTCAGCGGCTACACCGAGGATGAGAAGGTCGAGATCGCCAAGCGTCACGTCCTGCCCAAGGTCACGTCCGACAACGGCCTGACGCCGGCTGAGTTCGTGGTGCCTGACGAACAGATCCGCGACCTGATCCGCTACTACACCCGGGAAGCCGGCGTGCGGTCGCTGGAGCGCGCTCTGGGCGGCCTGGCCCGCAAGGCCGTGCGCGAGATGTCCAAGGAAGGCACGACCACGATCACGGTCGACGCCGAGAAGCTGGCCAAATACGCGGGTGTTCAGAAGTTCCGCTATGGCGAGACGGACGAGGAGGATCAGGTCGGCATTGTCACGGGCCTGGCCTGGACCGAGTTCGGCGGCGAAATCCTGACCATCGAGGCGATCAAGATGCCGGGCCGCGGTCGCATGACCGTCACCGGCAACCTGAAGGAGGTGATGAAGGAATCGATCTCCGCCGCCGCCTCCTACGTCCGGGCGCGCTCGCTCAGCTTCGGCGTCAAGCCGCCGGTGTTCGAGAAGACCGACATCCACGTCCACGTGCCGGACGGCGCCACGCCCAAGGACGGCCCGTCCGCCGGTGTCGCCATGACCGTGGCCATGGTCTCGGTTCTGACGGGCGTGCCGATCCGCAAGGATATCGCCATGACGGGCGAGATCACCCTGCGGGGTCGCGTCACTGCCATCGGCGGCCTGAAGGAGAAGCTGCTCGCGGCCCTGCGCTCCGGCGTCAAGACCGTGCTGATCCCGCAGGAGAACGAGAAGGACCTCGCTGACGTGCCCGACAACGTGAAGGGCGCGCTGGAGATCATCCCGATCTCGACGGCCGACGAGGCGCTGAAGTGGGCCCTGACCGGCTCCCTGACCGCCGTCGAGTGGGACGAGGTGGCCGAGCCGCTGAACCCCGGTCCGACCCCGCCCCCGGCGGTCGACGGATCGACCGTCGTCAGCCACTGACCTGAACAGCCTCCCCGCCGTCCGGCGGGGAGGTTTTTCTTTGTTCCGATGCGACTTGAACCCGCCGCGTTCGCCGGGCACTTAGACCTCGTGGAGGGCGGCTAGCTCAGCTGGTCAGAGCATCTCGTTTACACCGAGAGGGTCGGCGGTTCGAACCCGTCGCCGCCTACCAACTTTCCCCTGCAAAATCAGAAATTTATGATGATTTTGCAGGGGAAGTTTGTTCCGGGTTCGGAGTATTACGTGCCAAGGGGGGCGGTAGGGGGGCAGTTTGTGCGGATTTCGCTGAACTGTCTTGGAACGACGTGAGCCCGCTGACGACCTGCTTGGGACCTGGCCCGATTAAGCCACTTGTTCATTTTTTGCCGTATCGGGAGCGCGTTCGCGGCCTTCGCGAACGGTGTGTCTCGGACCCGAATCTGGTCGGATGACGAACTTTGGGCGCGTTGCGCCGCCCCCGGCGAACGCACCGCGTTACTTGATCAAGAATCGTCATAGGGCCGTAGAACGAGCGGATGACCGACCCGGAACGCGTTGAAGCTCTATTGGACCTTGTCGATCCGGCACGCGCTGGCAATCCTCGTCGAGGGTCCGAGCTGGTCGTGTTGGGCTTGGCCGAGGTCGGGGGTAAGATCGGTCATCGTCCCACGAATGCAGGATGGGTCCTGATTGGCAACCGCAGAAGAGCCTTTCAGCTACGCTAGCGGCCGATAAATCATCCCTGACATTAGCATCCGGGCCACAATTTCGGGCCTATAGATCATACATATGGTCGATATATGCATCATGCATTGTGGATCGGCGTCGAAATCGGACCCCATTGAGAGGCGGCCCAGGTAGTTAAATTCACTATATAACAACACGTTGGCGCGCATGCTGACTGGCGTCTGTCGGGACCCCGTCTCACCCCGAGATATTAAGCTCATTCAATATGTTATTTCATATCGAGTGGGGTCCCGCCTTGCGCGCCGATCAACACACCGCCGCTTCTTCAGCCGCCGGGCGATCAGCGGTCCAAACTTGATCGTCCAGCCCTGGATCGTCTCGTAGCTGACGTCCACAACGCGGGCCGCCATCAGTTCCCCGACGTCACGAAAACTGAGGCTAAAACGAAAGTACAGCCAGACGGCATGACGGATCATATTTGCCGGAAACCGGTGGCGCTTGAACGAAATCGGCTTCACGAAACATTATCCCCGACAGCAGCTTACGCCGATTTTGCTGGGGACAAGTTAGCGTTGGTCTGACGGCACCGTCGAAGCAGCCTGAGCTCCTCAGGCGGCGACGAGAACCTTATCGACGACGATGTCGTCGGCACGGGCTCGAGCCTGCGCCATGTCATAGGTCGTCTGCATACGCATCAGCGTATCGGCCTTGACGCCAAAAGCCTTCTCGAACCGGATCGCCATATCGGCCGAAAGAGCAGTGTGGCCATTGAATAGGTTGCTGAGCGTCTGGCGGGTCACATGGAAGGCGGCTGCAAGGCGGTTGATACTCACGCCATGGGGCTCGACGACTTCGCTCTTCAGCCAGTCACCGGGATGAACCGCCAGCGAGGGGTGCATGGTCATAGCCATCAGTGATAATCCTCGAGGTCCAGGTCGGCGATTGTCGTTTCATCGATCTTGACGAAGCTCAGGCGCCAGTTCTTCGTCACTGTCATTGACCAGCGCCCGGCCTTGTCGCCAACCAACTCGTGCAGCCCGTAATTCGGCGGCACGGCCAGTTCGTCGAAACTGCCTGCGGCATCAATAAACGCCAGCATATTGCGGATACGAGTAGCGTCACCCACCAAGCCCTTTGCGTGGCCGGTCTCGAAAAACCGTCGCAGCCCTTTGTGGGTGATGCGTTCGATATCCATGACGCCTTATGTCAAACACAGCTTTACATGTCAACTGGTGTTTGACGTGGGTGACTGAGCGCCTCCTTCATTCGGTGTGGATCGGCGTCAAAATTAGACCCCATCGAGAGGCGACTTAGGTGATTGAATTTGCTGCATAACAGTATGTTGGTGCCCATGCTGACTGGTATCTGTCGGGACCCCGTCTCGCCCAGAGATTTTAAGCTCATTCAATATGTTATTTCATATCGGGTGGGGTCCCGCCTTGAACGCCGGTCAACAGTCCGACCGGGTTGGACGCCCGTCCGTCTACCTGACCTACCGCGCGTCTCCGCGAGTTTTACCGCCTAGATTGTTTGCGCGTTCGAGGAGGTCGCGGACGAAGGCTGAGGCCTGGTCCACATCGATGTCTTGGATATGTGGAGTGTGGATGCCGCGTCCACCGGCGGTGTCGATCCGCACCGTGGCGATCCCAAGCAGTCGCTGGATCGGTCCGCGCCGCACCGTGACAGCTTGGACATTGCCGTAGGGAATGGTCCAGTCGCGCTGTTTGAGGACTCCGCGCGATACCTGCACGCTGGTCTCGGCGAGCGCGTACCGGTGATGGCGGGGCCGCAGCAGCGCGACCGCTAGCGGGGCGGGCATCGTGATCAGAAACAGGGCGGCAAGCGGGAAGACGGTGGTAGAGCTCAGGATGATCACGGTCGGCAACAAGACGAAAGCGACAAGGGCACGCACGCCGTGCAAGGGCGAGACCGACCGCAGCCGTGACCGCTCGAAGGGCGGAAGTCCGGCCAGGGCGATGATGGGAGCCAGTTCCGCGGGCCGCGCAAAAGGAGCGAGTTCCTGGCGGCCAGAGAGGTGGTCGCTCCCACCCAGTGTCTGGACCTTGAGCGCCGACCAGCCCAGCCGACCGCTCACGGCACCGCGCTCGACCAGGCTGAGCTGGATCTGGCGCTTGGCCACCACCACTTCGGTGCGTGTCAACAGGCCCCGGCTGTAGCGAAACCGGCCCTCAGCATAGGCGAGTTTGAAGCGGAAGTTCTGCAACGTCGTCCGGATGACCCCGGCCAGCACCCCGACTGACAAAGCCAGGCCAGCCCCAGCCAAGACGACCGGTCCATTGATGTTCGATTTCAGCGTCTGCTCGGAAACGCCGAGCAGGTCCAGCCATTGGTCCCAGCCATAGCCGAGCGCCTGGTTCAGATACTGGCCGACGCCGAATATGGCTGCGACCCAGACGAGCGAGAAGCTGAACAGTCCGGAGTAGAGCAGGCGGGGCAGCCCTAATCTGAACAATATGGCTTCGGCCTCGTCGTCGGGTTCCCGGCCGGCTGCCTCTGCGGGGGCGCCTTTCGTTCGAAGGCCCCGGAGCACCTCTCGAAGCCGATACGCCTCCGAGAGGCTGACGCTGTCGAGCTGACCCTCGTCGGCCTCCCCGCCACCGGTCTCGATGCGGACCTGTGCAAGACCGAGCAATCGAGACATGGGACCCTGTTTGATCGAGACATCCTGGATCCGTTCGGCCGGGATCGACCGGCGGGTCCTATTGATCAGGCCGCGTGCGATGACGAGCTGCCCTGGCAGGATCTGGTAGGTGAAGGTCCGCCAGCGAAGCCAGCTGGAGACCAGAATGAGGCCCCCCAGCAGCGACATCCCTGCGACCAGCAGCCCGATCACAGCGCTTTCGCCGCGCGAGGCGACTAGGATCGCCGGCAGGGCGAGGAGGATGGAGGGCGAGCTCTGCAGGACCTGGATGAGGATGGTGCGCGGGTCGAGCCGGCGCGGCATCAGTGTCTCGGCCACGCTCGACGGATCGGGTTCGCTCACCAGGGCGCGTCGCTGATCCGGCCGCGGATCGCATCGCGGATTTCCTCGGCACGCTGGCGGCTTATACCGGGGAGCACCACAAGGCTGTTCTCGGTGCCGGCGGTGTGCAGGCTGAGGGTTGCGACACCCGCGCTGCGCTCGATGAGACCTTGGCTCACATCGATGTGCTGGACGCGAGAGAGCGGCACGATCGTGTGTGCGCGCGTCAGCCAACCGGACGCGACGTGCAGTTCTCTGTCGGTAAAGGCATAGCCCCACCTACGCCAGCGCCCCGGAACGAGGACGACGATCGACAGGAGGGCCAGTGCAACGACGGGTCCGGCGACAACCCCTGGGGGGAAGCCGCTACGCCATTGCAGATAGCCGTCAGCCATCGCCGCCATCGCCGCGAGGATCAGCCATCCAAGGGCTGACCGAACGCGTAGGACCGTGAGGAAGCCGCGCTCCAGCGATTGCAGCTTTACGAGTTCGACCGCCATCCCTCCCTTATGAGCCATCGGGTACCAGCGGCTCAAGCGCTGTCCAATCTGGCGGGATGCGTCACAAAAGCTGTGCCAACTCCCAAGCCCGCGACGCCTAAAGTGATCCTCCCCCGCAAAAGTGGACGGGGTTAGGCCGCTCTGCGTTCGGCCTCGGCTGGGCTGATGTAGCCCAGTGCAGAGTGCAGGCGACGGGGACGGACCGCGACGCATTTGAACGCGCCGTGCCGCTTCGTGGAATGACGCTTAGAGCGGCATCATATTGATCTGAATCGAATGGGGATTCCGTCGTTGGGCGAATTCTGATTCTCTGTGTCTGCCGGATGGGAGGCCGGCAGACATGACCCGACCCCTGTCGATGGATATCCGTGAACGGGCGATGGCCCGGCTTGAGGCCGGTGAGAGTACGCGCGCCGCAGCCGATGCGCTTCAGGTCGCGGTGTCGACGGTGGTGAAGTGGTCGCAGCGCAAGCGGACGACGGGCAGCGTGGCCCCGGCGAAGATCGGCGGGAACCGAAAGCCGGTGCTTGAGGACGTGGATCGGGCCTATGTTCGCGCCCGTTTGGCGGCCGAAGCCCATGTCACGCTGCGCGGGCTCCAGGCGGAGCTGGCCGAGCGGGGGACCCGGGCGAGCTACGGCGCGATCTGGAATTTCGTCCACGCCGAGGGACTGAGCTTCAAAAAAAACATCCGTCGCCGATGAACGGTCGCGCCCGGACGTGGCGCGGCGGCGCAAGCGGTGGAAGAGGCTTCAGCCCGGTCTCGATCCCGAGCGACTGGTGTTCATTGACGAGACCTGGGTGAAGACCAACATGGCTCCGTTGCGGGGCTGGAGCCGTCGCGGTCAGCGTCTGCCCGGCTACGCGCCGCATGGCCACTGGAAGACCTCCACCTTCCTGGCTGCCCTCAGACAGGACGGCGTCACCGCGCCCTTCGTCTTCGCCGGCCCGATCAACGGCGAGATATTCCGCCTCTATGTCGAGCAGGTGCTCGTGCCCACTCTCAGGCCCGGCGACATCGTGGTTCTGGACAATCTTGGCAGCCACAAAAGACGCGCTGTACGAGCCATGATCCGCGCCGCCGGCGCCCGACTATAATTCCTGCCGCCCTACAGCCCTGACCTCAACCCCATCGAGCAGGTCTTCTCAAAGCTCAAACACCTGCTGCGAAAAGCCCAGGAGCGATCAAGGGAGCGAACATGGAACCGCATCGGTCAGCTGCTCACCCTCTTCCCGCCCGACGAATGCCAGAACTACATCCGAAACGCTGGATACGCTTCCGTCTAAAATGATCCCGCTCTAGGCGCAAAGCAGGGGGGGAGGGGGATGTCCGATCCTGACTTAAAAGAGCGGTTGGGAGTGTCTGCTTCCAGGCTTTGACCTAAGCCGATGCCAGTTTGGGGCTCGGGCAGGACTTATGTTGCAGCGCGTTTGCGCTTGACCTGTCGATCGATCGAACCGAAACGGTCGATATGCACATGCGAACCAACCTCATTATCTGCGTTGCAGTTGCTGCACTGCTCGCCGCCTGTGGCCAAGATGGTGCCCGCCCCACCGCGGGGACCGATGCGGGTGTGGTCAATCTCTACACAGCCCGCCACTACGACACCGACGACGCCCTTTACGAGCGTTTTACCGAAGAGACCGGCATCCGCGTCAACGTCATTGAGGGCAATGCCGATCAGCTGATCGCCCGGATGACCAGCGAGGGTTCGGCCAGCCCCGCCGACCTGTTCGTCGCCGCCGACGCCGGTGCCCTGTGGCGGGCCCAGAGCGCCGACCTGCTGCAGGCTACGACGTCCGAGGCGCTGAACGCCGCAATCCCCGCCAATCTGCGCGACCCGGAGGGACGCTGGTTCGGCCTGAACCGCCGCGCCCGCATCGTCGCCTACGACTCCAACAAGGTTCAGCCGGCCGACGTCGACACCTATGAGGAGATCGCATCGCCCCGGTTCCGGGGGCAGCTGTGCGTGCGCTCGGCCGACAGCGTCTACAACCTGTCGCTGGTCGGAGCGCTGATCGAGGCCTGGGGCCCCGAGAAGACCGGCGAATGGGCCCGTGGCGTCGTCGCCAACATGGCCCGCCGGCCCGAAGGCGGCGATCGCGACCAGATCCGCGCCGTCAACGCCGGGGTCTGCGAAATCGCCCTGACCAACAGTTACTATTATATCCGCCTGGCCCACGGCGAGAATGCCTCCGATCGTGCGGTGACCGAGAAGGTCAAGCTGGCCTTCCCGTCGCTGGACGGCCAAGGGGCGCACGTCAACATCTCGGGCGGAGGCGTCGCCGCCAATGCGCCGAACCGGGACAACGCCGTCCGGCTGCTGGAATTCCTCGCTTCGCCCGAGGCCCAGACGATGGTCTCGGCGGGCAACAACGAGTATCCGGCCAGCCCGGACGTTCCCGCCCCCGCCCCGGCCGATGCATATGCCGACTTCACGGCCCATCCGATGTCGGTCGCGACATATGGTCCGCATCAGGCCGAGGCGCAGAGCCTGATGAGCGCGGCGGGCTGGCGATAGACTCCGAGGCGCTTTCCACGCTCCCTGACCGGCGCGCTCCTCGCGTTGGCGGGCTCACGATGCTTAGGCTGCTGGCCTGGCTGGCCGCTGGCGTCGCCGTCGCCCCGTTGATCGGGGTGATCGCTGCGGCGTTCGGGGATGGCGGTGCCGACATCGCCGCCTCCGACTTGGTTCGCTATGCAATGACCTCGGTGGCCCTGGCCGTCATGGTCGCCGTGGCCACCGCCGTGATGGGGTCGGTCTCGGCCTGGCTGGTCGTCATGCACCGGTTCCCCGGCCGGATGGTGTTCGCCTGGGCTCTGGCCCTGCCGTTGGCAGCCCCCGCCTTTGCCGTCGCCTATGCCTATGCCGATCTGTTCGATGTGGCGGGAGACCTGCGGACCTGGATGCGGGCCGTGCCCGGCATCGACTGGGGCCCCCAGATGCGCAGCCTGCCGGGCGCGGCCTTCGTGCTGTCGCTGGCCTTCTATCCTTACGTCTATCTGACCGTACGCGCCGCCTTGGTGAACCAGTCCAGCCAGGCGATGGAGGCGGCGCGCAGTCTCGGCTGTACCCCGATCCAGGCGCTGTTCCGCGTCGGCTTTCCACTGCTGCGCCCGGCCCTGGCCGCCGGCGTCGCCCTGGCGGTGATGGAGACCTTGGCCGATTTCGGCGCGGTCCAGTTCCTCAGCGTCCAGACCCTGACCACCGGCGTGGTGCGGTCTTGGTTCGTCTATGGCTCGCTGGAGGCTGCGGCCCGGCTGGCCCTGCCGCTGCTGGCGGCCGCCGCCGTCCTGCTGTGGATCGAGCGCCTCAGTCGCCGGGGCCGCGTCGATGAAGCTGGGCGCGCCCGCTGGCGTGCAATCGAGCCCACGCCGCTAAGCACCGGGCGCGGCGTGCTGGCCTTCGTTTTTTGCGCCGGCCTGTTGACGCTGGGGCTGTTCCTGCCCGTCGGATGGCTGGCCTTCAACGCCATCGACATCGACCCGGACTGGAGCCGTCTGACCCTCGCCGCCGGCCACAGCCTCGGTCTGGGCCTCGGCGGAGCCATCGCCACGGTCGCGCTGGCGACCTGCCTGGCCCTCAGCGCTGAGCGGATGCCGGTCACCGCCCGGATCAGCAGCCTGGGCTACGCGACGCCCGGGGCAGTCATGGCCATCGGCCTGCTCGCCCCGGCCTCCATCCTCTGGCAGAACGTTCCCGGCGCGGTGTCGGGTTTGGGTGCCGGGCTGATGTTGCTGATCTACGCCTATGCCGCGCGGCTGATGGCGGCGGCGCTGGAACCGGTCGAGGCCGGTCTGACCCGTGTCACTCCCTCGATGGTCGCCGCCGCCCGCACTCTGGGCAGGGGCGAGACCGGAGCCGCCCTGTCCGTTCGCCTCCCGATCGCGGCTGGTGCCCTGCTGACCGCCACCCTGGTCGTCTTCATCGATGTGGTGAAGGAACTGCCCGCGACCCTGATCCTGAGACCCTTCAACGTCGACACCCTGGCCGTCATCGCCGACAATTACGCGCGCGACGAACGCCTGCCCAACGCGGGTTGGCCCAGTCTGATGATCGTCGGCCTGACCCTGCCCGCCGTGATCTGGCTCACACGCAAGATCACGGCCTCGCGCCCCGGAGATCCGCATGGCCACGCCTGAGGCCATCGTCTCGGTCACGGGTGTCAGCCGCGCCTATGGCCGCAAGATCGCGGTCGACCATGCCGACTTGACCCTGTCGCGCGGCTGCATCCTGGGCCTGCTGGGCGCATCGGGCTCGGGCAAGAGCACGCTTCTGAGAAGCATCGCCGGCCTTGAGTCCGTCGATGCCGGCACGATCGCGATCGACGGGCAGATCGTCTCGAAACCCGGTCGCATGACCCCACCGGAGGCCCGCCGCGTCGGCATGGTGTTCCAGGACTTCGCCCTGTTCCCGCACCTGACTGTGGCCCAGAACGTCAGCTTCGGGCTGAAGGGTCGCCCCGACCGCGACGCCGTCGTCGCCGGCCTGCTGGAGCGCCTGCGTCTGGCCGACCGGCACAAGGCCTTCCCCCACGCCCTGTCCGGTGGCGAACAGCAGCGCGTCGCCCTGGCCCGTGCCCTGGCCCGCGATCCCGCCGTCATCCTGCTGGACGAGCCTTTCTCCAGCCTGGACGGATTCCTGCGGGCCGAGGTGCGCGAAGACCTGGTCCAGGCTCTGCGCGACAGCCGCACGTCAGCCATCGTCGTCACCCACGACGCCGAGGACGCCATGATGATGGCCGACGACCTCGCCCTGATGGACGCGGGTCGCATCATCCAGACCGGAACGCCGCAACACCTTTACGCTCACCCAACCTCGGTCGCAGCGGCCCGGCTGCTTGGTCCGCTCAATCTGGTCGTCGCTCGGGTGAGTGAGGGCGTCGCAACGTCCGTTCTGGGCCGGAAGGAATTCAGCGCGCCCGATGGGTCGGCATGGATGGCAATCCGACCGACAGATCTCAAACTGACCGGACAACAGGATGGGCTGGGAGCCCGCGTGGTTTCGGTCAGCTTTGCCGGGGGATTCAACGTCGTCAGGGCAAGGGCCGGCTTCGAAACGCTGTTGCTACATCTCACAGGCCAAGCGCCTCCAGTAGGGGCTACGGTCGGTGTGGTGGTGGATGCCGAACGGCTCATGATGCTGCCCGTTTGATGCGAAAACGTCGGGCGAACGATCGGTCCGGGGTGCTCGGGACGTTTCGAGCAGATTTGGTGATTGTTTGTCGCCTTTCGGGGTCGGTCGGCAAAGTCCGGACCTGGCGCGTTTGCGACTTTGTGAATTGCCGGTTGGCTCTTTAACAATCGCTTCATCGCTCCAATGTCGGCTGACCGCGACCTAGCTTGCCTAGCCTTGCCACCCCGCGATCGGTGCCAAGAATCTCGACGGTCTTGCCGACTGCGGGTGTGGTCGTCCCCGGGGCCAACCTCGCGTAGTGTTCCATGCCCGCGCGATCCTTCACCACCACGAACGGTGACGTCCCGACCTCGTCGTGCCGGCCGGCCTGAACGACCTGACCGTGCGCAGTCTCCGCTCCCAGTTGGCGTACTGACTTCGCACCCGCCATCCGCCTTTGGCTCAGCGTGCGGATCACGTCTCGCCGGATCTGCAAGGTGCGCAGCTTCGTCTCCGTCTGCGCATCAAGCCGGTAGCGGCTCCCTGTCCGTTCGGCCAAACCCAGCCGCTCCAAATGCCTCAACCGTCCCCTCGAGAGTGCCGCCCAGGCGTCGGTCCCGCCAACGCCATCGTCAACCAGCCCTTCCGCATCGGCGGCCTGCAGCAACCGCCGATCAAACCCTGTAAACCGATCGGCCTCGGTCTCCTTCCAGATGCGCCGCTCGGCGTCGGCACGCGACAAATCTCCCAGACGCTCCTGCGCCACCTCCTGCGCTCGGGCCCGAAACCCGTAGCCGATGTAGTCGCGCGGGATCACCAGATCGCGCCCGTCCGTGCGCTTTCCCCGCACCACCAGATGCGCATGAGGCTGGTCCGTGTCGAAGTGGCAAGTCCCGATCCACTGCAAACCGGGCTCGCCGAGGTCCGCCGACACCCGCCCCATCACCTCGCGTGTGTAGCCCTTCAAATCGGCGATCCGGTCCCCATGTTCCGGCGAGACGATGAACCGGAAATGATGCCGATCCGACCCCCAGTCCCGGGTCGCCTCGGCCGCGTTGCCAGCGTCATCGGCCCGGTCGAAGAACTCGGCTTGCGCCCCTTCCGCACCGGCGCCCGCCCGTCCCAGATAGCTGACGTGCGCGGCCAACGCCGCCGCCCGCGCCGAGCCCTTGCCCGCGTGCCGAGACACCAGCGCCTTGACGATCACCTTCTGCCGAACGTCCAGCCGGAAGGCACGCCCCGAACGCTTCTGCGCCGTCCTGAGCACGCCTGAACGGTCGCCGTAGGCGAAGAGCCGCGAAGAGGCGAGCCGCTGGAACATGGCCGTCCGCACATTGATCCGGTCGCACTTCAGGCTGGTCGGCAAGCTCACCCGACCGGCTTTGCTCCCTCGGTCGCCCGCCTCTTCGAGCCTCGCCTGGATGCCGCTTCTGACAGTCATGACATCGTCTCCGAAGACCCGACGACCCCAAAATCCGCCCTAACTCACCGCAAGTCATGAAAGCGTTTGAAGGTCGTCGTAAGATGCTGACAGCCTACAACAAAACAGACACCCTCTCATCTTCTTTTATCTTGCCCTGAGACCTAAACTACGACCACCCGTCTATGCTTATCATATACGCTCAACACCGATCAACAGTAGTGCCGCATTTTCTGTTGCGATGGTCTAACGCGATTCGCTTGCCGTCGGCGGATGCCTCCACCGCGGCCAAACGCAGAAAACCCGCCCGGCCGAAGCCGAGCGGGTCTCTAATTTCGGTTTCGTTCTGTCAGGCGGCTCGTGCCTTGATGGGGACGTGCCGCAGCCCGGACTCCATCGCCTTTTGCCCAAGGTTGAGCGCCGGTCCGAATGGCCGCTGATCTCCCGAGCGCGTCCGATCCACCGAATGCACCAAGGTGAGGCAGCAGGTGGGTTCAAGCGCGATCAGCTCGTCATTCGCTCTGAACGGAGCTGCCTTGCCGTGGGTGTCGAAATCCGCTCGAGCGAGGATCAGCTTCACCCCCTTCTGCTGGGCCCATTTGATCGCTAGCTTCTCAGCCCCCTTCGCCCCGGTGGTGGCAAGGGCCATGTCGGGCCACTCCTGCTTTGCCCAGTTCAGGGCGTCGAAGATCCGGCCCGCGTCGTCCGAGGTGTCAGCCGTCGGCGCGCCCCGGAAGGCGATCACCGGACCGCCCGGGTCGGCCTCTCCAGATTTCCGATTGCGGATCGCCCGGATCGCCTGTTTGGCTTCCAGCTGGGCCGCGGTCAGGTGCGTGCCTCGTCTCGTACCCCGCCAGGCCGTCCAGACCTCCCCGGTCGCGATAGTCCAGGTTTCCGACGCCGCGTCCCGGATCATCTCGCAGGCCTGCGTCGCCGTATCGCCTGCTCGGGCTTTTGCTGTGGCTTCCTGAAGCTCGGTATCGGCCGCTTCCGATCCGTCGAAGTCTCGATCGAGCGATCGCATCGTATCGCGTGACCGGTCAGCGTCTCGTTCGATCCGCCCGGCCGCCGAATGGAAGGCGCCGATCAGAGCCTCTCCCAGGATCGTCTGGTAGTCCTCCAGCGCCGTATCCGAGATCACGTCCAACAGCTCGGTCATGAGGGCTCGCCCAAGCTGAACCAGGGCGTCCTCTGTTGGATGCGGACGCTGATCGCCGAGCGAACCCGTCAGGTCGTCGAAGGCGGAGTTGGACTTCTGGGAGGCGGAGGCGATGAAGGGATTGCTGTAGAAGGTCATTGAAACATTCCTTGAGAATGTCGAGCGCCCCATGCGCAACGACCCCGATTTTCGGCACATTGGGCCCCGGAAAGTCACCGGAGCGGGCCGCCCTTCGCGGGCTGTGGAGGGGATAAGGCGAAGCCGTTGACTTTCAGGGTAATGTGACAAAATCGGAGGGCGTTGTGTGGGGGCAAGTCGTCGTCGCCCTTCGCGACGACGACACCGTTCGGCGCCGTCGCGCCGATACGAACAGATGGACAACGATCTTCTCGTCCGTCGGCGGCGGCGAGCCGCTGTCGTGGCATGGACGGTGATCCAAACAGCCAGTGACGGGGAGGGGCCTCGGCCTGTCGGTCGCCAGCAGTTAAAACAAAAAACGGCCCGACGCTTACGCGCCGAGCCGCAGATCGTTGATATGAGTTGGTAGATCAGAACGGGATGTCGTCGTTCAAGTCATAGCCGCCGGCGGGCACCTGCACTTGGTTGTCGCCAGCGGCGGTCTTTTCCGGCTGGATCCGCCGGTTCTTTAGCCGGATGTCGCCCACGATGAGGCGCAGGTCGTAGTGCTCAACGCCGTCCTTGCCGGTCCAGGTGTCGTTCTCGACATGGCCCTGGATCACGACGCGGCTGCCCTTCCTGGCGAACGGCTCGATGTATTTCTCGGTCGTCGCCTCGTTGAAGCACAGGCAGTTGAAGCCGGTGGTGCGCTCGCCGGGCGTGCCGTCGGCACGTCGGAACCGGGTCGTTTCCAGGACGCGGAAGCTGGCCCGCTTACGGCCGGAGCCCTGGGCGGACAGGATGGAGGGATCGGCGGCCAGATAGCCTTCCAGAGTAAGGGTCTGCATGGTCAGTCTCCTGATGATAAAAGTCGATTGATGGGGGTCAGGCGGCGAGGCGGTCGGAGCCGTCATCGTGGTCGGCGTCGATCTCCCGGTCTTCGGCCCAGTCGAGGACGGTCAGCCGGTTGATCACCAACTCCTTGGCCGTGCGCTCCTGTCCCTCGCGGGTGGCGTAGGCGGTGTCGATGAAGGCGCCGATCACGACGACCTCGCATCCCTTGGCCAGGCCGCGGGCGATGACCTTCTCGTTCAGGCCCTTGGACCAGCTGACGCAGTTTACGCCGACGATCCGGTCCTTGCCGGCGTTGTCGACGCCGCGCTTCTCGAGCAGCCGGAACGCCGCCTTGGCGAAGTCATCGCTGATCTGGGGGTCGGCCGCCAGTCGGCCGGTGAACACCATGGTCTGCATCTCAGTCTCCATTTGATCGAAGCGCCAAGTGAGCTGATCTCCCTCATCCCGCTTCACCCGAGACCTCCCTTCCTCCGGACCTCCTCCTGACCGGACGGGGCCTTCGCGCCTTCCGGTCAATTTGCCCGGTCCCGCTCATGCCGCCACGCCGTCGAGGACGGTCTGCACCGGATGTCGACGCAACACCGCCTCCACCACTTCAGGCCGGTCAACGGGCACGAACACCCGGGGCGTGAAGGCGATGATCTCGACGAAACATCCGAGCGCGACCAGGGCGTCCCGGTCAGTGCGACCCCCGACCACCTCGATCCGCCACCGATCCATGACCCGCGAGCGCTTCAGCCACAGCCCGCCGCTCAGCGAGAGCTGTACGTTCCGGTCCAGGATCGTGGCTGCGGTCTTTCCGCCGTCAGCCCAGGCCTCTGAGACATCGGTCAGGCCCAGGTTCGCTTTCAGGCTCCGGACCTGGACTTCGTCCAGCACCCGGCCCAACCAACGCCGCCCATCGGGCGCGCGCACCCGGCGAACGGAACATCCGCGCGCCGGCAGCCGACCCCAGATGGGAAGCAGGAGACCCGTGGCGAGGGTGAGCTGGCGCGTGCGCCAGGGATCGGTCTTGACGACCTCCTCATCCCAGACCCGCCGCCAATCGACGACGGTGGTCGGCTTCCAGGCGGATTCCTCAAATGCCTTCTCCGGCAGGGTCTGGCGTCCATCCGGGCGGACGAGCCGCACGGCGGCGACCAGCCGATCCTCATCCGTGGTCGTGGTCAGCCCCAGCTCTGCGACTGCAGCCCGTCCGGACTTTTCATTGACGACGAACTGGTGGGCGAGATCGTCGACCTGGGCCACCGCGTCGTCGGAGGTCAGGATCTCTCGGCGAACCCTGAGCGAGAAGGTAACCAGGGCGGTCTCCGCGCCCGTGGAGACGTCCGTCCGGATCGTCTCCTGATCCACCACCTCTAACGCCTCAGCCTCGATGTCCTCAAGGCCGCGGTCCAGATCGCCGGAGGCTGCGGCGCGTTCGAGGATGCCGGCCAGGATGCGGTCGAAGTCTACGAACACGGCGTTCTGGTCGGCGATCCGCAAGGCCAGCAGTCGGTTCAGGAAGGTGTGGATCGGCGGCAGATCGTCCGAGGGTTTGAGGCCACCGTCCGCATCGAGCAGCTTCAGGCCGGTCTTGGCCATGAAGGTCTCCAGGGTCATCGAGGCGAGTTCGCCGAAGGCGAGGGCGCCATAGAAAACCAGAAGGGCGCGCCGCGCCAAGGGGCTCTCCAGATTGTCCTCGGCCCGGAACAGACCGGCTCCGGCGGTGCGACGCTCCCCGCGCTTCAGCGCCCCCAAGGTATCCAGCCGCCGCGCGATGGTCGAGGTGAACCGCTTCTCGCCCTGGATGTCTGTAGAACGCCGTCGAAATCGGAAGCTATCGAGGCCGGCTAGGTGTTTAAATTCGCTATATAAAAATACGTTGGCGCACATGTTGACTAGCGTCTGCCGGGACCCCGTCCCGTGCCGAGATATTGAGCTCATTCAATCTGTTATTTCATATCGGGTGGGGTCCCGCCTTGAACGCCCATCAACAGCTCCAGATTCCAGACACTCGCTCGGCAGCCTGCGCTCACTCGCCGAACGTCGGCTTTCCGGTCATATGCTACCGGGGAGATTCGAACCTGAGCGGAAGTTCAGCCCGGTCGATTGACCCCGCCGCCGTCAAGCACCAGCCGCACCTTGATGGCGAGATCGTCGATGGTGAAGGGCTTGGAGATGAGGGCCACGCCGCGATCCAGGACCCCGTTGTGGACCACGGCGTTCTTCGTGAAGCCGCTCGTGTAGAGCACCTTCAGGTCCGGACGTGACTCGCGCGCCTTGTCGGCGAGTTGGCGACCATTCACGTCGGGCATGACGATGTCGGTGAACAGCAGGTCGACGCGTGACTGCACGGCGAGCACTGCTAGGGCTTGGGAGGCGTCGCCGGCCTGCACAACGGTGTAGCCGAAATCACGCAGGGCCTCGACCGACAAGAACCGGATCTTTTCGTCATCCTCGACCACGAGAATAACCTCGCCATCCTTGGCCCGGGCGGATTCTGCGCTGAGCGCGGGTGTCTCGCCGTCGAGGCCGGTTTCGGCACCGACGTAGCGGGGAAGATATAGCTTCACCGTCGTGCCGAGACCGGGCTCGGAGTAGACTTTCACGCTCCCGCCCGATTGCTTGACGAAGCCATGGACCTGGGAGAGCCCGAGCCCCGTTCCCTTACCGACGCCCTTGGTGGTGAAGAACGGGTCGAACACCCGTGCGATCACGTCAGCGGGAATCCCCGTTCCGGAGTCGGTGACCGAAATCAGGACGTACTGGCCGGCGACAGCCTCCGCATTGGCGACCGCATAGGCGTCATTGAGGTGCGCGTTCGAGGTCTCCACCGTCAGACGGCCGCCATTCGGCAGGGCGTCGCGCGCATTAATCACCAAGTTCAAGATCGCGTTCTCGAGTTGGCCCGGATCGACGAAGGCGCGCCAGAGGCCGCTCGCCAGCACGGTTTCCACCCGCAGGTGTTCGCCAATAGTGTGGCGAAGCATATCCGACATGCCGTCCACCAGCTTGTTGACGTCCAACGCGCGCGGCGCGAGCGGCTGCTGGCGGGAGAAGGCGAGTAGGCGCGCGGTGAGGGTGGCGGCGCGGTGGGCGCCGTCCAGGGCGTTGTCGATACAGACAAGGGCTCTGGCCCGGTCGGTGTCGAGGCGGCGCTTGGCGATGTCGAGCGAGCCGATCACGATCGACAGCATGTTGTTGAAATCGTGTGCGATGCCGCCGGTCAGCTGACCGATGCTTTCCATTTTCTGCATCTGCCGGACCTGGGCCTCAGCCGCTTCGCGGGTCTCCAGCTCCCCTTTCAAAGCAGCGTTCGCGGCGTTGAGCTCCGCCGTTCGCTCCCGGACCTGTTCTTCAAGGTGGTTCGCAGCGTCAGCGAGGGCCTTCGTACTGGCCTCGAGAGCGTCCCGCTGGACCTGGATTTGACGGCGCTGTTGGTGGAGGTCGAAGAAGACGTCGGCCTTGCCGCGAAGGATATCCACCTCGATCGGCTTATGAATGAAATCGACCGCCCCGGCCTCGTAGCCGCGGAAGCGGCGCTTGGTATCCGCGGTCCCGGCCGTGAGGAAAATGATCGGGATGTGCCGCGCGCGTTCGTTTCCGCGCATGAACTCCGCCAACTGGAATCCGTCAATCCCGGGCATCTGCACGTCGAGCAGGGCCAAGGCCACGTCATGCTTCAACAGGATTTCCAGGGCTTCCTCGCCGGAGCGCGCCTTGAGGAAGGCAAGGCCGTCGCGATGGAGCAGAGCTTCCAGCGACACAAGGTTCTCCTCGAGGTCATCGACGATCAGGAAGTTTATCGGTTCATCCATGCTGCTCACGAGGTCCCCAAGCCAACAAGGTATGCGGCTATTGCGTCTAACGACATGGGCCGCGCCTCCGCGCAGATTTCGAGCGCGGCGGTCGGCATCGGCGGCGCGAAGGCGGTCGCGGGGTCCTCCACCACGGTGACGCCCCCCACGGCGGCGACTGCCCGCAGACCTGCGGCGCCGTCCTCGTTCGCGCCCGTCAGGATCACGCCGACCAGGCCGGCGCCAAAGGCGTCCGCAGCACTCTCGAACAGCACATCGATCGAGGGACGCGAGTAGTGCACCGGCTCGTCCGCCGAAAGCGATACGATGCGGTCTGCCTCCACCAGCAGGTGATAGTCGGAGGGTCCGAAGTAGACGAAACCCGGAAGGATCGGCTCCTTGTCCTCAGCCTCTTTGACCACCACCCGGCACTTGGCCTGGAACAACGGCGCAAGCAGGTCTGAGCCATCGGCCGGGATGTGGACCACGACCAGCACGGGGATGGGATAGTCGGCCGGCAAGGCCGGCAGAATGCAGGACAGGGCCTGGATGGCCCCTGCCGACGCGCCGACGACAACGGCGTTCGCCCGATCTCCGCTCATAGGTCCCGCCGCCGGTAAATCTTCTCCTCACGGACGAACTCGGTGAAGGCGTCGGCGTGGTCGGAGAAGCGCAGGCTCTCCTTCGAGCCCAAGCCCAGGAAGCCCTTGCGGGCGAGGGAGTCGCGGAAAAGGCCCAACGCCCGGCCCTGTAAAAATCGGTCGAAATAGATCAGCACGTTGCGACAAGAGATAAGCTGAACCTCGGCGAAGACCGCGTCGGTGACCAGACTGTGATCGGAGAAGACCACGCGGCTGCGCAAGGTTTTGTCGAACACCGCGCGACCGTAGGCGGTGGTGTAGTAGTTGGAGAGGGACGACTTGCCACCTGACTTCTGATGGTTCTCGGTGAACACCTTGATGCGGTCCAGAGCATAGACGCCACTGGCGGCGGCCTCGAGCGCGCCCGGGTTGATATCGGTGGCGTAGAAGAGCGTGCGATCCAGAAGTCCCTCTTCGTGGAACAGGATCGCGAACGAATGCAGTTCTTCGCCGCTGCTGCACCCTGCGATCCACACCTTGAGAGACGGATAGGTTCGAAGATGTGGCACGACCTGCTCGCGGATCGCGCGGAAGTAACTAGGATCACGGAACATCTCGCTGACCTGAACGGTCAGGTAGTCAAGCAGGCGGGGGACCATGGCTGGATCGTGCAGCACCGCGTCCTGCAGGGCTGAGAAGCTGTGGAAGCCGAGTTGCGGGCAGGCCTGCTTCAGCCGCCGTTTGATGGACGCCCGCGCGTAGTTTCGGAAGTCGTAGTGGTAGCGTCGGAAAAGCGCCTCCAGAAGGAGGTGAATCTCGATGTCCTCGACGCCGTCACCCACCTTTGTCACCAGCGCGGCATCCACACGCGCACGAGGGAGAGCAGCTTGTCCACGTCGAGGGGCTTAGCCATGTAGTCGTTAGCGCCGGCCGCGAGGCAACGCTCCTGGTCGTCCGGCATGGCCTTGGCGGTCAGCATGATGATCGGCAGCTTGGCCCAGCGTGGGTCGAGGCGGACCCGACGGGTGGCGTCCATCCCGTCCATGACCGGCATCATCACGTCCATGAGGACAAGGTCGACGGGCCTGGAATCTTTCGCCCGCTGCGCGAGGGTGTCCAGGGCTTCCTGGCCGTTGCGGGCGATTTCCACGATCGCGCCCCGCGGTTCCAGAATGTTGGTCAAGGAATAGACGTTGCGGACGTCGTCCTCGACGATGAGGATCCGCCGGCCCTCCAGTACCGCGTCGCGATTGCGGGCCTGGTGGATCATCTTCTGCTGTTCGGCGGGCAGTTCGGAAACCACTTGGTGCAGGAAGAGAGAGACCTCGTCCAGCAGGCGCTCGGGCGACTTGGCGCTCTTGATGATGATGGAGCTCGAGTAGCGGCGGAGATTCTGCTCGTCCTTGGCTGTGAGGTCGCGGCCGGTGTAGACGATGACCGGCGGGTACGCGTAGTCGCCCTCCTTGCTCAGGGCCTCCAGCAGGGAAAAACCCGATGCGTCCGGCAGGGAGAGGTCGAGGACCATGCAGTCGAAGGTCTGCTTCTTCAGCAGGCGCAGGCATTCGGCGGCCGTGCCGGCGCTCACGGTCTCCACGTCGCCGGAACTCAAGAGCTTGCCCACCGCGTCGCGCTGCACCGGGTCGTCCTCCACGATCAGAACCCGGCGCACGGTGCGGGTGAGCTGAGCCTCCAGGGTTTGGAGGACCTCAGCCAGGTCCTCGCGACTGACCGGCTTGACCAGGTAACCGACGGCGCCGAGGGACAGAGCGGTCTGGGTGTGGTCGGTGGCGGAGACCACGTGGATAGGGATGTGGCGGGTCTCGTCGTCGCACTTCAGGCGGTCGAGCACCGCAAGGCCCGACTGATCCGGCAGGCCGACATCCAGCACGATGGCGCTGGGCTTGTAGCGCTTGGCCAGATCCAGGGCCTCTTCAGCAGTCCCTGCCAACAGGCACTGGAATCCCGTCTCGCGAGCGAGGTCGCGGACGATGCCGGCGAAGGCCTGATCGTCCTCCACCACCAGCAGGATGCGGCGAGTGCTTTCCAGATGCTCGCGGTCATCGTCCGCGGTGAACGCCGGGGCGGCGGGCCGGGAGGGCGGCGCGGGCTGGCCGGCCGCACCGGACGGGGGCACGGGCTCCGGCCGAAGGGCGACGTTGGACGGATCGTAAGCCAGTGGGATGGTGACGGTGAAGGTCGAGCCCTTGCCCGGCTTACTCTTGAGCGCGATGGAGCCGCCGAGCAGGCGCGCCAATTCCCGGGAGATCGACAGACCCAGCCCCGTACCGCCGTATTTGCGGTTGATGGTGCCATCGGCCTGGCGGAAGGCCTCGAAGATGGCCTGGTGCTGCACGGAGGAGACGCCAATGCCGGTATCGGCCACGGCGAGGGAGAGGCGGTCGCCTGCCCGGGCGATACGCAGAGTTACGCCTCCTTTTTTGGTGAACTTGAAGGCATTGGAGAGTAGGTTCTTGAGGATCTGCTCCAGCCGCTGGCGGTCGGTGGTGATAGCGGGCGGGCCGCCATCAGCGATGTCGATCGCGAAGTTCAGGCCGCGCTCGCCCGCCACTGGATCAAAGGTCTGTCGCAGGTCCGCAGCAAGCCGCGTCAAAGATACGGTCTCGAGCCGAACCTCAATGTGCCCGGCCTCGATCTTCGACAGATCGAGGATGTCGTTGATGAGATTGAGCAGATCGTTGCCCGACGACTGGATGGTGCGGGCGAACTGGACCTGTTCGTCCGAGAGATTGCGCTGAGGATTGTCGCCGAGCAGCTTGGACAGGATCAACAGCGAGTTGAGCGGCGTGCGCAACTCATGGGACATGTTGGCCAGGAAGTCCGACTTGTAGCGGCTGGCTTGCTCCAACTCCCGCGCCTTCAGCTCCACGGTCGCGCCGGTGCGGACCAGGTCGTCGCGCTGGACCTCGAGCTGCTGGGCCTGTTCCTCGAGCTGGGTGTTGGTCTGTTCGAGCTCGACCTGCTGCTGTTCCAATCGGACCTGATGTTCCTTCAGGGCGCGGCCCTGCTCCTCCAGCTCCTCGTTGGAGACGCGCAGCTCCTCGCTCTGGACCTGTAGCTCCTCGGCCTGGCGCTGGGCCTCCTCGAGGAGGTTCTGCAACTCGGTCCGGTAGCGCGCCGAGCGAAGAGCTACACCCACCGGCGCAGCGACCTGTTCCAGGAACACCTCGATGCGCTCGTCTACGGGGTGCAGGAAGCCGAGCTCGATGACTGCGTTGACCACCCCATCGGCGTTAAACGGAGCGATGACCAGATGGCGCGGCTTATCCCGTCCGAATGCCGAGCCCACGGTCAGGTAGCCTTCGGGGACGTCGTGCAGGATGAGAGGCCGGCCGTCGGCGGCGACGCGCCCAAGGAGCCCTTCCCGCGTTGCAAAGCTCTTGGGAATGTCGGCGTCCCCCGGGACGCCCAGTTGGGCGGCCCGCTCGAAATTGTCGCCTTCGCCCTTAAAGAGCACGCCCGCCTGGGCGCCGAGGTACGGGGTGAGGAAGTCCAGGACGCTCTCGCCAAGATGCTGAACGGTTTTGTCCCCGAGCATGGCCGTGCTCAGGCCCACTTGTCCGGCCTGCAACCACGCCTGCCGCTGACGAGCACTGGCCGCCCTGTGGATCAGAACCCCCAACACCAGCGCCAGCATCATGCCTAGCAGCGCTGCAAACACGCCGCTGGCAATCGCCGTGCGGGCCGCGACCTGCATTTCCGCTAGGCTCGCCACGCGCAGCCGTACTTCCTCCTGCCTCATGATGCCGAGCTGCGCCCGGATGGCATCCATCTCTACCTTGCCGCGATCGGTGTTCACCTCAGCCAGGGCGGCCGCGGCGCCCTCCGTGCGACGCAGATCCAGAGTTCGCTTCAGCACGGCGAGCCTGGCTTCGACATGGGCTTTGAGCTTGCCCAGCTCAGTCTGCTGGAGGGTCAGCCCGGCAATAGCGCTGAGCGCCAAATCGACCTCCGAGACCGCATCATCGTACGGCTGAAGGTATTCCTCGTTGCCGGTAAGAAGGAAACCACGCTGCCCCGTCTCTGCGTCCAGCATCGTGGAGAGGAGTGTGTCGAGAGCGACGATGACGTCATGCGTATGCGCGATCTTCGCGCTATCGCTCTTCATGATCTGGACGTTGGAAAAGGAGACAACGCCGCTGATCAGAAAAAACAACAGGGCCGCAATCACGCCAAGTGCGGTCCAGAGCCCCGTCCTGGATGCAGTGGTCGAGACGCTGAGGAATTTGTCTTGCGGCATTTTTCTCTCAAAGTATGGGAACGAAGAGTGTTGACGCCGTCTTCAGGTCCAGCTGATCAAGTTTGGCTACTTACTATTGTCGTCGATCGGGGCGGAACAGTTGTTCGAGTTATTCAGCCAACGCTACGAGCATGGCTCCAACGTACGGAGCAGCAGAGAAAAAGCGGAGGGCGCGCCTACGCTCGATGCTTTAGAGCCTGAACGAAAAAGAAGTTGGGTGATTTCAGTTCGTTGTGATTCTGTCGGAGTTGCGAAGCTTCGATGGAGACCACGATGGCCTGGACCGAAACCACCCGCCACCAGTATCGGCG
>NZ_JAFCTT010000005.1:0-210176 GCF_049896165.1 Brevundimonas sp. TWP3-1-2b1 | reverse complement strand
CCTGCTCGCGCAGGATCCCGATGATCTGCTCTTCCGTAAATCTCGATCGCTTCATTCTGTCCGTCCTTTCGAGGGGCGGACTCTAGCTATTCCTGGAGGAGTTTCAGGGGGTCACGTCATCTGGAGCGATCCAAAGAATATTGGCATAGGCGGGAGTGAGGATGCCTCTTTTCCCGTCTCTGTTCGGTTTTCCGAGATAGCTATCACGAGCTATCATGAGGCCCATCCAAGCCTTACGTTCGGTTTCATTTGCCGCAATCAGGACAACCGGCTCTTCGTTTCGGAAGGTTTCCGGTGGGATCATCCAAGCCCAGGGCGTGCTGACCGTGTTTTTTACATCCACGTCATAGCCAGCGATAACGAGGTCTCTTACGCCCTTCGGAGCATCGAGCATGTCCCTGAGGAAGTGTTCGATCTTCAAGCCGATGAACGTCTTTTCGACGTTGTCGAGCTCGGACAGAGTCGTTCTTCCCGTCCTTACTGGATCGAGGACGAACTCAATCGCTTCAAGCGTCAGAAGAGAAAACGCCTCTCGCGGCCGTTTGCGCGTCGCAACAGCAATCGCATCGGCGATCAGCTTTAGGACGTCATAATCGACGTGGTCTGGGCCGACCGCTGACGGAGTGAGCTTGCTCATTCCATCGGGTGTAGCCGAAAATTCGGCGAGTAGGGTCGTCTTTAGGCGGCCAGGGACTGTTCAACCAAGATGGCTGAAACGACCTTGGCCAGCGCCCCCGCCAAGTGTGGCGGCACGGCATTGCCGATCTGGCGCGCGACCTGAACCTTCGTTCCATAAAATTTGAAGTCGTCAGGGAAGCCCATGAGCCGGGCGGCTTCGCGGTGACTAATTGGGCGGTTGGCTTCCGGGTGCAGATAACGCCCCTTTTCGGGTTTGTAGAACTCAGTGCGGATGGTGACAGACGGTCGGTCCCACCACAGGCGCCCAAAAAGGTCCGTGCCGCCGCTGGTCTTGCGCACCCAGCAGTCCGGCGTGATATCCGGACGGTTGGCGAGTAGGTCGAACCGGTTTCCGCCGGGCGGCACGGCTGCGTATCGCTGAAGGCTCTTCTCTGTCGGCGTGCGCCCGAAGTGGAGGTTCAGCGTCCGCTTCGAGCCGATTTCGGTGCCGATGGTCGCAGCAGGCAGGTCGGCGATGACGTCGCGAACCGTTCGCCACCGAGGAAGGTTGGATTTCAATTTCGGATCGGCGTGCGACGGCAGGGGCGGGAAGCTCGGCAGGTTGAAAGCCTGGCGCCAACCGAGGATGATCGTGCGCTTGCGCGTCTGAGGCGCGCCGAAGTCGGCAGCGTTGACGATCGCGGCCTGGGTCTGGAAGCCGTGCTGTTTGGCCTTGGCCTCGATCAATAGCCGCTCAGGCGAGCGATATAGTTCGGCGACGTTCTCCATGACGAAGACGCGCGCGCCTGAACGCTCGGCGATTTCGATGAAGGGCTCCCAAAGAGCACGTCGCGCGTCGCCGTCCCGCTTCTTGTTGAGAAGGCTGAAGCCTTGGCAAGGCGGACCGCCGATGACGACGTCGGCCTGCGGCACCTCGTTGTGAAGTAGCCACTCTTCGATGTTCGCTTGAACCGCGCGACCCGGGAAATTCAACTCGTGTGTTTTGACAGCGGCGGCGTCGTTGTCGAGCGCAAGAACCGTCTTGAAGCCGCCGCAGAGGTTTTTGTCGCAGAAGCCCAGGCTCATGCCGCCGGCACCGCTGAACAGGTCGATTACACGTAGAGTCATCGGTCTTCTCGTGAGCGGTCGGTGTCGCGTAAACAAAACGCGAACAAAAATCCCCTGTCAACAGCATGCCATCTACTGGTTGGGGGTGAAATGCCTGTTACCTACTGTAGGTAGGAGGAAAGGGCGTTTTTCAGTTGAACCGGGTCCTTGGTCTCACACTCCCAGACGGTCACCACCCTCAATCCAAGTGCCTGGAGCTGTGAGTCTACCCTTCGGTCGCGTTCTTTGTTGCGCGCAAACTTGGCGAGCCATTCGTCGCGATTGTGGCTCGGCATCGTGCCTCGATTGCAGTCGTGCTGGTGCCAAAAGCACCCGTGCACCTGGACGGCCCAGCCCTTTGATCGATTTGCGAAGTCGGGCTTGCCCGGCAGGGATTTGACGTTGCGCCGATAGGACAGTCCCATCCGGCAAAGGGCTGACGCCACCCGTTCTTCGGGAGTGGTCTTCGCTTGCTTGACCTTGGCCATGGCAGCGGAGGTTCGGGCGTTGAGGGGTTTCACGCTGCGGGCCTAGCAGCCAGCATATGCTCACTCCAGAACCGATCCGCGCTCTCGCCTTTTCAGCGCCTAATGACGGCCATACCCATCAACGGATCGTCCGATTTCGCCTTACGGATCAAGGTCCGGGATTATTTAGAGCCTTTATCCGCGCAGGCCCTCCCGGCGGCCGCACACTGTCGGCATGGCCAAAGCTCCTCCTGAAGCCCCTGCGACCTATTTCCGGCTCTCGGACGAGACCTGGGCCCTGATCGTCGAGGAGTACGCCAACGGCGCCACGGCGAAACAACTGGGCGCGAAGTGGAAGGTGGCTCCCAACTCCGTCTATCGCCACGTCAGCGCGGCGAAGATGACCAAGCGGGACTGCGGCGACCAACGGGCGCGGGCGCACGCCAGGTCGGTGACGCTGGCGGCGAAGGCGCGGGACGCGAAGCTGGGGCCCCGGGGGGAGACGGTCGAGCCGGCCCTGACCACCCTGTTCGCCCCGCCGCCGGACGACGACCCCGACGCAACCAGCGCGATCGCCCTGGCGCGGCTGGCGACGCTGGCGTCCGGGCGGGCGATGAAGTCACGGCTGTGGATCGAGGCCAAGGCTCTGGCCGGGCTGGCGGAAGCCTATGCGAGGCTGGGCGCGGCGGGGGCCGATGACTGGGCCGGGAACAGGCCGTCGCCGCAGGACGAGGCGGCGCTGGCCTATGTGCTGGAGCGGCTGGAGGCGGAGGATCGCGACGCCGAACGCCTGCGCGAGATCGAACGGGAGGGGTGGTCGGAGGCCGGATGACGGGAGCGGCGACCGTTGGCCGTGACGATGTCGGCAAGCGGCTTGCCCTTTGGCGCGGCCAGCGCCTAGTCTGGATTGTGGCCGAAACGTGCGGCGCGGGAGTGGTGTAGCGTGCGCGGTGAGTTTGGCATTCTTCTGGCGCTGGCGATCTCCCTGGCGGCAGCTCCGGTCTCCGCCCGGCCCGTGCCGGCCCAGGCCATGCCAGCCCCGTCCGTGCCGATCTTCCAGCCGGGCGCGCCGGGACAGGCCTCGCGGATCGTCACGCCCGAGGCGGCGCGGGCCCTGGGGCGCACGACCTTCACCGCGGACGACGTCCGCTTCATGCAGCATATGATCGTCCACCACGCCCAGGCGGTGGAGATGGTCGAACTGCTGCAGACGCACGGGACCGGTCCGACGGTGGGCCTGATGGGCCGCCGCATCGCCCTGAGCCAGGAGGCCGAGATCGCGCTGATGCGCGGCTGGCTGGCCGAGCGGGGGCAGGCCGAGGCCATGACCGACATGGCCGGGATGCACGCCGGTCACGGCGGCATGGATCACTCGGCCCATATGAACCCCGCGGCCGCCGCGCCGGATCCGGACGACGTCGCGCCGATGGCCGGCATGCTGACGCCGCGCCAGATGCGGACCCTGGCCGAAGCGCGGGGGACCGCGTTCGACCGGCTGTTCCTGACCGGCATGATCCAGCACCATCAGGGCGCGCTCGGCATGGTCGACGACCTGATGACCCGGCCCGACGCGGCGAACGATACGATGCTGTCCGACTTCGCCGCCGCCGTCGTCGCCGACCAGCAGGCGGAGATCCTGCGCATGCAGTCCCTGCTGTCCGACCTTTGAACCCCGAACTCCTGACCCGAGAGATGTCCATGATCCTGCGCAAGACAATGCTTTCCACCGTCGCCGCCCTGGGCGTTCTGCTGGGGGCCGCCGCCGCGGCGGCGCAGCAATCGTCGGGACCGGGCGAGCTTCAGGTCATCACCGCCGACGTGCGCTCGAGCCTGTCGGCCGGATACGACGACGCCGGACAGGCGGCGCTCGGCATGGCGCTGGAAAGCCACACGCCGCACGCGCCGGGCTTCGGAACATCGGAGACCCTGTTCTCGCCGCCGAAGACCGACGAGGAGCGCGCCGCCATGCGGGCCGCGGCCGAGGGCAACAACGCCTTCAGCGTCCTGGGCATGGCGAACTCGGACATGGCGATGTCGAACGGCCGGTTGTTCGTCGGCAATTTCAACGGCTTCAACGCCTATGACGTGTCGAACGGCGCACCCCGGCTGGTGATGTCGGTGGTCTGCCCCGGCGGCCAGGGCGATGTGTCGGTGCACGGCGACCTGCTGTTCATGTCGGTCGAGGAGAACCGCGGGCGGCTGGACTGCAGCGGCGGCGGCAACGAGGGCGAGGTCAGCGCCGAACGCTTCCGCGGCGTGCGCATCTTCGACATCTCGGACCTCAACGCCCCGCGCCAGATCGCGGCGGTCCAGACCTGCCGCGGCTCGCACACCCACACCCTGTTGCCGCACCCGACGGATCCCAATGTGCTGTACGTGTACGGCCAGGGCACATCGAGCGTGCGCAAGGCGGGCGAGCTGGACATCTGCACGGACGGCCAGCCGGATACGAACCCCGAGACGGCGCTGTTCTCGATCGACGTGATCAAGGTGCCGCTGGACCATCCGGAGAACGCCGCCCTGGTGAACCGTCCGCGCATCTTCGCCGACAGCACGACGGGTCGCGTCGCCGGCCTGTGGCGCGGCGGTCGCGCCGGCATCGCCAGCCAGAACACCGCCCAGACCAACCAGTGCCACGACATCACCGTCTATCCGGAGATCGGCCTGGCGGGCGGCGCGTGCAGCGGCAACGGCATCCTGCTGGACATTTCGGACCCGGAGAACCCGGCGCGGACGTCGGACATCTTCGATCCCGACATGGCCTACTGGCACTCGGCGACCTTCAACAACGCCGGCGACAAGGTGGTCTTCACCGACGAGTGGGGCGGCGGCATCGGCGCGCGTTGCACGGCCGAGGATCCGGCGACCTGGGGCGCCAATATGATCGCCACGATCGCCGACCGGACCCTGACCGGCCGCAGCTTCCACAAGCTGCCGTCGGCGCAGGGCGCGACCGAGAACTGCGTGGCCCACAACGGCAACATTATCCCGGTCCCTGGCCGCGACCTCATGGTCCAGTCCTGGTACCAGGGCGGCATCTCGATCATGGACTTCACCGATGCGATGAAGCCGGTCGAGATCGCCTTCTTCGACCGGGGTCCGCTGAGCGCCGAACGGCTGTACGTCGGCGGGTCGTGGTCGGCCTACTGGCTCAACGGCCGGATCTACTCCAGTGAGATCGCGCGTGGTCTGGATGTGCTCAAACTGCTTCCCAGCGATGATCTGTCGGCGGCCGAGATCGCGGCGGCCGAGGCCATCATGAGCGTCGAGATCAACCCGCAGACCCAGACGAAGATCGAGTGGGTCGACAGCCCCGACGTCGCGGCCTCCTACGTCGATCAACTCGCGCGCACCGATGCGATCGAGGACGGCGTCGAGGCGCGGGTGCGTGCGGTCATCGCCGGCTGGCGTTCGGGCTCGGCCGACAAGGCCGCTGCGGGTGAGCTGGCGACCGCTCTCGCGACGGCGCCCGAAGACGCCAGCGCGGCGACCAAGGCGCGGATGACGGCGCTGTCGGGCGTGCTGCAGCGGCTCGCGGCGTAAGCGCCTCGATCCTTGAAGGCAGAGGGCGGCGGGAGCGATCCCGCCGCCCTTTTTCTCTCCATAAGCTACCTCGATCCTGATCATTAGTTTAATCGACTTAGGTTTCCGCCCCGGGTCTGTTACCCATTGGATCCCAACTCGGACCCGATCGGAGAAGAACCATGCCCATGGACGGAAGCGACCTCGTCGAGCCCACGACCCAATGCCCGCTGCGCCATGGCGTGCAGTTCCACACCAGCTTCGGCGGACGCTCGAACCGCGACTGGTGGCCGAACCAGCTGAACCTGAAGATCCTGTCCCAGCACTCGTCGCTGACCAGCCCGTTCGCGCCGACGTTCAAATACCGGGATGAGTTCGCGAAGCTGGACATCGAGGCGCTGAAGGCCGACCTGCGGGCCCTCCAGACCGACAGCCAGGACTGGTGGCCCGCTGACTATGGCCACTATGGGCCGTTCTTCGTCCGCATGGCCTGGCACTCGGCCGGGACCTATCGCACCGGCGACGGTCGCGGCGGATCGGGGTCCGGGACGCAGCGGTTTGCGCCGCTGAATTCCTGGCCGGACAACGGCAACCTCGACAAGGCGCGCCGCCTCCTGTGGCCGATCAAGCAGAAATACGGCAACCGGGTCAGCTGGGCCGACCTGATGATCCTGTCCGCCGACGTCGGCATGGAGACGATGGGCTTCAAGACCTTCGGCTTCGGCTTCGGCCGCGAGGACGTCTGGGAGCCGTCGGAGGACATCCACTGGGGCGCCGAGGACACCTGGCTGGCCGACGACCGCTATCAGGGCGAACGCCAACTGGATGAGCCGCTGGCCGCCGTCCAGATGGGGCTGATCTACGTCAACCCGGAAGGTCCGAACGGCAAGCCGGATCCGCTGGCCTCGGCCATGGACATCCGCGAGACCTTCGCCCGCATGGCCATGAACGACGAGGAGACGGTCGCGCTGATCGCCGGCGGTCACACCTTCGGCAAGGCGCATGGCGCCGGCGACGCCAAGCATGTCGGGGTCGAACCCGAGGGCGCCGGCATCCTGGAACAGGGCTTCGGCTGGCGGAATTCCTGGGAGAGCGGCAAGGGCAAGCACGCCATCACCTCAGGCCTCGAGGGGGCCTGGACGGCCCACCCGACGACCTGGGACAACGGCTATTTCGACCTGCTGTTCAAGTATGACTGGGAGCTGACCAAGAGCCCGGCCGGCGCCTATCAATGGACGCCGAAGCACATCGACGACGCCGACCTGGCGCCCGACGCGCACGAGGCCGGCAAGCGGGTCAAGCCGATGATGCTGACCACCGACCTGGCCCTGATCAAGGACCCGATCTATGCGCCGATCTCCAGGCGTTTCCACGACAACCCGGCCCTGCTGACCGAAGCCTTCGCCCGCGCCTGGTTCAAACTGACCCACCGCGACATGGGGCCGAAGGAACGCTACCTCGGCCCGCTGGTGCCGCAGGAGGAACTGCTGTGGCAGGATCCTATCCCGGCGGTCGTTGGGCCGCTGATCGATGCCGCGGATGTCGGGGCGCTGAAGGACCGGATCCTGTCGTCCGGCCTCAGCGCGACCGAACTGGTGGCCACGGCCTGGGCCTCGGCCTCGACCTTCCGCGGATCGGACAAGCGGGGCGGCGCCAACGGCGCGCGCATCCGGCTGGAGCCGCAACGCAACTGGCCGGTCAACCAGCCGGCCCAGCTGTCGAAGGTCCTGGGCGTGCTGGAAGGAATCCAGCGCGACTTCAACGCCGGCGCCAAGACGGTGTCCCTGGCTGACCTGATCGTGCTGGCCGGCTCGGTCGGGGTGCAGCAGGCTGCCAGGGCGGCCGGCCATGATGTCGAGGTTCCCTTCATCCTCGGCCGCGCCGACGCCTCCCAGGCCCAGACCGACATCGAGTCCTTCTCGGTGCTGGAGCCGGAGGCCGACGCCTTCCGCAACTATCAGCGGGGCCAGTTCAGCCTGACGGCCGAGGAGATGATGATCGACCGGGCGCAGCTGCTGACCCTGACGGCGCCCGAGATGACGGTGCTGTGGGGTGGGCTTCGCGCGTTGAACGCCAACACCGACGGCGTGCAGCATGGGGTCTTCACCAGCCGCCCCGGACAGCTGACCAACGACGTCTTCGTCAACCTGCTGGACATGGGCACGGTGTGGACCGCGACCTCGGACGAGGAGATCCAGTTCGAGGGCCGCGACCGTGCGACCGGCCAACCGAAGTGGACGGCGACCCGGGTCGATCTGGTGTTCGGGTCGAACTCCCAGCTGCGCGCCCTGGCCGAGGTCTATGCCCAGTCGGACAACGCCGGGAAGTTGGTGGAAGACTTCGTGGCGGCCTGGACCAAGGTGATGAACGCGGACCGTTTCGACCTGGTTTGAGGTCGGCGTGAGATGACCGGGCGCGGCTGGACACGGCCGCGCCCGGTTTCAATTCCGGCAAGTCCGGGCCACGGTGGTTCGTGAGCACCGGGGGCTGCGGATGACGGACACGGACCATCTCGACCACCAGCCCATGACCAGGCGATCGATGGCCATCGCGGCCTTTTCGACCGTGGTCGAATGGTATGACTTCACCCTCTATCTCTATCTGGCCACCGTCCTGTCGCGGGTCTTCTTCGGCGGCGGGGAGGCGTCGCTCCTGATCACGCTCGGCGGGTTCGCCGTGGCCTATCTGATGCGGCCGATAGGAGCGGTGGTGTTCGGCCATATCGGCGACCGGTTCGGGCGGCGTCATACGATGCTGCTGTCGGTCGCCCTGATGACGGCGGCGATGATCGTCACGGCCGCCCTGCCGACCTACAGCCTGATCGGACCGGCGGCGGGCGTCGCCCTGCTGCTGGTCCGTTGCGTCATGGGGTTTTCGGTCGGCGGGGAATATACGGGCGTGGTCGCCTACCTGCTGGAAGGCGCGCCGCGTCACCGGCGCGGGCTGATCGCATCCTCGGCCTCGGCGGCGAGCGAGATCGGGGCGCTGCTGGCGGTGGGGGTGTGCGCGGTCACCGCGCACCTGCTGAGCCCGGCGGACCTGGACAGCTGGGGCTGGCGTATCCCGTTTGTGGTCGGGGCGCTGCTGGCCGGGAGCGTCTGGCTGGCCCGTTCGACGATGCAGGAATCGCCGGACTTCGAGCGGCAGAAGAAGGCAGGGACCGTGCCGGCCAGTCCCGTACTGCACACCCTGAGGTATCACCGGTAGGGGATTGCGCGCGCCTTCGCCATCTCGGCCCTGGGGTCGATCACCTACTATGTCGGCATCACCTATGTGCCGGTCTTCCTGACCTCGACGGGCGGGTTGAGCGAGACCGTGTCGCTGTGGCTGGCGACGATCGCGGCGGTGGTGGTGATCCTGATCACGCCCCTGACCGGGATGCTGTCGGACCGCTGGGGCAGGAAGCCGGTGCTGATCGCCCTGGCCCTGTGCGCCGCCGCCATGCCCGCCGCCATGTTCTCGCTGATGGCTGTGGGCGGACAGAACGGGGCGCTGCTGGGCGCGGTGGTTCTGGCCTGCGTCGCGGGCGGGGTGAGCGCGGTCGGGGCGGTGGCGACGGCGGAGCAGTTCCCGGGCGAGGGTCGTCTGACGGGGCTGGCGCTCGGGGCGACCTCGGCGACGGCTGTGTTTGGAGGCTTTACCCCTTGGCTGGCGCAGTGGCTGATCGAAGTGACGGGGGCGAACTGGGTTCCTGGGGCGATGATTGCGGTCGTGGCTTTGGTGGTGCTGCCGGTCTTCTTCCAGGCGCCGGAGACCGCGCCGCTCAGCGCGCGCCGGTGAGGTCCGACCAGCGCCACTGACCCTGACCCAGGGCGAGACGCGGCGCATCGGCGCCGTCGGCGAGGGTCAGCAGGACCAGACCGCGCATCGACTGGCGGCGGCATTCGCGCGGGGCGAAGGCGATGGCCACCGCGATGGCCTGACGCAGGCCCGCGAGGCCGCGGCCTTCCTCGCCCGGGTTCATCACCCAGTCGCCGTCCCAGACCAGCAGGGCGCGCCGGGAGGCGGGCAGGGCGTGATGGGCGCGGCCGACGGCGACGACCACGCCGGGGTTGTCGCGCAGGGCGTCCTGCACCCGCTGGATCATGTCGCAGCGGCCCGCTCCGGTCCCCGAGCCGCCCCCGCCTCCGGCCTCGCCAGACCCTCCGCCGACCGAGCCCGACCCAGCCGTGGCCGCTCCGGCGAGCTGGGCCTCGGTGAGGCCGGCGGGGGGAGGGGCGGGCGCCGGGCCCGGCGGGGCGGTGGCGACAGACAGGGGCTCGACCTCGGGCGGAGCCGGGTGCGGTGTGCGCGGGGCGGCGGGCGGCCGGGGCCTCGGCGGGGTCGGCGCGAGGGTGGCGGGGGCGGGCGGTTCGGCGGCCCGGGACGGCTCGGCGGGGCCGGGCGGCGGGTCGGGTTCCGCGACGGCCAGGGGCGGCGGGGGAGCGATCAGGGAGACGATGATCGGTTCGGGCGGCGGCTCTACGGAAAAAATCTTCGGGCTCGGGGCGACGGTCAGGAAGGCCAGCAGAAGGCCGATGTGGAGCGCCGCGCTGACTGCTGCCCCAGGCAGCCAGGCCCGTCGGGACCTCCACGTTGCCGCGGTTTCCGAGGCGGGTTTTCGCGTTTGGCTTTCGGGGCTTGGAGGCAACAGGCAGGCCTGCGGAGGCGACGCGGGGGCGTCGGACAGGCCCCCAGAGACCACCCGCCCGCGTCAGGATCGTGACCGCCCCGCGGCCGGCCCTCGCCCCAATCCTTACGGCCAAGGTGCCGGAATCATGCCGCATGCCGGTCATGCCTGGGCCTTTCGGCGCCACCCTGATCACAACTGCGCGACGTTCGGAAGTGGCGCACCGGCCCCTCAGGAGATCGCCTTGATCCAGTCCCCCCTCGCTTCGATGACCCTCGCATTCCCCCGCGCCAACCTGCGCCCCGTCCTGATGACCGGCGTCGTCCTCGCCGCCGGCCTGATCCTCAGCGGCTGTGTCGCCACGCGCGGCTTCGTGCGTGAGGAGGTCGCCGTGGTCGACACCCGTGTCGACGCCACCGACGCCCGGGTGACCGAGGTCGCGGGCACCGCCAACGACGCCCTGCAGCGCGCCACTGCGGCCCAGCAGCTGGCCGAGGGCAAGTTCATGTACGAGGTCGTCCTGTCGGATGACTCCGTCAAATTCCCGTCCGACCGCGACGCCCTGTCGCCCGAGGCCGAGGCCCGTCTGACCGAGCTGGCGACCCGACTGAAGGCCGAGAATGTCAACGTCTACCTGGAGATCCAGGGCCATACCGACGCCGCCGGACCCGAGGCCTATAACGACGAGCTGGGCGCCGCCCGGGCCGAGGCTGTGCGTCGCTCGCTGAGCCGTCAGGGCATCGCCCTGAACCGGATGGCGACCATCTCCTATGGCGAGGAGGCGCCGGTCGCCGACAACACCACCGCCGAGGGTCGCGCCCAGAACCGGCGCGTGGCCATCGTGGTGCTGAGCTAAAAGCCTCTCCCTCCCACTTGGGGGAGGGTCGGCGATGCGAAGCATCGGCGGGGTGGGGGCGGCCAGGCGACAAGGCGGCGATCTTGGGTCGTTTCGCCTTGCCGGCCCCACCCGACCTCGCTTCGCTCGGCCACCCTCCCCCGAGGGGGAGGGAGAAGGATTACCGACCCGCCCGGAACGCCGCCACTGCATCCACGGCGCCCCGGACCGAGGTCTCGATCCCGGCCCAGTCGCCCGCCTTGACCGCCGCGTCGGTGACGAGCTTCGAGCCCATGCCCGCCGCCACGATCCCGGCGCCGAACCATTTGGCGATGGAGGCGGCGTCGGGGTCGACGCCGCCGGTCGGCATGATCTTCGTCCAGGGCATGGGCCCCAGGACCGCCTTGACGAAGTCCGGCCCGCCGACGCTGGCACCCGGGAACAGTTTGATGATGTCGCAGCCGAGGGCGTGGGCCTCGGTGATGTCGCGCACCGAGCCGCAGCCGGGGAAGTAAGCCACCATCCGCCGGTTACAGACCGTGGCCACCTCGGGCACCAGCGCCGGCGAGACCACGAACCGCGCCGCCCGGTTCAGATACATCGCCGCCGTCCCCGCATCGAGCACCGAGCCGATGCCCAGGATGATGTCTGGATCGGTGCGGGCCAGCTCTTTCGCGATCTCGGCGAACAGGTCGACGGCGAAGTCGCCCCGGTTGGTGAACTCGATCACCGGCGCCCCGCCGCGCGCACAGGCCCGGATCACGTTCAGCGCCACCTCGGGGTCGGGATTGTAGAAGACCGGGCAGACGCCCTGGGCTTCGAGGGCTTTCAGGACGGAAACGCGGTCGATCGGCATGATGGGGCTCCGGGCTCTGGCTTGGGGATCGCGGATCGAGGACCCCTGCGTCAAGTCAGTTCGGGTTTCAGAGGTCGGCGGCGGGCGGGGAAGGCGGACGGCAAAACACCGTCCGAAGCGGTCGAAGCGTCCGCAGCGTCCGGACCGTCACCGCCCTGTGTCGACCCTCCATCGTCCGTCCTCCTCCGTGCAAACGAGACCAGTATGAGGCCGTTTGCAGGGGTGATGGGTAAAAGGACTCTCGTTAGAGCCGGGCGTTGATTTCAAAGGCGGATTCGGACGATCCGTTGATGGGTATGGGCCCCTCCCTCTCCCGGCGGGAGAGGGCTTGAGCCTCCGGGAGCGTAGCGATCGGCAAGGCGAAAGGGTGAGGGGCTGGCGTTTGAAGTCGGCGTGAGCCGTGTCTTCGTCGGTGCAGCGGCTTGCGCCGACGGACGGGCCAACCCCTCATCCGTCTCGCTCCGCGAGCCACCTTCTCCCGCAGGGAGAAGGGAAGAAGTTAGTTTACGCTTTTCCCGCAACGGGCATGCCGTGCAATCTCCGGTCATGTCCCGAGCCCCTGCTCTCCGCCAATCCGCCGGCCTGGCCGAACAGCGCGTCTGGTCGCGGCTGAGGGGCGGTGCGGTCGAGGGAATCAAGGTCCGGCGCCAGCACGACATCGGCCGCTTTACGGTGGACTTCGCCTGCGTGGCCTTGCGCCTGGTGATCGAGATCGACGGCGGCGTCCACGAGCGCGACGATGTCGTATTGCGTGATGACGTCCGCCAGACCGAGATCGAGGCGCTGGGCTGGACGGTCGTGCGCTTCACGAATGAGACGGCGCTTGGCGAACCATGGCGCATCGACGACGCGATCCGGGACAGGGCGAGGGTGTTGGGTTTGTTGTGACCCTCTCAATCCCTACCCCTCTCCTTTCGGGAGAGGGAGGATCAACGGCGACCCTCTCCCGGCGGGAGAGGGCTTGAGGCTCGGCAAGCGAAGCGCGCCGCCAGCTGAAAGGGTGAGGGGCTACTGCCTGAAATTGGGTCGCCGTCCGGCGCGACGGCTGACGCCGACGGATCCGCCAGCCCCTCACCCTTTCGCGCAATCCTGATCGCTGACGCTCTCAGGCGCTCAATCCCGTCGTCGGATCGCATGCGATCCTCCTCCACCCGCCGGGAGAGGGAGACCGCGTCCGGGGTCACGAACCGGAACGCCTCCGCCGGCTGACGCATCCCGCACCCTCTCCCGGCGGGAGAGGGCTTGAGGCTCGGCAAGCGAAGCGAGCCGCAAGCCGAAAGGGTGAGGGGCATCCGTTGAAGTCGGCGCAAGCCGTGCCCGTGCGACGGCTCACGCCGACTGACCCGCCAACCCCTCACCCTTTTGCGCAAGCCTGATCGCTGGCGCTCTCAGGCGCTCAAGCCCGTCGTCGGATCGCATGCGATCCTCCTCCACCCGCCGGGAGAGGGAGACCGCGTCCGGGGTCACGAACCGGAACGCCTCCACCCGCTGACGCATCCCGCACCCTCTCCCGGCGGGAGAGGGCTTGAGGCTCGGCAAGCGAAGCGCGCCGCAAGCCGAAAGGGTGAGGGGCTACTGCCTGAAATTGGGTCGCCGTCCGGCGCGACGGCTGACGCCGACGGACCCGCCAACCCCTCACCCTTTCGCGCAAGTCTGATCGCTGGCGCTCCCAGGCGCTCAAGCCCTCTCCCGCCGGGAGAGGGAGACCGCGTCCGGGGTCACGCACCGGAACGCCTCCGCCCGCTGACGCAGGAAGCGGTTGATGAAGGGGGGCTTCCCGGCCCCGTTCGGACCGGCGAGGAGCGGACTATTGCCTTCCGAGCCACATGCCGATCACGGCCACCACAGTTCCAATGAGAAAACTCATCAGGTTGGAAAGTGCAGGATTGGATTTAGCGAACCGTTCGAGCCACCCAAAAAGCGGCCGATCCGCCCTATCGCGTTCCTTTAGCTCCGTCAGCGCTCCGTGGACCCTTCCATGCACGTCGATCGGTTCCAGAGCGCTCCGCAATGGCACTGGCACCGGCCGAGTGAAACCGTCTCCAAGCAATCTTCCCTTGATATCAGCAGCTCGATTTCGGAGCTTTGCACGCGCCCCGAGTATGGCGGACTCCATCTCAAGAGCTGCCCGCTCGCGCTGAGCTATCGGCACGGCCGAAAGATTTGCTTCTGTGTAGCGGACGTGATGTTCGACCAAATCTTCGACTACGTGTGACACGTACTGATCGAAAACCAACTCGGGAGAACCTTGAAAGCCGATTCCTTCGTAGGCGATCTTTCCCGTGCGCGGATGATAAAGCTCGAGTTTGTACCCGCCCGACATGCGCATTAGCCAGACCGTGATGGACTCGCGGTCTGTGACGTCAACATCGTGGTCGATTGACCGACGAAGCTCGGCTACGATTCTATGAACCATCGAGATTCCAACCTATCTCGAAATAGCGTAGCGGGAGTCGCGCTTTCTGGCGAAGGCCAGACCCTCACCCTTTCGTGCGTCGGGTTCACGAACCGGAACGCCTCCGCCCGCTGACGCAGGAAGCGGTTGATGAAAGGGGGCCTTCCCGGCCCCGTTCGGACCAGCAAGGGTTGTGGCTTCGATATCGCCCTGCCATCAAAGCACGGCAGATCAATGGACGATAAAATGGCCAAATCTCTACAAGGTGAGCCGACGAAGACATGCTTCTTCATCACGCCGATCGGCGAAACAGGCACTCAGGAGAGGCAGAGAGCCGACTGGGCATTTCACTATGTGATTAAGCCAGCCGCCGAGGCCAGCAACCTACGTGCAGACCGAGCGGACCTAATGATCGGCTCGTCAATGATCGGTACAAATATATTCCGCGCGCTATCTGAAGCTGACGTGTGCGTAGCCGATATGACGGGTCTGAATCCGAATGTGTTGTATGAGATGGGAGTCCGGCATTCTCTGCGAAAACCCATAATACATATCGCTCAACTCGACACTAAACTCCCTTTCGACACTGCTCCGCATTTGACGCATTTTTACGATTTGTCGGACTATTCTTCGATGAACGATCTGTGCCTGAAGATTAGCAGCGAAATTGAGCACGTAATAGAAGATGGATATGAGGTATCAAATCCCTTCACCCAGGCTCTTGGAACAATACAAATTAACAAGAGTGGTGACCCCAAGGATCAGCTGGTATCTCAATTATTAGAGCGGGTAGAGCTTCTCGAGCATCAAAACTCCCAAAATATCAGAATCTCATCACCTGTCTCAAAAGAGAGAGACGCGAGAGATCTTATGGAAAATTTCATTAACAATCGAGCAAGCACTAAAGCCTACAACGAGAAGACATTCAAAGAATGCCTAGATTTGTTGTCTCAAGATTTTAGAATGATAGACAGAATTAGAGATGCCATAAATCATTCAAGCCGTCCTAATCGAGCGACTTTGCTAGAGATAGCGGACGCATACATTCCTTTTTAGTTCGCTCGAGAATTGATGGAGGGTGACAATGGCCCTCACACCTTCACCTCCACCACACTCCCCCCCGCCCGGAACTTCGCCGACATCTCGGCCATCCCCTTCTCGGCCTCATCCGCCAGCGAACCCCCCGCATCATTCTGCGCCGCCGCATCCCTCCGGATATCCTGGCTGATCTTCATCGAGCAGAATTTCGGCCCGCACATCGAACAGAAGTGCGCGGTCTTATGGGCCTCCTTGGGCAGGGTGGCGTCGTGGTATTTGCGGGCGGTTTCGGGGTCGAGGCCGAGGTTGAACTGGTCTTCCCAGCGGAACTCGAACCGCGCGCGCGACAGGGCGTCGTCGTGCAGGCGGGCGGCCGGGTGGCCCTTCGCGAGGTCGGCGGCGTGGGCGGCGATCTTGTAGGTGATGACGCCGTCCTTGACGTCCTGACGGTCGGGCAGGCCCAGATGCTCCTTGGGCGTGACGTAGCAGAGCATGGCCGTGCCGAACCAGCCGATCATGGCCGCGCCGATGGCCGAGGTGATGTGGTCATAGCCGGGGGCGATGTCGGTGGTCAGCGGCCCGAGCGTATAGAAGGGCGCCTCGTGGCAGTGTTTCAGCTGCTCATCCATATTGGCCTTGATCTTGTGCATCGGCACGTGGCCGGGGCCCTCGATCATGACCTGGCAGCCCTTGGCCCAGGCGATCTTGGTCAGTTCGCCGAGGGTGCGCAGCTCGGCGAACTGGGCCTCGTCATTGGCGTCGGCGATGGAGCCGGGGCGCAGGCCGTCGCCCAAGGAGAAGGAGACATCATAGGCCCGCATGATGTCGCAGATGTCCTCGAAATGCTCGTAGAGGAAGCTCTCGCGGTGATGCGACAGGCACCATTTCGCCATGATGGAGCCGCCGCGTGAGACGATGCCGGTGACGCGTTTGGCGGTCATCGGCACGAACGGCAGGCGGACGCCGGCGTGGATGGTGAAATAGTCGACGCCCTGTTCGGCCTGTTCGATCAGGGTGTCGCGGAATACCTCCCAGGTCAGGTCCTCGGCGACGCCGTTCACCTTTTCCAAGGCCTGATAGATCGGCACGGTGCCGATGGGGACGCTGGAGTTGCGGATGATCCAGTCGCGGATGTTGTGGATGTTGCGGCCGGTCGACAGGTCCATGACGTTGTCGGCGCCCCAGCGGGTGGCCCAGACCAACTTGTCCACTTCATCGTCGACGGAGGACAGGACGGCCGAGTTGCCGATGTTGGCGTTGATCTTCACCAGGAAGTTGCGGCCGATGATCATCGGCTCGACTTCGGGGTGGTTGATGTTGTGCGGGATGATGGCGCGGCCGCGCGCGATCTCGTCGCGCACGAATTCGGGGGTCACATAGTCCGGGATACTGGCGCCGAAGCTCTCGCCGTCGCGCAGTGACGAGTGGCGAGTGGCGAGTGGCGAGGAGTCGGGCGACATCGCCTGGATCGTGGAGCCGTCGTGCAGGGTGATGGTAGAGCCGCCTTCGCTCGCCACCCGCCACTCGCCACTCGCCACCTGCTCGCGCCGCAGGTTCTCGCGGATGGCGACGTATTCCATCTCGGGGGTGATGATGCCGGCCTTGGCGTATTCGTACTGGGTCGTCGGGCGGCCCTCGACGCCCTTGAAGACCTTGTGGTGCGAGGTGTCGAAACGGGGGGCGAGGTTCTTGCCGCTGGCGTGGCCGTTGTCCTCGGGCTTGACCTCGCGCGGGTTGAGGACGGGGGCGATGTCGCCGCGGTCGAGCTGCCAGCTGGACTTGACCAGCGGCAGGCCGCGCTTGATGTCGATGGTCACGGTCGGGTCGGTGTAGGGGCCGGACGAGTCATAGATGGTCAGCGGCGGCTCATTGGCCGAGGGGTGCAGGGCCACCTCGCGGAAAGGCACGCGGAGGTCGGGGTAGAGCTCGCCTGAGGCATAGACCTTGTGCGACCCGGCGCGCTCGCCGGTCGGGATGGTCCCGGTCTCGCGCATGACCTCGTCACGGGCGTCCTTGAGCGCCAGATCCACATTGGGCTCTTCGGGGGTGACGGGCGGGGTGACGGCAATGTTCATGGCGGCCTCTCAATGGAGGTCTGCCGACGCGGGATTCGATCATCTCCTCCCACCGTGCATCCCGGCCTTCGCCGGGGTGCACGGATGGAAAAGACATTCCCATCCCTTCGCCGGCATGACCCGGATCAGGTTCGACGGGTCAGGCGGATACGCCAATCTCAGCCGCTGCGTGCGACCCCCCGGAGAACGAAGACAGCCTTACGCCTGCCCGGCGCGGGCTTCAATCCGGGAAGGCGGCCCGTAGCGCATCGAACGCGCCCTCGATCCGGGCCCGGCCGGCGAGGCGCTCGACCACGCCCTCCACCCCTTCGAAACAGCGACAGACCAGCTTGCGGTCGCAGCCGGCCTCGGTGTCGAAGCCATGAAGGTGGCTCACCCGAGGGGGGGGGGCTGAGAAGCAAGAGAGAAGGTGCTGCCCAGCCAGCGGCAGGGCGAAATTCCCGCAGCCCCGGATACGTAATTCTACAGCGCCCGCCATTAGAGTTTCAAAGACGGGCTTTGCGCTAGGAATCGGGACCTGAAACCGGCTGGGTATCAAAATCCGGCGAACGTCAGAAGGCACCATGGGACCGATCCTGCAGCGGCTGATCTACACAAGCGCCGCCACGACTCCGACCGGATCGCTGCTTAACATGGCCACGATCCTGGCCCAGTCACAACGCAACAACGACCGGGACGGGCTGACCGGGGTCCTTGCAGCCCACCGCAATCGGTACATCCAGGTCATCGAAGGTTCCGCCCCGGCGCTGGACCGCCTTTTGCGGCAGCTGGACAGCGACCCTCGCCACCGAGACATGATCCTGCTGAGCCGTGAGCCGCTCATCATCCGTCAGTTCGGGCGCTGGGCGATGGCCAGTGCGGTGATCACTCCCATGCAGGGCGCTGTCCTGGACAGGCTGGTCGACCACGACGATCTGACGCCGGAGCAGGTGATCCGGATCATGCTGGACGCGCTGGATGCCGTTCCAGCGGACTGAGTTCGGCAAATCGGGTTGAGGAGTCTAGAAGGGGCCCAGCACACCGGAGCCCCCCAATGCATCTCGCCCGCTTTCCCCGCCTGCGCCTGGCGCACCTGCCCACGCCGCTGGAGCCCCTGCCGCGTCTGTCAGAGGCGCTGGGCATCGACCTGTGGATCAAGCGGGACGACTGCACCGGCCTGGCCGGCGGCGGCAACAAGACGCGGAAGCTGGAGTTCCTGCTGGGCGACGCTTTCGAGCAGGACGCCGACACCCTGGTGACCCAGGGCGCGGTGCAGTCGAACCATGTGCGCCAGACGGCGGCGGCCGCAGCCGCCGTGGGTCTGAAGTGCGAGGTCATCCTGGAGGAGCGGACCGGGTCGAAGGCCGTCGACTATGTCCATAACGGCAATGTCCTGATGGACCGGCTGTTCGGTGCGGTCATTCGCTCCGTGCCCGGAGGATCGGACATGCCGGCCGAGCTGGAGAAGACGGCGGCGGAGATCCGGGCGCGCGGTGGCAAGTCCTATGTCATCCCCGGCGGCGGCTCGAACGCGATCGGGGCGCTCGGCTACGTCGACTGCGCGCGCGAGATCGTGGTCCAGGCCGACGAGCTGGATCTGGCCATCGACCTGATCGTGACGGCGACGGGCAGCGCAGGGACCCACGCCGGTCTGGTCGCCGGTCTGGCGGTGCTGGGGGCCGACATTCCGGTGCTGGGCATCGGGGTGCGGGCGCCGAAGGACAGGCAGGAAGCCAATGTCCTGAAGCTGGCGAAGGAGACGGCGGCCCTGCTCGGGCATCCCGATCGGGTCAAGGACGAGATGGTGGTGGCCAACTGCGACTATGTCGGCGCGGGCTACGGCCTGATCGATCAGGCCGTCGTGGACGCCCTGGTCCTGGCGGCGCGGACCGACGCGATCCTGCTGGACCCCGTCTATACCGGCAAGGCGATGAAGGGGCTGATCGCCCTGGCCAGGGCCGGGACGTTCGAGGGGCAGCGGGTGGTGTTCCTGCACACCGGCGGCGCGCAGGGCCTGGCCGGCTATCAGGGCGAACTGGACGGGATGCTGGCTTAAGCGGCCGGGGGCGGCGGCGGGAAGTCCAGCGGCGCGACGGCGGCCCCGGGTGAGCCGGCGACGACCGCGTCATAGAAGACGGCGCCGAGCGGCGACCAGGTGATGGCCTCGATCGCGATGATCATCGCCACCTGGACACCGAAGCCCCAGACCCAGGCCGGGTGAATCCGGCCGGTTTTTCGCAGATCGATGATCATGCCTATGACCGGAAACAGCAGGGTGACGGCGGCGGTCGCCTCCCACGCCCAGGGGAGCAGCAGCGGGAGCGGCAGAAGCCTGCCGACCCCCGGTCCCATCAGGATGGCCATGGCGGAATAGTGCAGGCGGCGGTGCCAGTCGGTCGACCGGCGAAGCGCAACCGCCGCGATCGTCAGTCCGACGAAGGTGACGAGCGACAGGGGATCGAAGACCAGGAACTGCAGGGGCCGGAAGAAGAAGGGCACAGTGCCCTGACGGACCATGGCCTCGGTGACCAGCCAGCCCAGGACCAGCATGGGGACCAGCCAGACGGTCGCCAGCCAACCCAGCGGCCGGTGCCAGCGCACCTGGCCCGTGGCGATCAGAAGGTTCTGGAGAAGGAAGATGACCAGCCAGCCCATGAAGACGACGGCATGGGCGTGGACCATCAGCGGCGCGTCGAAGCTGGACCGCCCGGTCGCCAGCTGGACCGCAAACCCGGCCACCACGATCAGCACCATGGCGATGGCCAGGCCCGGAAAGACGCGGTCTGCGGCCGGCGCACGCCCGGTATTTGTTGTTGTCATGACCACCCCCCGATGTTCGAGACCGACCTTATCGCTCGCGACGGGGATTTCAATGTCGCATAGCGACGAAATGCGAAGATCGGCAGGGACCCTCGCCGGTCCCGAGGTGTGACGGCCGGCCGTGTCGACGGGCTGTGACCACCCGCGCTGGCGCTTTCCCGGTTTGGCGCTAACAGATGGGAGGCCGGCTTCCGGGCGGGACTGGCCCGGCGGACCCGGGCACACAGGATCCGGTCCCGGACATCGGGACCGGCAAGATCGGGGAGACGACGGCGCGATGAAGACTCTGGGTGTTCTTGGCGGCATGGGCCCCGCCGCGACGGTGGCGTTCCTCGCGCGGGTGCAGGCGCTGACGCCGGCGCAGGGCGACGCGGATCATATCCGGGTCGTTATGGACCTGAACCCCCAGGTGCCGGACCGGAATACGCGACCGGGGGACGCCGAGGCGGAACTGGGCCGGATGGCGGAGCGGCTGAAGGCGGCAGGGGCGCAGGTTCTGGCCATGCCGTGCAACACGGCCCACGCGCAGAAGCCGGGCATCGTGGCGGCCGGCCTGCCGTTCATCGACATGATCGCGGCGACCGTGGCGGCAGCCAAGGGATATGACGCCCGCTCCATCGGCATTCTGGCGACGCCGGGCGGCGAGGCTCTGTACGTCGCGGCCTTGACGGCGGTCGGGGTGAAGCCGGTGGTTTTGCAGGGCGACGACCGCGCCGCCTTCATGGCCTGCGTCTATGGGGTGAAGCGCGGCGACTTGGGTGTGGACAATCGTGCGGCCATGGCGCGGCTGGCCGAGGCGCTCAACGTCGCGGGCGCCGATGCGGTGATTGCGGGGTGTACGGAGGTTCCCCTGTTGCTCGACCCCGCCGATGTGTCTGTTCCGCTTGTCGATTCAGCAGAGATCCTGGCCAAAGCCTGCGTCAGGGCCTGCATCGACTGATCAGACGCATGATCCGGTCGCGGATAAACTGTAACTGCGTTGTATTGTCCGGTGTGTTCGCAATATAAAACGGCAATATTTCAGACACGAACTTCACAAGCACGAACGCTACCGCTGGTCCCCAGACATTCCGGGGAGCAACCATGTCCGAAATCCACCTGACCGGCAGCCATGACGACGGCGACGTCGAACTGAACACCTCGTCCAACCCGACCTTCGGCTCGATCATCGAGGAGCGCCAGTCGCGCCGCACGATCATGGGCGGCATGGCCTCGGTCGCCGCCCTGTTCGGCCTGGCCGGCTGCAACGACGACAGCGAGCAGCCGAAGTCGGACGCCACGGTCTCGGCCGGCTCCAACGGCGCCACGACCTCGGGCAAGACGGTCACCCTGACGGGGACCTCGACCGGTTCGACCGGCGTGCTGTGGACCCAGGTCTCGGGTCCGACGGTCGTCCTGACGAACGCCAACGCCAGCAACGCCACCTTCACGGCACCGAGCGTGACGGCGGCCACGCCGCTGGTTTTCTCGTTCAACGCCTCCGGCTCGAACAGCATCATCGCCTCGGCCAACACGACGGTGACGGTCAGCCCGGCGGTGCTGGGCTTCAACGCCGTCGCCAAGAGCCTGCTGGACGTCGTCACCGTGCCGGCCGGCTACTCGGTCTCGGTCCTGTATCGCCTGGGCGACCCGATCGACGCCGCCACGCCCGCCTACGCCAACAACGGCACGGACGCGAACTTCGCTTCGCGCGCCGGCGACCACCACGACGCGCTGTATTTCTTCGGCCTCGGCGCGACGACCGGCCTGCGCGACGATAACGCATCGGCACGCGGCCTGCTGGCCATGAATCACGAGAACATCTCGGCCGCCTATCTGCACCCGAACGGCCCCACCTCGGTCGGCGGCGTCCGCCCGGAAGCCGAGGCCATCAAGGAGATCGAGGCCCACGGCGTGGCCGTGATCGAGGTCCTGAAGGGCACGAGCAGCTGGAACTACGTCCAGAACTCGACCTTCAACCGCCGCATCACCCCGAACACGCCCATGGACATCCGCGGTCCCGCGCGCGGCGATGTCCAGGTTCGCACCGCCTTCTCGCCGACCGGCGTCGCCGGTCGCGGCACCGTCAACAACTGCGCCAACGGCTATACGCCGTGGGGCTCCTACCTGACCTGCGAAGAGAACTGGGCCGGCTATTTCCGCCGCTCGTCGACGGACAACGCCGCCCGCACGGCGAAGGAAGTCGTCGCCCTGAGCCGCTACGGCGTGAGCCAGGGCGCGGGCGGCGCCAACGGCTGGGCCTCGGTGGTTCCGACGGTTCCGGGCTCGACCGTCTTCGCCAAGTGGAACGCCTCCGCCACCGGCTCTGACGCGACCGCGGACTTCCGAAACGAGCCGAACCAGTACGGCTGGGTCGTCGAGATCGACCCCTATGACGCCGCCTCGACCCCGAGGAAGCGCACGGCGCTCGGTCGCATGGGCCACGAGGGCGCCTGGCCGGCCAACTTCGTCGCCGGCCGCCGTCCGGTCTTCTACATGGGCGACGATTCGCGCGGCGAGTATTTCTACAAGTTCGTCTCGGCCACCCCCTGGGTCGCCGCCGACGCGACGGCCGCCGACCGCCTGTCGATCGGCGACAAATACCTGGACAGCGGCACCCTCTATGTCGCCCGCTATGACGCGACCGGAAACGGCGTGTGGCTGCCGCTGGTGTTTGGCACGGGTGCGGTCACGGCCGCCAACCCGGCCTATGCCTTCGCCAGCCAGGCCGATGTCCTGATCAACGCCCGTCTGGCCGCCGACGCCGTCGGCGCCACCAAGATGGACCGTCCCGAGTGGGCGGCGGTCAACCCGGTGAACGGCGAGGTCTATCTGACCCTGACCAACAATTCTGCGGCCCTGCGGCCGCTGACCGGGACCGATGCCGCCAATCCGCGCCACTACAACGACCCGAAGGGGGCTTCGAACTCGGCCCAGTTCGGCAACCCGAACGGCCACATCATCCGTCTGCGCGAGACGGGCGACAATTCCGAGGCGACCACCTTCCGCTGGGACATCTACGCCTTCGGCGCCGACTCGGACCTGAACGCGGCCAATATCAACCTGTCGGGCCTGGACGCGACCAACGACTTCTCGTCGCCGGACGGCCTGTGGTTCGGCCGCCCGCAGAACGCCTCGGGCCTGGTCAATCCGCTGCTGTGGATCCAGACCGACGACGGCGCCTTCACCGACAAGACCAACTGTATGATGCTGGTGGCCCAGCCCGGCACCGTCGGCGACGGCGGCGCCCTCACCATCACCAACACCGACTCCACCGGCGCGACCCGCACCCAGTCGACCTTCGTCGGCAAGGCGCCGGGCATGACCCTGCGCCGCTTCCTGGTCGGGCCGAAGGAATGCGAACTGACCGGCATCGACTCGACGCCGGACGGCAAGACCATCTTCGTCAACATCCAGCACCCGGGCGAGAACGGCTCCGCCGCGACGCCGTCCTCGTTCTGGCCCGCCAGCCAGACCGGCGGCACGGGCGCTCGCCCGCGCTCGGCGACGATCGTGATCACCAAGGACGACGGCGGGGTGGTCGGTCTGTAGGACCCGCCTTCATCGCCTGAGACAGAGGGCGCGCCGGAGACGGCGCGCCCTTTTTCGTTGCGAGGATGCGCGCGTGGCCGCATTCAGGGCGGGTGAAAAGACAGAGTTTGATCATCGACTGCGACCCGGGCGTGGACGACGCCGTGGGGTTGTTGCTGGCCTTCGCCTCGCCGGAGCTGGACCTCAGGGCGATCACGACCGTGGGCGGGAACGTCCCGGTCGAGACCACGACGCGGAATGCGCGGATCATCCGCCAGGTCGCCGGGCGGGAGGATGTGCCGGTGTTCGCCGGCGCGGCGCGGCCCCTGAGGCGCGAACCGGCCGGCGCGGGCGAATTCCACGGGGCCGAGGGGCTGGGCGATCTCGAGGCGGTGGAGCCCGATGCTCCGGCGGCGGACGGTTCGGCCGTGGAGGCCATGGTGCGGATCGTGATGGCGGCCGAGCCGAAATCGGTGGCGCTGGCGGTCATGGGGCCGATGACCAATGTGGCGCTGGCGCTGAGGGCCGAGCCGCGACTGGCCGAACGGCTGGGGCCGGTGGTGGTCATGGGCGGGGCGCGGTCCGAGGGCGGCAACATCACCCCGTCGGCCGAGTTCAATATCTGGGCCGACCCCGATGCGGCGGCGGAGGTCTTCGCCAGTGGTTGCGAGATGGTCGTGTTCGGGCTGGACGCGACGCATCAGGTGCGGGGGACGGAAGAGCGGATCGCGGCGCTGGAGGCGGTCGGCAAGGGGCCGGCCCTGACGGCGGCGATGATGGTTCGGTTCTCGCAACGGATCGAGCGGGACATCGTCGGCTGGGACGCCGCCCCCCTGCATGATCCGTGTACGGTGGCCTGGCTGCTCAAGCCCGAACTGTTCCGGCTGAAGCCGTGCCGGATCGAGGTCGAGACCGGCAGCGATCTGACGCGCGGCCATACGGCGGTGGAGTTCCGCATCGATCCGGCGAGCGCCCGGCATCTGTGGGCGGTCGAGGCGGACGGGCAGGGGGTGTTCGACCTGATCACGCAGCGGTTGGGGGCGGTCGCATGAACATCATCGTGGTCGGTTCGATCAACCTGGACCTGGTGGCCTCGGCGCCGTCGCTGCCGGCGGCGGGGGAGACGGTGACGGGGGCGACACTGGCGCGGCATCCGGGCGGCAAGGGCGCGAACCAGGCGCTGGCGGCCGAGAAGCTTGGAGCAGAAGCAAGCCTGATCGGCCGGGTCGGCGACGACGCCATGGCGCAGGAGGCGCTGGCCCTGATGGAGAGCTTCGGCGTCGATCTGTCGGGGGTGGCGGTCGATATCGCGGCGCCGACGGGGGTGGCCCTGATCGCGGTCGATCCGTCGGGCGAAAACCAGATCGTGGTGGCGGCGGGGGCGAACCTTCTGGTGACGCCGGAACAGCTGCCGGCGCGGATCGAAAGCCCGCTGATCGTGCAGCTGGAGCTGCCGATCGAGACGGTCGAGGCGGCGGTGGGTCGGGCGGTCGGGTTCGTCTGCGCCAATCTGGCGCCCGCCGCGCCGGTGTCGGAGGCGCTGCTGAAACGCTGCGATCTGATCGTCGTCAACGAGGGGGAGGCGGCATTCTACGGCGACCTGCTGCACCGGGGCGGGGGTCGGGTGGTGATCACCCAGGGGGCCCGCGGGGCCGAGATGTATCACCGGGGCGTCAGGATGGCCTGGGCCACGCCGCCCGAGGTCGTCGCCGTCGACGCCACGGGGGCGGGCGACGCCTTCGTGGGCGCGATCGTCGTGGCCCTGCTGGACGGACTGGAGCCGAAGGACGCGCTGACATTCGCCTGCGCCGCCGGGGCCCTGGCCGCAACACGGCCGGGGGCTCAGCCGTCGCTGCCGACGCGGGCCGAGGTCGAGGCCCTGCTGGGGCGCGTCTAGCGCTTCTTCAGGCCGCTGAAGAACCACGCCATGTAGAGGCGGAACAGCCAGCCGCCCGGACGTGACCGGTCGTTGGCGCTGACTATGGCGTGCCGACCCCGGCCCTTGACCTGTTTGACGACCACGCGACACCAACTCTTCCGCAAACTGACGGTGTCGAAAGAGCCGGTGGCCGCAAAGGTTCCTTTGTACGCAAGCGCACGGATCAGGTCGGGGCGCCCATGTAGTCGCGCTTGCCGAGCGGGACGCCGGCGCCGCGCAGCAGGTCGTAGGCCGTGGTCAGATGGAAATAGAAGTTCGGCATGGCGAAGCCGGTGACATAGGGCTGGCCGAGGAATTTCACCTCGCCGCCGGGGAAGGTCAGGGTGACTTCCTTGCCCTCCTGACCGTCGACCTTGTCGCGCGGCACCGAGGCCAGATAGGCCAGGGTGTCGGCGATGCGCTGCTGCAGTTCGGCGATGGTGGTTTCGGAGTCGTCGTTGACCGGGGCGGTGACGCCGGACAGGCGGGCAAGGCAGAGCTTGGGGCTGTCGCAGGCGGTCTGGACCTGTTTCACTAGGGGGTTCATGTCGTCGATGATGCGCAGCGACAGCCAGGAGTCCGGATCGACGCCCGTTTCCTTGGCATGGGCGACGGCCTTGTCGAGCAGGCCGGACAGGGCGCGCAGACCGCGCGAGAATGGCGGAACGGTGAGGTCGTAGAGTTCAGTCGCTATGGGTCGGTTTCCTTTGAGGACTTTGTGTCGCTCCAGCCCTGCCTTAGACGATTGTGACGCCCTTGGCGAAGCGCCCATCGCAGGACTAGGGTTGGATTGCCGTCGGGGGGACGGTGATCGAGAGACGACCTTAATGATCCGCATCGTTTCCGCCGCTGCCATCGCGCTCGCGCTCGCCGCCTGTCAGCCTGCCGGTCGCGGAGAGGGCGAGCGGACGGCCGGTCAGGCGACCCTGCCTTCGGGCGACGCCCTGCCGGCGACCTATGACTGGCATTTCGTGGCGCACGGCGGGTCGGGCGACCTGGACTTCGGCGACGGCGACTGGGCCGAGGGGGTCAGCGTCTTCGGCATGTCCTGCCTGCCGCAGTCGAAAACCGTCGCACTGACCTGGGGCCATGAAGAGGAGGCGGTGCTGACGTCGGGCACGGCGACAGGCACCTTCCAGCCAGGTGCGAGCGCGCCGACCGACCACCCGGTGATCACCGCCCTGAAGGCCAGCGGCGCCATCGACGTGGGCCTGAGCGGCGCGGACATGCGGCTGGTCGCCAAGGAGTCGGGCAAGGGCGCGATCGCCGCCTTCTTCGACTATTGCGACACGGGCAAGGATCCGACCTATTCCGTCGAGGCGGCCGAGGCCGAGGACGCGGTCATCGCGGCGGCGGCCGCGGCCGCGACCCCGGCTGTCGAGGCTCCCGCGGTCGAGGCGCCGAAGACCTAGAAGGTCACCACCAGCCGGACGACCTCGCCGGCGTGCAGCCGGTCGAAGCCCGCGTTGATGTCGTCGAGCGATATGGTTCCGCTCATCAGCCGGTCCACGGGCAGGCGGCCCTGGCGGTAGAGGGCGACATAGCGGGGGATGTCGCGGCCGGGCACGCAGGTCCCGATGTAGGAGCCTTTCAGGGTGCGCTCCTCTCCGACCAGGGAGACGACATTGACCGGCAGGGCGGCGTCGGGCGGAGGGAGGCCGGCGGTGATCGTCGTCCCGCCGCGCCGGGTCATCGTCCAGGCGGCTTCGAGGGCGCGGACCGAGCCGGCCATCTCGAACACGAAGTCGGCGCCGCCACCGGTCAGGGCGCGGACCTGATCGACAGCGTCGGGATCGGCGGCATTGACGGTCTGGACCGGACCGAGGGTGCGGGCGAGGGCCAGCTTGTCCTCGGACAGGTCCACGGCGATCACCGGAGAGGCGCCGGAGGCCAGGGCGCCGAGCACGCTGGCGAGACCGACGCCGCCCAGGCCCACGACGACCGCGCTCTGGCCCGCCCTGAGCCGGGCCGTGTTCACGACCGCGCCGACGCCGGTCAGGACCGCACAGCCGAACAGGGCGGCCTCGGCGAAGGACAGGGCCGGGTCGATCTTCACCAGAGAGCGGCGCGAGACCACGGCGCGCTCGGCGAAGGCGGAACAGCCGAGGTGGTGGTTGAGGGTTTCGTCGTGGTGATGGATGCGTCTGCCGCCGGTCAGGAGCTCGCCCTTGCCATTGGCGGCGGCGCCGGGTTCGCACAGGGCGGGGCGACCCTCCGCGCACGGATTGCAGTGACCGCACGACGGCATGAAGACCATGACGACATGGTCGCCGACGACCAGGTCGGTGACGCCTTCGCCGAGCGCCTCGACCACGCCCGCCGCCTCGTGTCCGAGGGCCATGGGCATGGGGCGGGGGCGGTCGCCGTTGATGACCGAGAGGTCGGAGTGGCACAGGCCCGCGGCCTTGATGGCGACGCGGACCTCCCCCGGGCCGGGCGGGTCGAGGGTCACGGTCTCGATCGAGAGCGGGCGGCTGTCGGCATAGGGGCGGGCGGCGCCCATGGCGCGCAGGACGGCGGCGCGGGTGGTGGTCCGGGTCATGAGCAGCCTCGTCGGAAACGCGCGGGTGACCCTCGATAGGCGCTTGACGCGACGGAGGCCAAGCCCGAGCGTCGCACCAGGATCGGCGATCAAGCCGGCGCTGCGAGGGACGAAAACAGAATGCCGAAACGCGACGAGGGGCCGCTGGCCGACCGGGCGACCTACAAGGCCTATCATACGGTCTCGACGCGCTGGGCGGACAACGACCAGTACGGCCACATCAACAACGCCAAATTCTACGAGTTCGTCGACTCGGCGGTGAACGCCCACCTGATCATCGGCGGGGGGCTGAAGGAATCGATCGGCCTCGTGGTCGATTCAGGCTGCCGCTACACCTCGTCGCTGGCCTTCCCGGATGTCATCGAGGTCGGGATCAAGGTCGACCATATCGGCACGTCGAGCGTGAAATACGGCTTCGCCGTCTTCCGTCGTGGCGTGGCCGAGCCGGCCGCCATCGGCTATTTCGTGCACGTCTATGTCGACGCCGAGACGCGCCGGCCCAAGCCGCTGCCGGCGGTGCTGCGGGGCGTGGCCGAGAACCTGAGGGCGACGGCTTAGCGAGAGGGGGCTCAGTCCTCGTCCATGTAGCCCAGCAGGGCCAGGGCCCCGACGGCGGTGAGGACGCCGAGGGCGAAGGCTGCGACGATGGAGCCGGTGGCTACCGCGGTCGAGACCGTCACCGGACGGCTTTCGTACCATTCGACGATGTCGGCGTCGTCGAGATCGTCCTCGAGATAGGCGTCGGCGTCGTGCAGGGGATTGTCGGACATGGTCAAGCTCCGTCGGTGGCTGGCTTAATCCCCCGCAGGGTCGCCGGTTCCAGCGACCGATTGGTGACAGAACAGCGCGGGCGGGCTAGACGGCCCCAACCCACGCACGGAACGCGCTCAAGCAGCGAGATCCGGGCTCAAGTAGCAAGACGTAGCTTGTCCTCCGGCCGATCGCAGATCGGACCGGGGGGCGCGTCGAGCGATAGCGCACTGAAGAGATAACAATGGCCGGCCATTCCAAGTTCAAGAACATCATGCACCGCAAGGGACGCGCCGATGCGTCCCGCTCCAAACTGTTCTCCAAGCTGTCGCGCGACATCACCGTGGCGGCCAAATCGGGGATGCCCGATGTCGCTCTGAACCCGCGTCTGCGCCTTGCGGTCAACAACGCCAAGGCCGAGAGCCTGCCCAAGGACGTGATCCAGCGGGCCATCAACAAGGCGTCCGGCGGCGACGTCGATACGATGGAGGAGGTCCGCTACGAGGGCCGGGGCCCCGGCGGGGTCGGCATCATCGTCGAGGCCCTGACGGACAACCGCAACCGCGCCAACTCCAACATCGGCACGGCATTCAAGAAGAACGGCGGGGCGCTGGGTGAGATGAACTCGGTCGCCTTCATGTGGGACAAGGTCGGCAAGATCACCTACGCCGCCGAGGCCGGGAGCGAGGACGCCGTCATGGAGGCCGCCATCGAGGCGGGCGCCCAGGACGTCGAATCCGACCTGGTGAAGCCCGACATCTACGAGGACGCGCCGGGTCACACGATCTGGACCGCCTTCGAGGATCTGAACGAGGTCGCCGAGGCCATGTCCAAGATCCTGGGCGACGCAAAGTCCACCGCCATCGTCTGGAAGCCCCAGACCGAGGTGCCTGTGACCGGCGAGCATGTCGGGACGCTGATGCGGCTGCTCGACGCCCTGGACGCCGAGGACGATGTCTCGATGGTCTATTCCAACGAGGACATCTCCGACGAAGAGATGGCGAAGTTCGCGGGCTGACTGTCCACAGCCGTTCAGGATCGCCGGTATCGACACTCCTGACGCTGACCGTTAATCATTCCTTAACGGGAGGGGGCGGCTCGATTCGAGGCGCCTGCATCAGGCATGATCCGCCCGTCAGCGGGGGCGTTATGACGATGTTGTCCAGGATTGATCGAGTTCTGTCGCGGAGCGGCAAGAGCGCCCAGGGCGTCGCGCCGTCCATGGATGAGCGTGAGAGCGGCGGCGACGCCGCCGGCGTGATCGGCGAACGGTTCGAGACCATTCAGGACAGCCTCGACCAGTTGTCGGACATGGCGCGCCGGTTCGGGACCTTCGAGAGCCTGCTGGCGCAGCTGCGGGATCCGCTGGAGGCGGAGTTCCGGTCGCGGCGCGACGGCCACGTCGAACTGATCAACCTGCGCGCCGCCAGCATCGACAACGGAGCCCGGCTGGAGGCCGCGACCGTCGAGGTGCGCAAGCTGGCCGACGCCCTGGCCGAGAGCGAGGCGCGGGCGGAAGACCTGGCGGCGCGGCTCGGCGAACAGACCACAGCTTCGCAGGAAGCCCGGGTCGAGGCCGATCGTCTGCGCAGCGAACTGTCGCTGGCGACCGGCAAGATCGAGGCGCTCGAGGCGGGTGAACGCGTCTCCGGTCAGCGGATCAAGGAACTTGAACAGGACCAGGAGGCCCTGCGCACCCAGTTGAAGCAGGCCGAGAGCCTGCGCACCGACTCCGAGGCCGGCCGGGCGCAGATCCAGCGCGATCATGCCCTGGCCTCCGAAGAGAACACCGTCCTTCGTCGTCGCGTGGACGAGGTCTCGGCCGAGATCGCCGCCCTGGCCCGATCGTCGGCCGCCAGCGAAGGCCAGCTGGCCACCGAACGCGCCCGCTCGGCCTCCGAGCAGAGCGAAGCCGCCCGCGCCCTGCGCACGCTGGAGAACCAGACCGAGGCCGCCCGGGCCGAGATCGCCTCCCTGTCGTCGCGGCTCGATACGGCCACGGCCCGCGCCAACGGGCTGGAAGTCCTGAACACCGAACAGGCGTCGCGCCTGAGCGAGCTGCAGACCGGCTCGCACGGGACCGAGCGCAAGGCCGAACAGCTGCAGGTCAGCCTGGACCGCGCCATGGAGCGCATCCGCGGCCTGGAATCCGAGACCGAAGAGACCCGCCAGCGCCTGGCCGGGATGGAGGTCGCCCGCCTCGCCGCCGTCGACCGCGCCGAGTCCCTGGCCAAGGCCGCGACCACCCACGAGAAGGCCATCGCCCGCGCCGAGGACCGGATGCTGAAGATCCAGGCCAAGCTGGCGGCGGCGCAGGACGAGCACCACGCCAAGGCCCAGACCATGATCCAGCAGGCCGCCGCCCTGCGCGCGGAACTGGAAGGCGCCCGGGCCGAGGCTGCGATGTCGTCGGCCGCGCTCGACGCCGCCCGTCGCGAACGCGGCGGCCGGCCGGCCCCGATCGAAAGCGGATCGGTCCAGGCCATCGTGGCCTGAGTTTGGCGGCGGTCGGGGGTGGTGGTAATCTCCACGCCATGACCGTGCATGTGACCATCGAGATGGATGAGGCCGTGAAGGCCAAGCTGGATGCGTTCTCCAGCGCCAGAGGCCGAGCGGCCGGCGAACTGCTGGTGGAAGCGGCGGAGCTTATTGCTCGCGAGCATGACGCTCTGGAGGCGGCGATCGTCGAAGCGGAAGCCTCTCTGGCGGCGGGCAAAGGCATCCCGCATGAGGAGGTCGTTGCCCGGCTGCACGCACGGCGAGCCCGATGGACGGACGCCGCCTGAGGCTGATCTGGACGCCGGAAGCGGAAGCTGATCTGGAAGAGGGCGTCAACTACATCGCGCGAGACAATATCTCGGCCGCCATCGCGACAGAAGATCGCGTTCTGGAAGCAGCGGATGGGCTGCGTGATTTCCCCGGCAAGGGGCGGGCTCGTCCCGACGGCAGACGGGAGTTGGTGGTCGCCGCCACGCCTTTCCTGCTCGTCTACCGGACGGAGCTCGACTGTGTTCTGGTTCTGCGCGTCTGGCACACGAGCCGCGAACCCTTCAGCTGACCGACGCGAGTCGTTCGCACGGAACTGGCGCCCTGCGGCGGGCGTATCGAGGCTTCACTGTTCGCGCCGGAGCCGCCCCATGGACATCACCCAGCTGATCCTCGACGACCACGCCGAGCAAAGGCGGCTGTTCTCGATCCTCGAACAGATCGATCCGAAGGACGTCGATGCGCTGACGGCGGTCTGGTCGCGGCTGAAGGCGTTCCTGGATGTCCACGCCGAGGCCGAGGAGCGGTTCTTCTATCCCGAGCTGCTCAAACTGGGCGAGGGCGCCAACGACGCCGAGGACGGCACGGTCGAGGGCGAGACCGGGGACGCCATCGAGGATCACAACAGGCTGCGCGACGCGGTCAAGGCGGTCGAGCAACACCCCGTCGGGACCGGCGCCTGGATCGAGGCGGTCGGCAAGGCCAATGTCGTGAACTCAAAGCATATGGGCGAGGAGGAACGACAGGGGCTGACGGACTTCCGCCGCCACGCCCCGGTGTCGAAGCGGCACGAACTGGCCGTGCGGTTCGCCGCCTTCGAGGCCGATCACATCACCGGCGTGCGGCCCGTCAACAAGGACCCCGAGACCTATATCGAGGCCAACGGCTAGGGCTCAGGGCCAGCGCGTCCAGCAGGGGTGGAGGTCCCGGTCCAGCGCATAGGCCCAGGCCGCGTAGTCGCCGCCGTAATCGTTGATCGTCAGAAGGGCCGCGCTCCCGTTCGGCGCGGCCACCTCGACGGTGATCTCGTAGCGGGCCCCGTCCTTCTTGCTCTCCAGCATGAGCAGGGTTCCCGGCGGCCGGACGACGAGGGGCGTGGGTGCGGTCGATACGGGCGGTAGGGCGCGCAAGGCCTCCATGCCAGCACGCAGGACCGGACAATCGGCCGAACGGGCGACCTGCGGCGGGCCGTTGGTGCTGATCGCGATCGCCGATAGGGGGCCATCGAGAGGATCGATGCCGAGGCGGTCGGGGCGGACGGCATACAGCGTGATCTCACGGTTCGGCCAGGGCGCTTCCTGCAGGACCATGATCCGGGCCACCGCGCGTCCGCCTTCGAATTCCGGCATGCGCAGATCGTCGGACAGCCGCTGCGATCCCGCCAGCGCCGGGGTCGCGATCAGGGCGGCGAGGACCACTCCGCGCATGTCAGCCGCCCTGCATGCCGTAGCGTTTGACGATCTCGAACAGGAAGTCGCGGCCCTCGTAGAGGGAGCGGACGCGGATCCGTTCGTTGAGGCCGTGGGCGCCGCCGCCGTCGGGATCGCCGAACATGCCGGTGACGCCATAGGTCGGGATGTCCGCCGCATTGGTGAAGCGACCGTCGGTGGCCCCCGTCGCCATGGTCGGCAGGATCGGCACGTTCGGCCACATCTCACCCGCGACCTCGCGGATCGGACCCATGACGGCGTCGGACAGCGCCGGCGGCGGGGCGGTCGGGCTGGGGCGGCCGACGGGGGTGATGGAGATGGCGGCATCAGCCATCAGCCGGGTCAGTTCCGCCTGGGTCTCGGCCACCGTATGGCCGGGCAGGATGCGGCAGTTGATGTTGGCGGTGACCTTCTGGGGCTGTGCGTTCGGGGCGTGGCCGCCGTCGATCAGGGTCGGGATACAGGTGGTGCGCAAGGTCGCGTTCCAAGACGGATTGGCGGCCGAGACGCGGGCTGCGGCCTCCGCATCGGGACCGGCGGCGGCGCTGATGGCGCGCATGTCGGCGGCGTGTTGCGGCTGGGTCCCGGCCAGGGCCGCGAAATAGGCGCGGGTGACCGGGTTCAGCTCCAGCGGAAATTCAAAGCCGCCGACGCGGGAGAGGCCGGCCGCCATGGCGACGATGGCGTTGTCCTTCCTCGGGCGCGAGGAGTGGCCGCCGGGGTTGGTCAGCTCGAGCGTATAGTCCTGATAGATCTTCTCGCCCGCCTGGACGGCGAGGGCGAGGCGATTGCCCTGATCGTCGAGCAGACCGCCGGCGCCTTCGTTCAGGGCGAAACCGGCCTGAAGGGTCTCGGGGTGTTCGGCCAGCAGCCATTCGACGCCGTTGTGGACGTCGGCGGTCTCCTCGCCGCAGGTCAGGGCGATCCTGATGTCGCGGGCGGGGGCGAACCCCTCCTGCCTGAGCCGCACCAGGGTATCGACCCAGACCGAGGCCTGGGCTTTGTCGTCACTGGCGCCCCGCGCGTAGAAATAGCCGCCCTCCTCGACCAGGGTGAAGGGATCGCGGGTCCAGTCGGCGGGATTGGCCTCGACCACGTCGATGTGGGCGAGCAGCAGGAGGGCGGGGGCATCGGGGTCCGAGCCGTGCAGGGTGGCGACCAGATTGCCGTCCTTCGGCCGATCCGCCGGGGCGAGGATGCGGACGTCGGCGGCCGGATAGCCTGCGGCGGTCAGGCGGGCGGCCATACGCTCCCCGGCCAGGGTGCAGCTGCCTTCGGACAGGGTGGTGTTGGTCTCGACCAGTTCCTCGTAGAGGGCGCGGAAGGCGAGCTGGTCGGGGCGGGGCGCCGGCGCGGTCTGGGCCTTGCTGGAGGTGGCGATGGCGAGGGCCACGCCGAAGACGACGGCGATGACGCCCACGCCAATCAGCAGGCGCTGGCGGCTCTTGCGGACCGCCGCATAGACGGGCTCATCGAGGTAGTAGAAGCCGGCCCGGGCCTGACGGATGGCGTTCTGGCGCAGCAGGCCGCGCAGGGCGAGTCTGGCCAGGTTCCTGTCGGGCGACAGGGGGATGGCCTTGTCGGGGGAGAAGGCCCCGGCGGCCCGCAGCGCCTCGATCATCCGGCGCTCTGCCCGCATCCTCTGGGCCGCGACGACGGCGCCGGCTGTGTTCGACATGATCGATCCCTCTTGTTCGGCGTCGAAGCTAGCGTGAAGCCGCGCCCTTGTCCCGCCCCGGATCACGCCGGACTTGCATGCGGCGACGTTGGGGGGCTAGCCTGAAGATTCGTCAGTTCCCGGAGCGTATTTGGTGTTCGATCTGAATCTCTTGTGGCCGGTCGCTGCGGCGATGACGGCGGGCGGCCTGATCGGGGTAGAGCGGACCTATCACGGCCACCCGGCCGGCTTTCGGACCCATATCCTGGTCTGTCTGACCTCGTGCCTGCTGATGCTGGCGGCGATGCACCAGTCGACCTGGGCCTTCACGGCCTTGCCGGGCCAGACGGTCGTCATCGACCCGACGCGGATGTCGCACGGCCTGCTGACCGGCATCGGCTTCCTGTGCGCCGGGGTGATCTTCCGCGAGGGGTTTTCCGTGCACGGCCTGACCACGGCAGCGTCGCTGTGGGTGACCTCGGCCATCGGGGTGCTGTTCGGAGTGGGGATGCTGGACCTGGCCCTGCTGGGGTCAGGCGCCACCCTGGGCGTGCTGGGGATCCTGCGCGTGCTGGACGCGAGACTGCCCCATGTCGGGGTGATGGACGTAACCCTGCGCTGGAAGCGTGGCGAAGCGCCCAACGGCGTGGCCGTGCGCGAGTTGCTGCGCTTCAGGGGGGTGAAGGTGGTGCGTCTGGGGCATGTGATGAGCCACGACGGGGCCATCCATGAGCATCATCTCAAGGTGAAGGGGCATGTGCCGATCGACATCGACGGCCTGGTGGCCCAGCTCAGCGCCGAGGACGGCCTGGCCGGCTTCTCGATCCTGCCGCGCGAGGAATGACGGCGGTCATTGTCCGTCAACCTTGTTTGGGGCATGACTGGAACGAATGACGAACAGCATGATTCATCAAGGCGGGGGGACTCGAATTCTGGGACTGGACCCCGGCCTGCGCCGCACCGGCTGGGGTGTGATCGTAGCCGAGGGCTCGCGGCTGCGCTGGATCGCGCACGGGGTGGTCGCCCCGCCGGAAGGGGCGCCGCTGTCGGAACGGTTGCTCTGGCTTCTCGAGAAAGTGGGAGAGGTCTGCGCCGCCTATTCCTGTGACGAGGCGGCGATCGAGGAGGTGTTCGTCAATGTGAACCCGTCGTCGACGCTGAAACTGGGTCATGCCCGGGCGGCGGTGATGCTGGCCCCGGCGCAGGCCGGGCTGTCGGTGGCGGAGTATTCGCCCAATCTCATCAAGAAGGCGGTGGTGGGAGCCGGCCATGCCGACAAGAGCCAGATCGCCTTCATGGTGAAGCGCCTGTTGCCCCAGTCCTGCCGAGGGGCCGCCGGGGACGTGAAGGCCGACGCCGCCGATGCGCTGGCGGTGGCGATCACCCATGCGCAGCTGCGCAAGCGGGCCCTGCTTATTCCTCCCCCGTCGGGGGAGGGGGACCGCGTAGCGGTGGAGGGGGCCAAAGCCAGGCACCTTCTTCGCGGTGAGCCCCCTCCACCCCAGCGCAAGCGCGCTGCGGTCCCCCTCCCCCGATGGGGGAGGAATACATGATCGGGCGGCTGAGAGGCGTTCTGGCCGAGGTCGAGGAGGGGCATTGCCTGATCGACTGCGCGGGCGTGGGCTATGTGGTGACATGCGGGGCGCGGACGCTGCAGCGACTGCCGGCGCCGGGCGACGAGGCGACCCTGCATATCGAATCGAGCTGGTCGGCGGAGAACGGGCCGCGCCTGTACGGCTTCCTGACGCGCGACGAGCGGCGGGCCTTCACGACCCTGACCGGGATTCAGGGGGTTGGGCCGAAGGCGGCGCTGTCGGTGCTGGACGTCCTGCCGCCGGGCGAACTGGCGAGCGCGGTCGCGCGGGACGACAAGGCGGCGATCGGGCGAGCGAACGGGGTGGGGCCGAAACTGGCGCTGAGAATCGTGACCGAGCTGAAAGGCAAGTCGCTGGGGGATGTGTCGTTCACGCCGAGCGCGGCGGGCGTGCATGCGGAGATCGCACCGCCGCTTCCGAGCGTGACGGGCGAGGCCGTGTCGGCCCTGCTGGGGCTGGGCGTGGCCGAGGTCAATGCGCGCCGGGCCGTGGATCAGGCGCTGATCCGGCTGGGCGATGACGCCGAACTGTCGGCCGTGATCCGGGCCGCGTTACAGGAGCTGGGGCGGTGAGGGTGGAGTGGCGAGTGGCGAGTGGCGAGTGGCGAGGAGGTCGGTGCGGCCTTCCAGGGCTGTGCTCCGGCCATGCCGATGAGCTCGCGCTGGTTGGACGTCCGTCTCGCCACTCGCCACTCGCCACTCGACACTGGACCGAAGCGTGACTGACGACCGCATCATCTCGCCCGAGCCCGCCCCCGGCGAGGCCTATGACCGCGCCCTGCGGCCCCAGACCCTGTCGGAGTTCGTGGGCCAGGAGCAGGCCAAGGGCAATCTGAAGATCTTCATCGACGCGGCGCGGGGGCGGGGCGAGGCGCTGGACCATGTGCTGCTGTTCGGGCCGCCGGGACTGGGCAAGACGACCCTGGCCCAGATCGTGTCGCGGGAGCTGGGCGTGGGGTTCCGGGCGACGAGCGGCCCCATCCTGGCCAAGGCGGGGGATCTGGCGGCCATCCTGACCAATCTCGAACCGCGCGACGTCCTGTTCATCGACGAGATCCACCGGCTGGCCCCGACGGTGGAGGAGATCCTCTATCCGGCGATGGAGGACCATGTGCTGGATCTGATCATCGGCGAGGGACCGTCGGCGCGGTCGGTGCGGATCGATCTGGCGCCCTTCACCCTGGTGGGAGCGACGACGCGGGCGGGTCTGTTGGCGACGCCGCTGCGCGACCGGTTCGGGATTCCGCTGCGACTCGAATTCTACACGCCGGAGGAACTGGTGAGGGTCATCACCGGGGCCGCCCGGAAGATGGGAACGGGGATCAATGACGAGGGCGCGCGCGAGATCGCCTCACGGGCGCGAGGCACGCCGCGCGTGGCAGGGCGGCTGCTGCGCCGGGTGCGGGATTTCGCCGAGGCGGAGGGGGCGGCGGTGATCGACCGTATCGTGGCGGCGCGGGCGCTGTCACGGCTGGAGATCGACGAGGCGGGGCTGGATGCGAACGACCGTCGCTTCCTGAAGGCTCTGATCGAGAACTACGGCGGCGGACCGGTCGGGATGGACACTTTGGCGGCGGCGATCGCCGAGGCGCGCGACGCGGTCGAGGATGTGATCGAGCCCTATCTGCTGCAACAGGGCTTCATCCAGCGGACCCCCCGCGGAAGGATGGCGTGCGCGAAGGCCTATGCGCATCTGGGATTGAGCGAACCGCCGAAGCCGACGACTCCGGGACAGGGCGGCCTGTTCGAGTGAGCATCGACTTTGATCCGGCCAAGGACGCCGTCAACCGCACCAAGCACGGCGTGTCACTGGCCTTGGCGGAAGCGGGCGATTGGACGGCTGCCTTCATTGCTTCCGACGATCGGCAAGACTACGGCGAGCCTCGATGGTATGCTTATCTGCCGATCGACGGCCGTGTTCACGTCGTCGTCTACACCGAGCGGGACGACATCACCCGCATCATCAGTCTGCGTCGGGCGAACCCGCGCGAGGTCAGGAAGTATGACGAACTCCGCACCGGTTGATCCTTCGGAAGATTGGGACAACCCCGAACTGACGGACGCCGATATCGCGCGCATGCGCCCCGCGCGCGAGGTCTTGTCTCCCGAGGCCTATGCCCGGCTGGCGGGTCTGGGCGAGGTGGGTCTCAAACTTCCGGCCGAGACGATCCGGGCGTTCGCCGAAGAGGGCGACGACTGGCGTGAGCGCATGGCCGAAGCCCTGAACGAAGCGGCGCGGAAGAAACACGCGGCCTGACGGGTCAGGGCGCGTTCGGGATCAGGCGGTAGTTCAGGGCCTGGATCGACCACGGCGTGGTTGGGGCCAGCAGGACCCGGCCCGAGATACGGCCCTTTTCGCAAGTCCAGTCGAACATCCCGGACAGGGCGCCCGTGGCAACGACGGGCGTTTCGGTGACGCAGTCGCCGGCATCGACCTTCGCCGTCGTGAGGACGGTGCGCCAGTTCTCGACCGAGCGATCCATGAGGACGTTCATCGCCAGCCGGTCGTGTTCGACCGAGACGTCCCCGGCAGCCCAGATGCGGCCGGTCGCAGCATAGGCGGCCGCGAGGTCTTCGCTGACCGGGGTGGCGCGGACCGGGGCGGCGCCCGAGCGGACCAGCAGGTTCGCTGCCTCCAGCAAGGGCGCGGACGGGCCGGCATAGGTGCGGTTGGCGAAGGCGAACAGGCCCAGGCCCCGCTCCGGCAGCAGGATCATGTAGGAGCCGTAGCCGGGGTAGCCGCCGCCGTGGGCCAGGACCTGTCCGAGCTCGCAGTCGGCCGAGACCCGCAGACCCATGCCGTAGGCGACCCCGACCGGGCAGGGCGTACCGTCGGGCAGGGTGCGGAGGCTGGCGGAGACGAAGTTGGAGCCGGTCGCCATCTCGCGCACCGTCGAACGCCGCACGGGGCCGGTCTCCTCGCCGTCGCGGGCGGGCCAGGCGGACAGCAGGAAGGCGATCCATTTCGCATAGTCGGGCGCGCTGGTCTCGACCCCGCCCATGGCGCCGAAGACGCCGTGGCGCATGTCGGGCTCGGGCGCCCAGGCCTCGTTCTCCCAGCGGTAGCCGAGGGCGCGCCGGGTCGGGTTGGAGGCGAAGACATCGTAGCCGGTCGAGGTCATGCCAAGCGGCTGCATGATCTCCTGCCGGATATACTCATTGTACGGACGACCGGAGACACTGGTCACGATCCGGCCCAGCAGGGCGTAGCCGAAGTTGGAGTATTCGAAGGCGGTCTCCGGACTGCGGGTGAAGGGAACGCCCGCCTCCAGCATGGCGGTGAATTCAGCCTCGGTCAGGACCTGCTGGCGGTCGCCCCAGGGATCGTCGGTGACGAAGCCGGCGGCGTGATTGAGCAGGTCGCGGATCCTGATGCGCGGCGAGTCCGCCGTCGGGTAGGTCCAGTGCGCCATCTCCGGCACATGGGTTTCGGCGAGGTCGTCGAGCGACAGCCTGCCCTCGTCGCGCAGCTTCAGGATGGCCACGGCGGTGAAGGCCTTGGACATGGAGGCGATGCGGAACAGGGAGTGCAGGTCCACCGGCGCCTGGCTGTCGAGATTGCGCTGGCCGGTGAAGCGGACGTAGCGGAGGCGGCCGTCCTGAACGACGCCCCAGATCAGGCCGGGCGCGTGGGCCTGGGTCTGCCAGCGATCGAAATTCGCATCGATCTGGCCGACGGCCTCGTCGAAGGTCGTCGGGGTGGGAGGTGCCGGGGCGGTCGGGCCCGGGGTCTGGGCGAAGACCGGCATGGCGGCGACGAGGGCCAGGGCGGCGACGGCGGCAGTCAGGCTGCGATACATGGCGTTTCCCTCCAACGCCGCACAGCTAACGCTTCGCTCGCCTGGCGCGCCAGATAACTTTTGCGAGCGGCTTGCCAAGCGCCGGGCGCGGGACTTTGGTGTCGGCGAACCGGAGACCGTCCATGATCCTTCGCGCACTCGCCGCCCTGTGCCTGCTGTTCGGCGGGACCGCGCTGGCCGCGCCCGCCCTCGCCGCCGATCCGGTGTTCACCGACACCGCCTGCCCGGCCGAGTGGCCGACCGGGGTGCGCGAGGTTCGCTGCGGCACGCTGACGGTCGACGAGGCGCGTGACGGGTCGAGCGAGCGGCGGATCGATATCGCCGTGGTGATCGTCAAGGCGTCGACGCCGTATCGCGACGCGTCGGGGCATCTGCTGCCGCCGGTTCTGAATTTTCATGGGGGGCCGGGCGGGGCCTCGACGCCGGGCGTCGGGCGGATGCTGCAGGCCGCGCAGCAGAACCCGGACGCCCTGGCCGTCGATCAGGACATGATCTTCTTCGACCAGAGGGGCGGCGGGCGAGGCAGGCCGTCGATGGACTGCCCGGGCGTCGAACTGACCGACGCCGGGCCGCCCTCGGACGAGGATCGCGACGGGCTGATCGCCTGTCTGCGCGACTATCAGGCCCAGGGGATCGATCTGAACTGGTACAACGCCGCCGCCATCGCCGACGATGTGCGCGACCTGGTCCAGGTGCTGGGGCTGGAGAAGATCGACCTGCGCGGCGGATCCTACGGGCCCCGGATCGAGGCCGCCGTCATCACCCATCAACCGCAGATCGTGCGCGCCGTCGTGATGGACAGCCCGTGGCCGCCCGAGGGCAACTGGGCCGTCGGTACGCCCGAGCAGGTCTCGACCGCCGTGCGGATCATCCTGGCCAAATGCGCGGCCCAGGCTGAATGCAGCGCCCGCTATCCCGACATGCAGGCCCGGTTCGAGACCGAGGCGCGACACTGGCTGGCCGGGCCGATCACGGGCAGGGACGGGCGGACCTTCAATGTGGACGATCTGTCCGCCTTCCTGATGGACACGACCTACAGCCGCGTCGGCGTGCGTCGCCTGCCGGCCGATCTGGACAGGATCATGGCCGGCGACCTGACGCCTGTCGCCGAGATCGCCGAGAGCCGGACCTATTATTTCGAAGGCCAGCACATGGCCCACCTGTGCAAGGAGGAGCTGCCGTTCGAGTCGAAGGCGCGGCTGGCGGCCGGAGCGGCGGGCGATCCGGTTGCGGAGGTTCTGGTTCCGTCGCTGTCACGGTTGTTCGACGTCTGCGACGCGATCGGCGAGCGTCCGGCCGCCGGGATCGAGAACGCCCCGGTCGTGACCGATATCCCGACCCTGTTCGTCGCCGCCGAGATCGATCCCGGCTGCCCGCCGGCCCTGACCGAGGCCGCCGCACGCGGCTACGCCAACAGCCAGGTCGTCATCGTGACCAACGCCACCCACGGGGTGATCAACGCCAGCCCCTGTACGCGCAGGATGGCGCGGGACTTCCTGCGCGACCCGTCGGCGCCGGTGGACCGCAGCTGTCTGCCGGCAGCCGACACGCCGCTGGACTTCACCCTGGACCCGCCGGCCGCATGACCGACATCCCCACCGCCGGCCGTTTCGAGGGCCGCGCGCACCTGTTGCCGCTGCGGGTCTATTACGAGGACACTGACTTCACCGGGGTGGTCTATCACGCCAACTATGTCCGCTATTTCGAGCGCGGACGGTCGGATTTCCTGAGGCTGGCGGGCATCGGTCATGCGCAGTTGCTGGAGATCGATCCGCCGCTGGCCTTCGTGGTGGCGGAGATGAAGCTGCATTTCATAAAGCCCGCCCGGATCGACGACGCCCTGGTGGTGCGGACCACCTATGACGCTGTGAAAGGGGTGAGGCTGCTGATCTCCCAGGTCATCGAGCGGAATGGTGAGGCGCTGTGCCGGGCCGATGTCACGGCCGTCTGCATCCATCTGGACGGACGGCCGCGACGTCCGACCAGGGCGCTGGTCGAGGCGGTGACGCCCTGGCTGGCGCAACCGGGCGACGCTGGCTAGACTCCGGTAGCGCCCGTTTCCGTGGCCATTCCGCCGCAGACCGGCGGTCGTCAGGAATCGACGGCCGCCCCATCGGCCCTTCGGCCATAGAACCGCCACGCCACGTGGCTCGATAGAATCCGACTGTTCTCCCCAGGATCCGCCCATGACTGTCGCCGCCACTGTCGCCTCCGAGGCCTCGATGCTGAACCCGGTGACCCTGTTCCTCACCGCCGACTGGGTGGTGAAGAGCGTGATGGTCGGGCTGGCCGTCGCCTCGGTGTGGTCGTGGACGGTCATCATCGACAAGGCCTTCCGCTTCACCGCCCTGAACACTCAGGCGAACGCCTTCGAAAAGGCCATCGCCTCGGGGCGGTCGCTGGAGGATGTGGCGGCCCAGGCGGGACCGGAGCCGGCGCACGCCCTGCCGCGCATGCTGGTCATCGCCCTGTCGGACTGGCGCGAGACGCGGCGCAAGGGGACGCTGACCGATACCGAGGGCAATCTCCTTATCTCGCGCATCGACCGCAGCCTCGATTCCCTGATCGCACGGGAGGGTCAGCGGATCGAGGAAGGCCTGGGCGTGCTGTCGGTGGTCGCCACCGCCTCGCCCTTCATCGGCCTGTTCGGCACGGTCTGGGGCATCATGAACGCCTTCGGGCGGATCGCGGCGGCGGGAAACACCAATCTGACGACGGTCGCACCGGCCATCGCCGAGGCCCTGTTCGCTACGGCCGTGGGTCTGGCGGCGGCTATCCCGGCCTATATCGCCTACAACAAGTTCTCGATCGACGCGGGCAAGTTTACCGGCCGTCTCGAAAGCTTCGCCGACGACCTGCAGGCCGCCGTGGCGCGCCGTCTGGGCGGAGGCCCGGCCCCGGTCGCTCCGCCGCCCCCGCCGCCGCCGTCCGCTCCCGACCTGTCCTTCCGCCGGAGCGTCTGAGTCGTGGCCGGTGGTGGGGCGATGGGTGGAGGCGGAGGCCACGTTCGGGGTCGACGCCGCGCCCGCAAACGGCCGCTGAGCGAGATCAACGTCACGCCCCTGGTGGATGTGATGCTGGTGCTGCTGATCATCTTCATGATCTCGGCGCCGCTGCTGACCGTCGGCGTTCCGGTGGAACTGCCCAAGACCGAGGCCAGCGCGGTCGAGACCGACAAGCCGCCGGTGACGGTGTCGATCGACCGTGAGGGCGCGATCTTCGTCCAGCGCGACGAGACGGCCTACGACGCCCTGACCGACCGGGTGGCCGAGGCCGCCGATGGCGTGGACCGCGAGGAACTGTCGATCTTCGTCCGGGCCGACGGACGCGCGCCCTATCAGGCCGTGGCGCGGGTCATGGCCCGGCTGTCCGCGGCCGGCTTCACCAGGCTGAACCTGATCACCGACACGGCGGAACCGGCTCCGGGCGGGGAAGGCTGAGCCATGGCGGCCTCGCGTCCGTCACCGGCGATCCTCGGCGCGTTGCTGCTGCATGCGGGCGTGGCGGCGATGTTCCTGATCCGCTGGCCCGAGAGCGAGGCCGAGATCCTGCCGACGGTGTCGTCGGTGCCGGTGTCGATCGTCTCCGACATGGTGGTCGAGGCGGCCGCGCCGGACAATCCGTCCGAGGAACTGGTCACGGACGAGGCGGCGACGGCGCCGGTCGAGACGCCGCCGGAACCGGTCCCGCCGACGCCCACACCGCCCGCCCCGACGCCCCGGCCCACGCCGACGCCGACCCCGAGACCTGTCCCGCCCCGGCCCACGCCGCCCAGACCGACTCCGCCGCGTCCCACGCCGCCGCGCCCGGCTCCGGCCCAGCCGCAGCCGTCGCTGGATCTCGACGCCCTGGCCGGTCCGCGCCGGCCCGCGCCGACACCCGGTCCGCGTCCGGCCACGGGGCAGCAGGGGCGGGGACAGGCCGCCCAGGCCACCGGGCCTCAACTGACCGCCATCTTCAACCAGGTCTATCCGAACTGGACCCTGCCCTGCGACATCCCGGGCGCGAATCAGTTGCGGATCGAGATGGACCTGACGCTGTCGGTCGACGGGCGGATCACGGCGGGACCGACGTTGCGCAATCCGCGCCCCGATTCCGTCTATCGCGCCGCCGCCGACGGCGCCCTGCGCGCCATCCGTCAGACCGCGCCCTTCGACGTGCCTGCGGGTTTCCCCGGCGGCGCCTATCGCCCGGTGTTCGTCACCGAACGGGCGTGCCGGAACCGTTGAGGCGGACTGCTCCCATCTTTCGTCAGCCTCCGGCAAGCCGCGCCTTCGCGGCGCAGACCGGGGGACCCATCGTCATCCTCCGGCCGATCGGAGATCGGACCGGGGGAGGCGCCGAAGGCGATCTGTTCAGGCAGGCTGTGGGAAGCCGCGATGTGCGCGGCAGGTTCGCGCTCTCGCGCGCCGCTGCGTCCCCCGGTCGCTTCGCGCCGGAGGATGACGAAAGAAAAATGCGACCTGATCATCCCTGACGCTTCGCCCGGCAAAGGTTGCCGTCCCGAAAGTCGCCCCATTCGCCGCCATGCTGGCGTTTGTCACGCGGTCTGGCGATAAGGACCGGGACATTCTCGCTGCGCCTGGAGACATCGATGCGTCTGAACCTGCTTCTGAGCACCGTCGCGGCCATCGGCATCGCGGCGACCTCTTTCGCGCAGGCCCAGTCCGCCCGTGACCTGAACGGTCCGTCGCGCCAGCAGACCCAGGCCCAGCCGGCCCAGACAGGCGAACCGATCGAGGTCGAGATCGATCAGGGGGTGCTGCGTCCGTTCCAGATCGCGGTCGCGCCGTTCAGTGGCCAGAACGGAACCTCGATCGCCGACGTCCTGTCGGGCGACCTGCGCCGCTCGGGCTTCTTCGAGCCGATCAACCCGGCCAGCTTCATCGAGACCAATCTGAGCCTGGCCAATGCGCCGAACTTCCAGCAGTGGACCCAGATCGGTGCCCAGGCGGTGCTGTATGGCTCGGTCACGCCGCGCCCGGACGGCCGCAACGACTTCGGCTTCCGACTGTATGACCCGTACCGTCAGTGCCAGCTGGTCAGCTACAATTTCACCGCCACGCCCGAGCAATGGCGCCGGATCGCGCACAAGATCGCCGACGTCGTCTATGCCCGGATGACCGGCGAGACCGGCATCTTCGACACCCGCATCATCTATGTCGCCGAGAGCGGCACCGAGCTGAACCGCCTGTCGCGCCTCGCGATCGTCGACCAGGATGGGTACAATCCTGTCTTCCTGACCGATGGCTCGGAGATCATCCTGACGCCGCGCTTCTCGTCCAACTCCGACGAGATCACCTATATGGCGCTGGGTGAGGACTACAGCCGCATCTACCTCTACAATCTGACGACCGGTCGTCGCGAAAGCCTGGGCGAGTTCGACGGCCAGGCCTTTGCGCCGCGCTATTCGCCGGATGGGTCGAAGGTCGCCTTCTCGATCGTCCGGGGCGGCAATACCGACGTCTATGTGATGAACCTGAGGACGCGGCAGCTGTCGCGTCTGACCAGTGATCCGGGCGTCGACACCTCGCCGTCGTTTTCGCCGGACGCATCGCGGATCGTGTTCAACTCCGACCGGACGGGGACGCCACGCCTCTATGTGATGAACGCCGACGGCTCGGGCCAGCGGCCGATCTCGCGAGGCGGCGGCAGCTATACGGCCCCGGCCTGGAGCCCGCGCGGCGACCTGATCGCCTTCACCAAGTCCGGCGGCGGCCAGTTCGGCATCGGGGTGATGGGCGTCGACGGGTCCGGCGAACGGATGCTGAGCCGCTCCTATTTCGAGGAAGGCCCGTCCTGGGCCCCCAACGGCCGCTATCTGATGTTCTCGCGCCAGACGCGCGGCGGGAACACCAACCTGTGGATGGTCGATCTGTCCGGCCGCGTCATCGCCCAGTCCGGCTATCAGGGGCGGGGGTCCGATCCCGCCTGGTCGCCCTTGCTGGACGAAAGCCCCAACAACCTCGGCGTCGGTCAGGGGGCCGACAGCTGCTCTTCGTAAAAGCCGTTCGGAGGACCCGCCCGAACAACAGTGCGTTATCGCCGGAGACGGCACAGACAAAAGCCACGGTTCGCGACCTATGCTCAAGCTTCGCAGGACCGCCAAGGAGGAGATGATCCGATGATGACCGCATCCAACATGACCAGGTTCGCATTGGTCGGTTTGGTCGCCCTTTCGATGGCCGCCTGCGCGCCCCGCCGCCCGGTGACCGGCGTGGCTGACGGCACGGGCGGTCCGGCGATCGACAACCCCGCCTACCCGGGCCCCGGCAACGGCGGCATCGACGGCGGCAATATCGGCTCGGGTGCGCCCGGCTCGGAACAGGACTTCGTCGTCAACGTCGGCGACCGGATCTATTTCGACCTCGATTCCTATTCGGTCAGCCCCGAGGCCTATCCGCGCCTGGACGCCCAGGCGGCCTGGCTCGCCCGCTATCCCGGCGTGACTGTCCGCATCGAGGGCAATGCCGACGAACGCGGCACCCGCGAATACAATCTGGCCCTGGGCGCCCGCCGCGCCGAATCGATCCGCAACTATCTGATCGAACGCGGCGTCTCGGCCGGCCGCATCGATACGATCAGCTTCGGCAAGGAACGCCCGATCGCCGTCGGCTCCAGCGAGGACTCGTGGGCCCGCAACCGCAACGGCCACACGGCGATCGCTTCGGGCGCGCAATAGAAAAACGTGTCTCCTCCCTGTTCGCCGCTCGGCGAATGGGGAGGTGGATGCGAGCCCTTGCGAGCAGACGGAGGGGTTCTGGACGGCGGCAAGAGCCCCTCCGTCTCCTCCGCTTCGCTACGGATCCACCTCCCCATGCTTCGCACAGGGAGGAGACCGATCCGCCCTTGCTCGCTCCCTCGCTGCACTGCACATAGGGCCGACACAGTGCCGGAAGGGGCCATGGTGGATATCGATGCGGCGGGCGGTCTGGCGACCGGTGCCCTGATCGCGGGGGCGGTCGAGAAGCCGAGCGGCGTCGCAGGCGAAGACCACGTCGGGACCTGCAGCGACTGCGGTGAGCCGACCACGGCCAATTTTTGCGCCAACTGCGGCCAGCCGACCCATGTCCACCGGACCCTGCTGCACCTCGGCGAAGAGCTGTTGCACGGGGTCATGCATTTCGACGCTCGCATCTGGCGCACCCTGCCGCTGCTGGTCGCCAATCCCGGCCGGCTGACGCGCGAGCGGATCGAGGGCAAACGGACCCGCTACGTCTCGCCCCTGGCCATCTTCCTGTTCACCGTCTTCCTGATGTTCTTCGCCCTGAGCTTCGGCGGGGCCGCCCTCATGCCGACCGAGACGCGCAGCGTGGACGAGCGGATCGCCGGCGCGGAGACTGCGATCACCAACCTGCGGGCCCAGATCGCCGAGGCTGAAACCAGAAGCGTAGCGGACAGCCCGGGCGCAGAGGGGGCGCGGGCCGGTCTGCAGGCCGGCTTGGCGGGGGCGGAAGCCGAGCTTCAGGCGCTCAAGGAGGCGAAGGCGACCGGCACGCGCGCCGATGGCCTGACCGTCGGCAGCTGGCAGGCGAGCATGGCCGACATGGCCCACAACGGGAACATCCGCATCGGGCTCGGCGACAAGACAATGCAGGAGAAGATCCTGCACAAGCTCGCGAACCCCGACCTCGCCGTCTACAAATTCCAGCAGACGACCTACAAGTTCGCCTTCCTGCTGGTGCCGATGTCGATCCCGTTCCTCTGGCTGTTGTTCGCCTGGAAACGGGGGTTCACCTGGTACGACCACGGGGTGTTCGTACTGTATTCCCTGACCTTCATGTCCATCCTGTTCATGCTGCTGGGCGTTCTGGGGCGGATGAACGGCTGGTTGGCCGGGTTTCTGGGCCTTGTCGGCGCCTTGGCGGTTCCGGCGCATATGTTCGCCCAGTTGAAGGGGGCCTATGGGCTGTCGATCTGGTCGGCGCTGTGGCGGACATGCTTCCTGCTGTTCTTCTGTCTGCTGGTCTCGACCCTGTTCCTCGCGGCCATTGTCGCGCTAGGCCTCGGGGCCTGACGCCTTGCGGCGGCCTCAAATCGATGAAAGCTGTAGCGTCATGAAGAGCTCATTCTCCCTCCGTAACATCGCCCTCGCGACCGTGGCCCTCGGCCTGATCGGCGGCGCGGTCATCGCCCAGACCCAGCCCCTGCCGGCCATCCAGTGGGACGTGCGCCGCCTGGACAACCTGGACCGCAACGTCCGCCGGCTGGAGCGCGCCCTGATCCAGCGCAACAATCAGGTCGGCGAGCCCCTGCTGGTCGAGTCCGATCCCGAACTGATCGCCCTGCAGGGACGCGTGTCCCAGATGGATCGCCGGCTGCAGGACATGGAGGCGACCGTCCAGCGCGTGAACGGCGACATCGAGCGACTGACCTTCCAACTCGATGAGAGCGACCGCGACAACGCCGCCCTGCGCAACCGGCTGAACGATACGGACAACCGCGTCGAACGGCTGGAGAGCGCTGCTGAAGCGGCCCGGCGCGCGGCCGAGGAAGCCGCCGAGGAGGCCGCGCGCGGGCCGCGCTCGCCGACCGGGGACGCGGTCTCCGACCTGGCCGCCGCCCGCGCCGTGACCGACCCGGCCGCCTCGCGCGCCGCGCTGGAGGCCGTGGCGACCAACTGGCCGGACACGCCGTCGGGCAAGGAAGCCGTCTGGCGTATCGGCGACATCATCCGCGCCACGGGAGACCAGGCCGGCGCGGTGCAGCAGTACGCCACAGCCCTGTCGGGCTGGCCGACCCTGCCGTGGGCCGGAGAGGTGACGTTGAAGCTCGCGCGCGGGCTGGAAGCGACGAACCGGGACGCTCAGGCCTGTGCGGCCCTGGGCGAATACGTCCGGCGCTATCAGGCGACCTCGACGCCGGCCCTGCGCGCCATAGCCACCGATACCCGCACGCGGGCAGGCTGCCGCTGAACCCGACCGGGCTGGAAGGCCGGGTCGCGGCGCGGCTGGAGGCGCGGCTTCAGAAGGATGTCGATCATCCCGTGGCCCTGGCCCTGTCCGGCGGCGGGGACTCCATGGCTCTGCTGCGGATCGCGGCGGCCTGGGCCCGCGCGTCAGGCCGACGGCTGCTGGCGATCACCGTCGATCATCGGCTGAACCCGGACAGCCGCGACTGGAGCCGGCGCTGCGAGGCGGCGGCCCGGGCGTCGGGGGCGGACTGGATCGAGCGTCGCTGGGAGGGGGCGAAGCCGTCGACCGGCCTGCCCGCCGCCGCCCGCCGGGCCCGGCATGGCCTGATTGCGGAGGCCGCGCGCGAGGCGGGGGCGAAGGTCGTGCTGTTCGCCCACACGGCCGATGACATCGCCGAGGGCGACTGGATGCGGGAGCGGGGCTCGACCCTGGGCCTGTTGCGGGAATGGTCGCCATCGCCGGCCTGGCCGGAGGGGCGGGGGCTGATGCTGCTGCGCCCGATGCTCGGGGAGGGGCGCGAGGCGCTGCGTGCCGTTCTGCGCGAGGCCGGGGAGGACTGGATCGAGGACCCGGGGAATGCGGCGTTCGGGCGAGGACGAGCGCGTGCAGCATTGAACCCTCTCCCGGGGGGGGAGGGCTTGAGTCTCGCAGAGCGTAGCGATGCGTCTTCAGCCGAAAGGGTGAGGGGCAGCCTTCGGCGGTTAGCGCCAACCCCTCACCCTTTCGCGCAAGAACGACGACCAGCCGTCGTGCGCTCAAGCCCTCTCCCTCTGGGAGAGGGAATTGAGATCGATCGATCGATTGATGCAGCAGAGCTCGCAGCGGTGTTGCTGTGCGCATCCGGTGGCGATGCGCCCCCGCGCGGGGATCGGCTCGAGAGGCTGGCGGAACGGTTGAATGCAGGCGAAGACTTCACCGCCACCCTCGTCGGCGCGCGGATCGAGGCCCTGGGGGGGACGGTTATCGTCGGCCGCGAGGCGGGCGAGATGCGCCGTCGCCCCGTCGCCGAGATCGCCCTGCACCCGGGAGTGTCCGTCGTCTGGGACGGCCGTTATGAGATCACCGGACGCGAACCCGGCTGGACCGCAGCCGCCGCGCTGGGTCGCCTGAACGCCCTGTCGAAGGCGGATCGCGCCATCGTGAACGCGGTTCCGGCCTGGGCGCGGGCAGCCCTGCCGGTCCTGATCCGGGACGGCGGGGGTGCGCCGGTTCTTGCATGGAGAAAGGCCGAGGTTCGCACCCTGGGGCCGCGCCGTCTGAGCCTCGCCCTGTGGGCGTCCTCGGGCGAAACGACGCAGGAAAGCGACCTTGCCGGAACCATCCATGGCGAAACGCCGCCGCCTGACCTATTTTGACGACAACGACGTAACATCTCCCGGCTCACGAGGTCGGCGACGAGGATTTCAGACCAATGAACCTGCGTAACCTGGCGATCTGGGGCGTGATCATACTGGGCCTGCTGGCCGTCTATGCCGCCATCAGCCAGAATGGCGGCGCGACGATGCCCGGCCAGGCCCCCGGCGCCCAGGCGCAGGGCCGGCCCGATCCGATCACCTATTCCGAACTGGTCACTGCGGTCGAAGGCCGCCAGATCAAGGATGTCTCGGTTCGCGGCGATCAGGTCACCGGGACCTATCGCAACGACACCCGCTTCGTGACCACCACCCCCTATCCGAACGAGGGTCTGGTCGAGGCCATCCGCGCTTCGGGCGCCGAGGTGGATGTGAAGACCACTCGCCAGTCGTGGTGGCAGGGACTGCTGATCGGCCTGCTGCCGATCCTGCTGCTGGTCGGCGTCTGGATCTTCTTCATGCGCCAGATGCAGGGCGGCGCGCGCGGGGCCATGGGCTTCGGCAAGTCCAAGGCCAAGCTGCTGACCGAGCACAAGGGTCGCAAGACCTTCGACGACGTGGCCGGCGTGGACGAGGCCAAGGAGGAACTGCAGGAGGTCGTCGACTTCCTCAAGGACCCGGCCAAGTTCCAGAAACTGGGCGGCAAGATCCCCAAGGGCGCGCTGCTGGTGGGCCCTCCGGGTACGGGCAAGACCCTGCTGGCCCGCGCCGTCGCCGGTGAGGCAGGCGTGCCCTTCTTCTCGATCTCCGGCTCCGACTTCGTCGAGATGTTCGTCGGCGTCGGCGCGTCGCGGGTCCGCGACATGTTCGAACAGGCCAAGAAGAACGCGCCCTGCATCATCTTCATCGACGAGATCGACGCCGTCGGTCGTCACCGGGGCGCAGGCCTGGGCGGCGGCAATGACGAGCGCGAGCAGACGCTGAACCAGCTGCTGGTCGAGATGGACGGGTTCGAGGCCAACGAAGGCATCATCCTGATCGCAGCGACCAACCGTCCCGACGTGCTGGACCCGGCCCTGCTGCGTCCCGGCCGCTTCGACCGTCAGGTCGTGGTGCCGAACCCGGACGTCGCCGGTCGCGAGCGTATTCTCCGCGTGCACATGAAGGACGTGCCCCTGGCCGCCGACGTGAACACCAAGACCATCGCGCGCGGCACGCCCGGCTTCTCCGGCGCCGATCTGGCCAACCTGGTCAACGAGGCGGCCCTGATGGCGGCGCGCAAGGACCGGCGCATGGTCACCCAGCGCGACTTCGAGGACGCCAAGGACAAGGTCATGATGGGCGCCGAGCGCAAATCCATGGCCATGAATGAGGAGGAGCGCCGCCTGACCGCCTATCACGAGGGCGGCCACGCCCTCGTGGCGATGAGCGTCAAGATGGCCGACCCGGTGCACAAGGCGACCATCGTCCCGCGCGGGCAGGCCCTGGGCATGGTGATGCAGCTGCCGGAAGGCGACCGCTATTCCATGAAATACCAGCAGATGATCGATCGCATCGCCATCCTGGCCGGCGGCCGGGTCGCCGAGGAGATCATCTTCGGCAAGGACAACATCACCTCGGGCGCCTCCTCGGACATCCAGCAGGCCACCAAGCTGGCGCGCCGCATGGTGACCCAGTGGGGCTTCTCCGACGTCCTGGGCACCGTGGCCTATGGCGAGAACGAGCAGGAAGTCTTCCTGGGTCACTCGGTCGCCCGCAGCCAGAACATCAGTGAAGAGACCGCGCGCACCATCGACGCCGAGGTCCGCAAACTGGTCACCTCGGGCTGGGACGAGGCGCGCCAGATCCTGACGGACCGGGCTGCCGACTTGGAGACCCTGGCCCAGGCCCTGCTGGAGTACGAGACCCTGTCGGGCGAGGAGATCAAGGATCTGCTGGAGAAGGGCGCCGCGCCGAACCGCGACGAGAACAACTTCCCCAACTCCGGTCCCTCGGTCTCCGTGCCGGTCACCCCCGTGTCGGACGGCGTCAGCGTCGTGGCCTCGGAACAGCACCCGACCGTCCACTAGGCCTTCGGAACCCCGCCTTGAGAGATCGAGGCGGGGTTCTTTTTGACGAACAAGTTTGCATATCAAACAAGTCTGTGAGAAACCGCTCTCCACACGAGGGGAGATCCATCATGACCACCGACACCGACCGGCCGGAACGGCTGCATGGACTGGACGCCCTGAGGGCGGGCGCCCTGCTGCTGGGCGTCGTCCTGCACGCCAGCCTCGCCTTCTTTCCGCAGCAGATCTGGATCGTCGCGGACGACAGCCGGTCCATCGGCGCGGCGGGGCTGTTCTTCGCCATCCACCTGTTCCGGATGACCGCCTTCTTCCTGATCGCCGGTCTGTTCGCCCATATGATGCTGGCGCGTCGGGGGTGGCTGGGCTTTGCGAAGGACCGGATCCTGCGGATCACGGGACCGCTGGCGGCCTTCTGGTTCCCGGTCATGGTCGGCATCGTCGGAGCCCTGATCTGGACGTCGCACATAAACGGCCTGATCGTGCCGGGCGCCCCGCCGCCTCCGCCGCCGACCTACGACTGGACCAACTTCCCGCTGACCCATCTGTGGTTCCTGTATGTGCTGATGCTCTTCTATGCGGCGGTCCTGATCCTGCGCGCGCCCTTCGCGCTGCTGGACAAGGACGGCGGCTGGGGGCGGGTCGTGGACCGGTTCACCGGCGCCTTGATCGGCCCATGGACCCCGGCCGTTCTGGCCGCGCCGCTGGCCCTGGCCCTGTATCTGGACCCGAAATGGATCGCCTTCTTCGCCGTGCCGACGCCGGATGCGGGGCTGGTTCCGCATACGGCGTCGCTGGTCGGGTTCGGCCTGGCGTTCGGCCTGGGCTTCCTGCTGGACCGTCGGCGCGACCTGCTGAACCGGATCGCCGCCTGGACGCCCCTGTTCCTCGCCATCGCCGTGGTGTCGAGCGCCGCCGCCTACAGTCTGGCCGGCGGACCGAAGATCACCCCCATGGTCGAGCTGACGGACGAGAAGGCGATCGCGGCGGCGGTGACGGCCCTGGCGGTCTATGCCTCGGCATTCGCGGCCATGGGGCTGTGCCTTCGCTTCCTGTCGGGGCACAGCGCGATCCGGCGCTATCTCGCCGACGCCTCCTACTGGGTCTACATCCTGCACCTGCCGCTGGTCATGCTGGCCCAGGTCTGGGTGCAGGACTGGGCCGGGCCGTGGTGGCTCAAGCTGGGCGGGGTGTCGCTGGGCGTCTTCGCCGTCTGCCTGATCACCTACGAGCTGCTGATCCGCCACAGCTTCATGGGCCGCTGGCTCAACGGGCGGCGCGTGCCGTGGCGTCGAAGCCCGCACAGCGCGGCCGTTCCTGCTGAATAACTTGCCAAGCCCGGCCGGCTCGTCCACCCCGGGCGGGCCGGTTGCAGATGAGAATCGCCCATGCCCGCCAAGCCCGCCAGCTCCACGAAGCCGTCCGCCGAGGCCGACCTCGCCTTCCTGCGCTCGATCGTCGAGGGCGGCGGCAAGCCGTCGATCACCATGGCCATCTGCTATCTGGCGGGCGGGCTCCTGTATGGTCTCCAGTGCCTGTTCCACATCGGCCAGATGGTCGGCGTGATCCGCTGGCCCGACCTGGCCAATCTGGCCTTCGTCATCGGCATCACCGTCGCTGTCTGCGCCACGATCGCCTGGGCCTCGATCCGGGACATGCGCCAGGGCGGCGGCGGCAATCGCGGCCCACTGGCGACGCGGACGCTGAACGCGGGCTTCTCCAGCGCGGGCATGGTCAATCTGGCCATGATCATCATCTTCGGCGCAGGCGCGGCGAGAGATAACGACTTCGCCCTCTGGCTCTACTATCCGGCCGTGGTGTTCGGGCTGCAGGCTGCGGCGTGGTCGGTCGCCTGGGTGCTGAAGAAGAAGGCGTGGATGCTGGCGACCTCGGCCGGCGGATGGCTGACGGCGGTGGCGCTGGGGCTGCTGGTGCGCCAGCCGGACCAGTATCTCTATGTCTGCACCGCCGCCCTGTTCCTGCTGTTCGCCCTGCCGGGCTGGATCATGCTGCGTGAAGCCCAGAGCAAGGCCGCCTGACTCCATGGCCCTGACCGATCTTGGCCGGATCGACGAGGTCATCCACGGCCGCATGCGGCTGGGGATCATGGTCTATCTGGCCGACGTAGAGACCGCCGACTTCACCGAGCTGAAGACGGTGCTGGAGGCGACCCAGGGCAATCTGTCGGTCCATCTGAAGAAGCTGGACGAGGCCGGCTATGTCGCGATCGACAAGAGCTTTCAGAACAACAAGCCTTTGACCCGCGTCACCCTGACCCCCTCTGGCCGAAAGGCTTTCGCCGCCTATCTTGAAGCCCTGGGCGGACTGATCGGAAAGAGGGACTGATGGCGCCGCAGAAGAGGGCCGGGAACAGCGCATGAGTTTGATCCGGCCCCGCGTCATGGGCATCCTGAACGTCACGCCGGACAGTTTCTCCGACGGAGGCCTGCACGCCTCGGTCGAGGGCGGCCTGGCCCAGGCGATGCAGCTGATCGGGGACGGGGCGGACATCCTCGACATCGGCGGAGAATCGACGCGGCCGGGGGCCGAGCCGGTCGCTGTGCACGAGGAGATCGCGCGGACGGCGCCGGTGATCGCGGCGGTGCACGCGCGCTGGCACGGGCCGATCTCGATCGACACGATGAAGCCCGAGGCGGCCCGGGCGGCGGTCGCGGCGGGGGCGACGATCTGGAATGACGTGACGGCGCTGACGTATTCGCCCGATGCGCCGGAGGTCGCGGCGGAACTGGGCTGCGACGTCGTCCTGATGCACATGCTGGGCGAACCGCGCAGCATGCAGGTCGAGCCGCGCTATGCCGACGTGGTCGCCGAGGTGCGCGACTACCTGGCCGGCCGGGCCCAGGCGGCGATGGCGGCGGGTGTGGGGCGCGAGAAGATCACGCTCGATCCCGGCATCGGCTTCGGCAAGACGATCGAGCACAATCTGGCGCTGATCGCCGGACTGGGGACGCTGGCGGAGCTGGGGTTCCCGGTGCTGCTGGGGGCCAGTCGCAAGCGCATGATCCGGAACATCGACCCGTCGGCGACGGAGGCCGGCGATCGGCTGGGCGGCTCGATCGCCCTCGCGCTGGAAGGCGCCCGTCGCGGAGCGGCGGTGATCCGCGTCCACGACGTGCGCGAGACGGTGCAGGCCCTGGCGGTCCAGGCGGCGGTGGCGGCCGCGAGCTAGGCGGCGTTGATCTGCCAGGAGACGCCGAACCGGTCCTGAACCCAGGCGAAGCGGCGCGAGAAACCGTAGTCGCCGGCCGGCATCATCGCCTTGCCCTCGACGGCGAGCGCCTCGGCCAGAGCATCGACCTGATCCGGGTCGTCTACGGTCAGGAAGGTCGAGGTCGAGGGCATAAAGTCGAAGTCGTGCACGGGCGGCGAATCATTGGCCATGATCTCCAGACCGGCGACCGACAGGCGCGCCATGGCGACCGTCCCGTCCGGCTTCTTGTCCAGCGACAGGATGCGGGTGTCGGGCAGGGTCGCGGCGTAGAAGTCTAGGGCCGCCGCGCAGCGACCCTGGAACATGAGGAAGGGGTGGGCGGTGGTCACTGGAGCTTCCCCGACCAAGCCGCTCGCAGGGCGAGGAACCGGTCCCAGTCCCAGAGGTGGCGCACGCCGTGGATGGCGTCCTCCAGACCCGCCATGTGCATCTGCCAGCCGCTGAGGACATTGGCGCGACCGCCGGCCCAGCCTTGCGGGATGCTGTGGACCAGCAGGATGTGCGTCCCGTCGCCGTCGGGCGTCAGCCGCCAGCGGACGACGGACAACCCGTTGGAGCCGAAGGTGTGTTCGAACCGCGTATAGGGCTCGGCGACCAGCACCTCGTTGTGCTGCAGGCGGCGATCGGGCGTGTCCGGCATGAACTCGTGGTCGGGCTGGCGGAAGTTCAGCTCCATCCGGCCGCCGGGTCGGGCCTCGATCTCGGCCTCGGCCAGCCAGCAGGCGAGGCCTTCGGGCGTCGTCAGGGCCTTCCAGACCCGCTCGGGCGAATGGCGAAGGCGGCGTTCGAAACGGATCTCCCAGCCGTCGTCCAGGGTGCGGATCGACCCGGCGTCGGCGGGCAGTTCGAGCGTATCGGTCATTGCGGAAACTCCTTGTCGAGATGGCGTTCGAGGGCGTCGAGGCGGTTGGCCCAGAAATGGCGATAGGGTTCCAACCAGGCGTCGAGCTCGGCCAGGGGTGCGGGATTCAGGCTGTAGAGACGGCGCTGGGCGTCCTTGCGCACGGTCACCAGACCGGCCTCGCGCAGGACGGACAGGTGTTTCGAGACTGCCGGCTGGCTGATCGGCAGGGCATCGACGAAGTCTCCGGCGGGGCGTTCGCCGTCGCGCAGCAGTTCCATGATGGCCATACGGTTCGGTTCGGCGAGGGCGTTAAGGGCGGCGTGCATGAATATCAAATAATGGCTATATAGCCATATTACAATATGCAAAACCCGCTTGCCGACTTCGGCCGGGCGCCGCATCCAGCCGCCATGTCCTCGCCAGCCCCCTTCCTCGGCCGCGTCCTGATCATCGCCGGATCGGATTCCGGCGGCGGGGCGGGGATCCAGGCCGACATCAAGGCGGTGACCGCCATGGGGGGCTTTGCCGCCACGGCCATCACGGCGATCACGGTGCAGAACACGCTCGGCGTCCACGGCGTTTACCCCCTGCCGCTCGACCTGATCGAGGCCCAGGCGCGGGCGGTGCTGGATGACATCGGGGCCGATGCGATCAAGACCGGCATGCTGGGCTCGGTGGCGGTGGTCGAGCGGGTCGCGGCCATTCTCGATACGTCGCGTGCACCGGTCGTGGTCGATCCGGTCATGGTGGCCAAGGGCGGCGCGGCCCTGCTGGACAATGACGCGGTACAGGCGGTGCGAAGCCTGATGATCCCGCGCGCGACCCTGCTGACCCCCAATGCGCCGGAGGCCGAGGCCCTGACCGGGATCGCGGTCGAGGATCTGGAGGGGCAGCGTCGAGCGGGCGCGGCGCTGCTGGGGCTCGGAGCCCGGGCGGTGCTGATGAAGGGGGGCCATGTGCCGGGGGAGACCGTCGTCGACCTGCTGGTCACGCCGTCGGGCGAGACCCTGCTGGAGGGGCCGCGGATCGAGACGACCTCCACCCACGGCACCGGCTGCACCCTGGCCAGCGCCATCGCGGCGGGTCTGGCCCAGGGGCGGCCGCTCGAGGTCGCGGTGGCGGAGGCCTGGGCCTATGTGTCCGAGGCGATCCGGCGGGCGCCGGGTCTCGGCGGCGGACACGGCCCGCTGGATCATGGCTGGCCCCTGAGGGACGCGCGATGAGCGATCTCGAGACCCGGCTGGTCGAGATCGTCCGGGCGGACACCGACCTGATGCATGTGCTGACGACCGTGCGCGGGCTGGGCCTGCCTGACTGGCGTGTCTTTTCCGGCGCGGTCTATCAGTCGGTGTGGAACGCAGTGACGGGGCGGCCCGTGGGGTATGGCCGCAAGGATTTCGACCTCGGCTATTTCGATCCGGACACGTCGTGGGACGCCGAGGACGGGGTCATAAAGCGGGTCGCGACGGCCTTCGACGAGCCCTTCCGCACCGATGTCGAGGTGCGGAACCAGGCGCGCGTGCATCTGTGGTTCCATGACCGGTTCGGCGAGGACTATGAGCCGCTGCCCGATACCGACGCGGCCCTGGAGCGGTTCGTGGCGCCGGCCTTCGGGATCGGGGTGCGGCTGGAGGACGACGATACGATCAGCGTCGCCGCGCCGTTCGGGCTCCAGGACGTGTTCGACATGGTCATCCGGCCCAACCCGAACCGGCCGCTGGCCCGGGGTTGGGGCAAGGTCGTCGCCAGCGCCCGTTCGCGCTGGCCCGAGCTTCAGGTCGTCGGCGACAGCACCGGATAGATGTCCCGGTCGACCCGCTCCATATGGCGCAGAGGGTCTGCGGCTTCGAAGCCGTATTGCGAATAGAGGCCGTGGGCGTCAGCGGTGGCGAGGCCCCAGCGACGCAGATCCTGCAGGCGTGGATCGGCGAGAATGTCCTGCATCAGCTGCTTGCCCAGACCCCGGCCGCGCGCCCGGTCGTCGACGAAGACATCGCACAGCCAGGCGAAGGTGGCCTGATCCGTGACGACGCGGGCGAAGGCGAGCAGGTCTCCGTCCTCGACCAGACCAAAGCAGAGCGAGCCGCGACAGGCCCGCTCGAACGTGGTCCACGGAATGCGGGCACCCCAGTAGCTTTCCTCGGCGATCCAGCGCCAGGCCGTGCACAGGCGGGCCTCGTTGAAATCAGTGGTCAGGGCGGCGGTCATGGGCGGGTCCGTCTGGTCTCTCCTCGCGTCCTAGCTTAAGCCCGGCTGCATGCGCCAGTGGACCGTCGACGCCTTCGCCGAACGCCCGTTCATGGGCAACCCCGCCGCCGTGCTTCAGCCGCTGGACGCGTGGCCTGACACCGGGTGGATGCAGTCGCTGGCGGCGGAGAACAATCACTCGGAGACCGCCTTTCTGCGCAGCACGGCCGATCGGGCGCGTTTCGACCTGCGCTGGTTCACCCCGACAGTGGAGGTGTCCCTGTGCGGTCACGCCACCCTGGCGGCGGCGCATGTGCTGTGGCGCGAGCTGGGTGTTGAGGCGCGTCAACTGACCTTCGACACCGCGTCGGGCCCGCTGACTGTGGGGCGGTTCGGCGAGGGTTACGAAATGAACTTTCCGGCGGACCCCCTGACACGCGTCGAGACCCCGAAGGGGCTGGCGGAGGCCCTCGGCGCCGCGCCGCTCGAGGTCTGGGCCAGCCGTTATCTGATCGCGGTCATGGCGGATGCGGCGACTGTGCGCGGCCTGACCCCGGATATTCCGACCCTGCTGGCGTTCGGAGACGGGGCGATGGAGCGCGGACAGGTGATCGCTGCGGCCCTGTCGGATGACGGCGGCGTCGATGTCGTGGACCGTTTCTTCGGGCCGGGCTGCGGAATCGACGAGGATCCGGCGACGGGCTCGGCCCGGTGCGGCCTGGCGCCCTTGTTCGCGATGAAGCTCGACCGGAGCAACGTCACCTTCGAACAGGCCTATCCCGGGCGGGGCGCGCGGTTCGAGACCGAGCTGGCGGGCGACCGGGTGCTGATCCGCGGGCATGCCGTGACCGTCATGGGGTCGGTGCTGCGGTTCTGATCCACGGACTGAAAGGGGGCGTGACCCTTTCGGACCACGCCTCCCGCCTTGCGAGCGACCGTGTCTTCGGCACAGCCGCCCGAAGCTCGCGAACCGTCAGTGGCGACGATTGTCGCGGTCGCGGCGTTGCTCGCGGATCGAGGCCGACAGACGGTCAAAACGACGATCGAGGTCGGTCCGTTCCCAAGCCGTCAGGCCGCCACGACGGTAATTCGCCTCAAGGCGCAGCAGGGCGTTGAACTCGCAGCAACCGCGATCGGCTGCGTTGATCTGATGAAAGCTGATCGCCACTGAGCCGATCCTGAACGGGCCGGGTCAGGTTCCGTTCATCCCCTGCGAGAGGCCCGTTTCCCCGGAAGTTAAACGTCCCTAAGCTTCGTGTTCAGCCGCCGTTCAGAGCGCCGGCCTCATAAGACGCCCCATGACCCGCCTGTCCGTCCTCCTTCTGTCCGTCCTGATCGCCGCAGCGCCGCTGAGCGCCGCGAACGCGCAGGACCGTGGCAACCGTGGCGGCGACCGGAACGGGCAGGAGTTCCAGCGTGAGCCGCGTCGCATCAGCGAGGCGGAGGCCCAGGGCATCGCCCAGTCGCGGGCTCGCGGCGCCCGCTTCGTCGGCTCGCTCGGCATGCGCGGCAACAGCTATGTCTTCCGCTTCGAGCGCGACGGTCAGATCATCGACATCTCCGTCGACTCGCGCGGCTGACGGACACGAGGGACCAACACGATGCGAGTTCTCCTGGTCGAAGACGACGCCGACCTGTCGCGCCAGCTGAAACAGGCGCTGGGCGACGCCGGCTATGCGGTCGATCACGCCGCCGACGGCGAGGAAGCCCATTTCCTGGGCGACACCGAACCCTATGACGTGGTCGTGCTGGACCTGGGCCTGCCCAAGATCGACGGCGTGTCGGTGCTGGAGCGTTGGCGTCGCGACGGCAAGGCGACGCCGGTCCTGATCCTGACGGCGCGCGGCGCCTGGTCGGACAAGGTCGCGGGCTTCGACGCCGGGGCCGACGACTATCTGACCAAGCCCTTCCATACCGAGGAGCTGCTGGCGCGCCTGAGGGCCCTGCTGCGGCGGTCTGCAGGAATCGCCTCGGCGACCCTGGCCTGCGGCGGGCTGCGACTGGATCCGCGCGCGGCGCGGGCGACCGTCAATGGCGAGCCCCTGCGGTTGACGTCACTGGAGTACCGGCTGCTTCACTACATGATGATGCACCAGGGCCGGGTGATCAGCCGGACCGAGCTGGTCGAGCACCTGTACGACCAGGACTTCGACCGGGATTCCAACACCATCGAGGTCTTCATCGGGCGGCTGCGCAAGAAGGTCGGGTCCGACCGGATCGAGACCGTGCGCGGACTCGGCTATCGCCTGACACCGCTCGCCGGCGAGTCCGAGGCCGCGTGAGCGACGACGTCCCAGCGCTTCAACCCGTGACGAGGCCGTCCTGGGGACGCTGGTTCGGCCGGCCGGGCCGGAGCCTGACGCGGCGGCTGATCTGGCTCGCATCCGCCTGGATCGTCGTTGCCCTCGTGCTGACGGGCTGGATGCTGACCAGCCAGTATCGCGAGAGCGCCCTTCGCCGGCTGGACAATCAGCTGAGCGCCGTGATCGACGACGTGGTCATCGCCAGCGTCATGACGCCCGACGGCCTGAGAGTCGCCGAGATCAAGGACGCCCCGACCCTGCGCGGCCTGTCCGGAAAATACTGGATGGTCGGAGAGGTGGACGCCGAGGGCGGCTTCGTCGTGCTGGCGAAGTCTCCGTCCCTGGCGGGTGAGAGCCTGTACGTCGATCCAGAGTTGCCCGAGCGGCTGAGGGCGGCGTTGGGGGCGACCCTCAGCTACAACGATCCCGGCATCCTGGCGGACGGGACACAGCCATTGCAGATCGCGTCCAGCATGAAGTCGCTGGACGGACGGCCATTCGTTTTCATGGCGGGTCTCGACCGGTCCGAGATCGATGTCGATACCCGCCAGTTCGCGACCTTCACCTGGACGGCGCTGCTGATCCTGGGGATCGGCCTGGTCATCGCCGTCTTCCTGCAGGTCCAGATCGGGCTGCGGCCGCTGTTCGATCTGCGCGTCGAGATCGCCAATGTGCGCAAGGGCAAGGCCGCCCGGATCGAGAAGGACTATCCGACCGAGATCCAGCCCCTGGCCGAACAGGTCAACCGCCTGCTGGACCACAATCAGGAAGTCGTCGAGCGCCAGCGCACCCACGTCGGCAACCTGGCCCACGCCCTGAAGACGCCGCTGTCGGTCATGCTGGCCGAGGCCGGGACCGACGCCGGGCCGTTGGCCGATATCGTCCGGCGTCAGTCCGAGGTGATGAAGGGCCAGGTCGACCACCACCTGCGCCGCGCCCGTGCCGCCGCCCGCGCCGCCCACGGCCTGGGCGAAAAGACGCCGGTGGGCGAGGTGATCGACGAACTGGCGGTCATGCTGGAGCGGGTGTTCCAGTCGAAGGACGTGGAGATCGACTGGCGCGCGCCCGACGACCTGGCCTTCCTCGGCGAGCGTCAGGACCTGCAGGAGATCCTCGGCAATCTGATGGAGAACGCCTGCAAATGGTCGACGCGCCGGGTGCGGGTCTCCGCCGGCGCCAGCGGCCTGGGCCAGATGATCGCTGTGATCGAGGACGACGGACCTGGCGTGCCGGCCGATCAGCGCGACGGCATGTTGAAGCGGGGCGCCCGTCTGGACGAGGATGCGCCGGGGTCGGGTCTGGGGCTGGCCATCGTCGACGACCTGACCCGCGCCTACGGCGGGCGGCTGACGCTGGCGGCCAGCGATCTGGGCGGGCTCAAGGCCGTGCTGGAACTGCCCGCAGCCGAGTCCTGAAACGACGGAGCCGTGTTCTCCGCTTCCGGAATCTTAACCTTGCGCCTTCACCGTGTCTTCTGGCCGCCGTTCCGGGGTCGACGGAGTGTGGGATGGCCGAGCTTTCGGTCGCGCAGCGTGCAGTGCTCGCCCAGATGCTGGAGCGTGTGCCCGACCGCGTGTTGACGATCCTTTCGGGCGCCGTCGCCCAGATGCCCGGAGAGCGCGCCGCCGCGCTCAGCATCATGCTGGCTGACGAAAGCATCGACCGCCGCCGCCGCGCCATCGCCTTCGCCCCCCTGTTGCCGATGTTTCAGCGCCGTCCCGACGGCGTCGAATCGCTGACCTTCCCGGCCGGCGTGCTGCCTCGCCTGTGGAAGGCGGCCTCGAGCCTGGAGCCGGAGCTGCTGCTGGCGCTCGACGACTATCGTCCGATCGAGGAAAATCCGAAGATGTGCGCGATCGCCGACCGCATCTGCGTGGCCGCCGCCGCCGCCGTGCGCGACAAGCCGGAGGTCGTCTGGCCGTCGAACGGCGGCGACGAGGCAGCCCGCATCAAGGGGCTGGACGAACTGGCCCTGTGCTTTGACCTGGCGGCCATGGCCCGGCGCGGCCTGCTGAACCTGCCCGACCTGATCCTGAGACCGACGGGCGACCAGTTGGCCGAGCTGCGCCTGTTGATCCGGGACTGCGCCGAGATCACCGTCGACGGCGGGCCGCGCATGCTGGAGATCATGTTCGCCCACCTGGGCGACGCCTCCCTGATCCTGCGGCTGGTGGTGCATTCGTCCCATGCGGCGGCCAAGGAAGGCTTCCTTTCGGAATCGGAGATGGCCGGTTTCGTCAATCGCCTGATCGCCGAGGTCGAGGCTCGCATCACCCGCATCGCCTCCTACAAGCCGGGCGCCAAGGCGGACCCCGGCCCGGGGGTGCGCACCGACATCGCCTGGTGCGCCGAGACCCTGGGCGAACTGGACGCCACGCTGAAACTGGATCCCGAGGGGGATTGGGGCAAGCAGGCGCGGGAGGCCCGTGACCGGATCAACGGCGCCCTGTCCAAGTCGCTCCGATCTCTGGACAAGGCGCTGGACCGGCTGATGCCGTCCAAGGCGGTCAAGACCACGGGCCGCATGACCCGTCAGGCGCCCGATCTGGAGGCCGAGGCGCCGCCGCTGGAGGCCGTTCAGGCCGCGATCGTCCTGCTGACCCTGCTGGGCGCCATCCGCACGGCGGCCCTGGTCTTCGGCTGCGAATCCCTGCGCTATCAGCTGGTGCAGTCGGTGACCGAGCGGGTCACCGTCTATGTCGATCAGGTCGTCGAGGCGGTGAACGCCGGCGATGCGCCAGACCAGCGGAAGTCGCTCGCCCTGGTCGAGACCCTGGCCAAATGCCTGTTGCTGATCGAGGCGACCGACGCGGCCCGTACCGCCCGCCGTCGTGCCGCCGCCGCCGGGGCCCGCCCGTCGTCCGCTGCGACGCAGGAGCGCTCGCCCCGGGCGGCCTGATCCGCTAGTCAGGGCGGATGATCGTTTTCTGGACCCTGGCCGGGCTCGCCACGGCGCTGGCCGGGCTGCTGGTGTTGAGCGTGGCCCGGCTCCGCGCGGACCATGAGCCGCCCCTGTCTGACACCGGCGCGGCCGAGCTGGCCGAACTGGATCGCCTGAAATCGCGAGGTTTGCTGGACGAGGACGCCTGGGCCGCCGCACGGGCCGAGGCGGGACGGCGGCTGCTGACGAGCGCGTCGCCGGACGCCGCGCCTCGCGTCGGCGGGCGGGACCGGACGATCGTTCTGGTCGGACTGGTCGGGGCGGTCGCGGCGACTCTGGGCCTGTATCTCGTCTTCGGCGACCCGGGACTGCCGGACCAGCCCTATGAGCGCCGGATCGACGAATGGGCCTCCAGCCCGGAGACCCTCGATGCGCCCCGGATCGCCGCCGTTCTCGGCCGGGCGGTCAAACGCGAGCCGGACAACCGCACCGCCCTGGTCATGCTGGGCGCGGCCCGGTTCGAGGCCGGTGATCCTATCGGCGCGTCCTCGGCCTTCCGTCGGGCTCTGGCGCTGGATGCGAACGACGCCACCAGCTGGGCCCGTCTGGGCGAAAGTCTGGTGCGGGCGCAGGACGGGGAGGTCGGTGTGGACGCCGAGGCGGCCTTCACCCGCGCGCTTGCCCTCGACCCGGACCAGTTGGGCGCGCGCTATTTCGTCGGTGAAGCGGCCCTGGCCCGGGGCGATGTGGCGAAGGCGCGCGAGGTCTGGGCGCCCCTGATCGCCGTGCTGGATCCGGCCGATCCGCGCCGGACCGATCTGGTCAGCCGCCTGGACGCGGCCGCATGACCCGTTGGAGCCCGACGGGACAGGCGCTATACGGCGCGACTTCTCCGTTCCCGGAACCCGTTGTCCGCCCATGAGCTGGCTTCCCAAATCGCCGAAGGCGCGTCGTCGCCTGTGGGTCGTGGCCGCCGCCGCACCGGTGCTGGCGCTCGCCGTCGGGCTTTCGCTGTGGGCCATGCAGGACAGCGTGACCTATTTCTTCTCGCCGTCGGAGGCGACGGCGGACGCCGCGCCGGCCGGTCGGGTCATCCGCCTTGGGGGACTGGTCGAGGCCGGCAGCGTCGAGCAGCATGGTACGACCGTGGCCTTCTCCGTCACCGACAACGCCGCGACCAGCCAGGTGATCTTTGAGGGCGACCTGCCCGACCTGTTCCGCGAGGGGCAGGGGATCGTTGCGCAAGGCCGGTTCGGCCCCGACCGCGTCTTCCACGCCGATACCGTTCTGGCGAAGCACGACGAGACCTATATGCCGCGCGAGGTCGCCGACCGGCTGAAGGAAAAGGGCGAATGGCGGCCTGAGGGCGGCGCATCGACGGCACCGCCTGTGCAGAGCCAAGCCCTGTGATCGTCGAATTCGGCGCCTTCGCGCTGATCCTCGCCCTGATGCTGTCGGTGCTGCAGACCGGTCTGGCGGCGACCGGCCGTTGGCGTCGCAGTCCGCTGCTGGCCGGCGGAGCAGAGGGCGCGGCGATGGGCGCAGCCCTGGCCACGGCCCTGGCGTTCGGAGCCCTGATCTTCGCCTTTGCGACGTCGGACTTCTCCGTCGCCAACGTCGCCAACAACAGCCACACCGACAAGCCGATGCTCTACAAGGTGGCCGCCGCCTGGGGCAGCCACGAGGGGTCGCTGGTCCTGTGGTGCCTGGTCATGACCGGGTTCGGCGCGGCCCTCACGCGTGCGAGGGGGCTTCCGTTCGGGCTGAAGGCCTCGGCGATCGGGGTGCAGGGCGGGCTGGGGGCGTTGTTCCTGGCCTTCGCCGTCTTCACCTCCAACCCGTTCGCACGAATCGATCCGGCGCCGTTCCAGGGCCTGTCGCTGAACCCTCTGCTGCAGGACCCGGCGCTCGCCATCCATCCCCCCCTGCTCTACGCGGGCTATGTCGGTTTCTCGGTGACCTTCTCCCTGGCCGTCGCCGCCCTGATCGAGGGCAGGGCCTTTTCCGGCTTCTGGCCCGCATGGGGGCGCTGGGTGCGGCCCTGGGCCCTGGCGAGCTGGGTCTTCCTGACGGCCGGGATCACGCTCGGCGCCTTCTGGGCCTACTATGAGCTCGGCTGGGGCGGCTGGTGGTTCTGGGACCCGGTCGAGAACGCCAGCTTCATGCCGTGGCTGGCGGGCACGGCGCTTCTTCATAGTGCGGTGGTGACCGAGCGGCGCGGGGCGCTGGCGGGCTGGACCGTGTTCCTGGCGCTTCTGGCCTTCACCTTCTCCATGCTGGGCGCCTTCCTGGTGCGCTCCGGCGTGCTGACCTCCGTCCACGCCTTTGCGGTCGATCCCGAGCGGGGGCTGATGCTGCTGGGCATCCTGGGCTTCACAGCCGGGTCGGCCTTCGCCCTGTTCGCCTGGCGCGCGCCCCAGCTGAAGGGCGGCGGCCTGTTCGCCCCGGTCAGCCGCGAGGGCGCCCTGGTGCTGAACAACCTGTTCCTGACCGTGGCGGCCGTGACGGTGCTGCTGGGCACCCTCTATCCGCTGATCCTGGAGGCGGCGACGGGCGCCACCATCTCGGTCGGCCCGCCCTATTTCGCCCTGACCTTCACGCCGTTGATGGCCGTGGCCTTCCTGATCCTGCCGGCCGGGCCGCTGCTGGCCTGGAAGCGCGGCGACCTGAAGGGGGCGATGCAGAGGCTGGCGCTCGCCGCGGCGCTTGCGATCGCCTGCGGCTTCGTCGGCTGGCTGGCGTTCGAGCCGAGGAAGGCCTTCGCAGCCGCGGGTCTGGCCGTCGGGGCCTGGCTGATCCTCGGAGCGCTGGCGGAGGTGGTCGAACGCGTCCGCCTGTTCCGGGCGCCGCTGGCCGAGGTCGGTCGTCGGGCCAGGGGCCTGCCGCTCGGCGCCTGGGGCATGACGCTGGCGCATGCGGGTCTGGGCCTGTTCGTGCTCGGGGCCGTGGTCGAGACGGGTTTCAAGGTCGAGGCCGCCGCCCCCCTGCCCATCGGCGGGGAGGTCCATGCCGGACGCTGGGTGGTGACGCTCGACAAGGTCGAGATCGTCGAGGGCCCCAACTATCTGGCCGAACGTGGCACGCTGACGGTGGCCTCGACCGATGGCCGCGCCGACCCGCGCACAATCACGGCCGAGCGCCGTTTCTTCCCCGCCGGGGGGCAGACGACGACCGAGGTCGGGCTCGATTTCCGGGGTCTGGACGACGTCTATGTCGTCATGGGCGAGCGCCGTAGCACCCCTGAGGCGGCCCAGGCCTGGACCGTTCGGGTCTACTACAATCCGTGGGCGCGGCTGATCTTCCTCGGGCCGTTCGTCATGGCGCTGGGCGGGGTGCTGTCGCTGTTCGACCGACGGCTGAGGCTGGCGGTGGGCGGGAAACGCAGGGCTGCATGAGCTCCCATTTTTCCGTGCATCCCCGCGAAGGCGGGGACCCAGTGCTTTGGGCGAGAAACGGCGCCGGGTGCGTGCTGGCCGTGATCCCGCGCACCGCGCCCTTGGCTAAAACCTGGGTCCCCGCCTTCGCGGGGATGCACGAATTTGTGGTGGCTCTGTTTTTCGCGGTCCTGACGCTGTCCACCCCCGCCCTGGCCCAGGAACCCGCCGCCCCGCCGGACCGGCCGCTCGCCTCGCCGGGTCAGGAAGCCCGCGCCCAGGCGATTTTCGAGGTCGTGCGCTGCGTCGTCTGCCAGCACGAATCCATCGCCGACAGCCCGGCCGGGATCGCCGGAGACATGCGCCGCCTGGTCCGCGAGGAGATCGCCTCGGGCGCCAGCGACCAGGCGGTCAGGGACGATCTCGTGCGCCGCTACGGCGACTATGTCCTGTTCACCCCGCCGGTGCGGACCGGGACCTGGCTGCTGTGGTTCGGACCCGCCCTGCTGGCGCTGATCGGCGGTCTCGCCCTGTTCGTCTTCGCGCGGCGCAAGGCCGTCGAAACCGCGCCGCTTTCGCCCGATGAGGAACGTCGGCTGGCCGATCTTCTCCAAAGGGAAACGGTTCGCCCCGATCCTGACGCATCCGCGCCTCACGACGGGCGTTGAGGCGGACCAAGGGTCATGGCGCAATGGTTGGCGAAAGTCGCCATAGCCCTATATCACAAGGCGAAACGGGCGCCGGTCAGTCTTCTGGCCGGGCCCATTGAAGGATCGAAAACACACCGATGATGAAGCGTAAGGAATTCATCCTGGGGGCCGCTGTCGGCCTCGTGTTCGCCGCCGCCGCGACTGCCGGAGGCGTGATCGACTGGCCGGGCGCCAATGCCGCAGAGGCCCACGGACGGCTGATCCCCTCCGCCGGCGCCTCGGGTCTCGCCTTCGCCCCGCCGCAGGGCGCGCCGCTCAGTTTCGCCGACATCTTCGACCAGGTGTCGCCCGCCGTGGTCCAGATCGACGTCGAGACCCCGATCGAACGCCAGCGCGGCGGCATGATCCCCATTCCCGGCCTGCCCGGCTTCGGCTTCCAGGCCCCCGAGACCCAGGAGCCCGGCGAGGAAGAAGAGCCCCAGACCGCCCAGGGCGCGGGCTCCGGCTTCTTCATCTCGGCCGACGGCTTCATCGTCACCAACAACCACGTCGTGGCCAATGCGACGAAGATCACGGTGCGGATGTCCGACGGCCGTGAACTGCCTGCCCGGCTGGTCGGTCGCGACGCCGACACCGACCTGGCCGTGGTCAAGGTCGAGGGCTCGGGCTTCAACTTCGTCAGCTTCGAGGAAGCCGCGGAGCCGCGCGTCGGTGACTGGGTGCTCGCCGTCGGCAACCCCTTCAGCCTCGGCGGCACGGCCACGGCCGGTATCGTCTCGGCCCGCGCCCGTGAGATCGGCGACAGTTCGACGCCCTACACCGACTATCTGCAGATCGACGCCGCCATCAACCGGGGCAACTCGGGCGGCCCGACCTTCGACATCTATGGCCGAGTCATCGGCGTGAACTCGGCGATCTTCTCGCCGACGGGCGGCTCGGTCGGCATCGGCTTCGCCATCCCGGCCTCGATCGCCAAGACGGTGACCGATCGTCTGATGAGCGGGCAGGCGATCCAGCGGGGCTATCTGGGCGTGCAGATCCAGGACTTGCTCGACGAATACCGCGAGCCGCTGGGTCTGCCGGAGGATCAGGACGGCGCCTATATCGCCGACGTCACGCCGGGCGCTCCGGCGGAGCAGGGCGGCCTTCGTGCAGGCGACGTCGTTGTGGCCCTGAACGGTCGGCCTATCGCTTCGTCGTCCGACCTGACGCGTCAGGTCGGCCAAGCCGCGCCGGGCGACAATCTGCGACTTGAGATCCTGCGCGAGGGTGGCCGCCAGACGATCAACATCCCTTCGGGCACGCGTCCCGCCGATATCAACGCGGCTCTGCAGAATCAGGACGAAGACGGCGACCAAAGCCAGCCGGGGCGTCCGCAGGCTCCGACGGGCGAGGTCGTGGAGGGTATGACGGTCGCGCCGATCAGCGAAGCGCTGCGCTCACGCTTCTCCATTGACGAGAACGTGCGCGGTCTGGTCGTGACCTCCGTCGCAGAAAGCTCGCGGGCGGGCCGGGCCCAGGTTCCTGCCGGGGCCGTAATCCTGCAGGCGAACGGCCGCCCGGTGGCGACCGTCGCCGAGCTGCGTGCCGTCGTCACCTCGGCCCGCGAGGCGGGTCGAGAAAGTGTCCTGTTGCTGTTCCGCATCCCGGCGGGCAATCGGCCCTTCGTTCTGGAACTGTCGGACGCCAAGTAGTCCGCAGCCTGAACAAGCCTTAACTCCCCAAGTCGCCGCCGATGGACTACCGTCGGCGGCGATTGTGATTCCGGAGGGGCTGGCCTGTGAAAATTCTTGTGGTCGAGGACGACGCCGAGGCGGCCCAGGCGATGGTGCGCGGTCTGGCCGAGGCGGGTCACGTGGCCAGTCACGCCATCGACGGCGCCTATGGCCTGCTGGAGGCCCAGAAGGGCGACTACGACGTCTACGTCGTTGACCGGATGATGCCCCGCCTGGACGGCATCGGCATGGTCGAGACCCTGCGCAAGGACGGCGACCAGACGCCGGTCCTGTTCCTGTCCGCCATGGGCGAGGTCGAGGATCGCGTCATGGGCCTGAAGGCCGGCGGCGACGACTATCTGGTCAAGCCCTACGCCTTCGCCGAGCTGGTCGCCCGGGTCGAGGCCCTGTCGCGCCGTCGCGAGACGGGCGGGGTGCAGACGGTGCTCAAGGTCGGCGACCTGGAGATGAACCTGATCGCCCGCACCGTGCATCGCGGAACCTCGGAGATCGACCTGCAACCGCGCGAGTTCCAGTTGCTGGAGTTCCTGATGCGCCACGCCGGCCAGTCGGTGACCCGCACCATGCTGCTGGAGAAGGTGTGGGAATACCATTTCGACCCCCAGACCAACGTCATCGACGTCCACATCAGCCGCCTGCGCTCCAAGATCGACAAGGGCTTCGACAAGCCGATGCTGCAGACGGTGCGCGGGGCGGGGTATCGGCTGGAGGCGTGAGGCCACGCAGCATTTTCTCCCTCCCCCTCGGGGGAGGGTGGCCGCGAAGCGGCCGGGTGGGGAGGGCCAGGCGACATGGCGATCATCGCTCGGGCGCGCGAGATGCGGAAGGCCCTGACACCGGCGGAAGCGCGTCTTTGGGTCGCGCTCCGGTCGCTTCGAGCCGAAGGCCTGCATTTTCGACGGCAGTGTCCGTTGCGCGGCTACTATCTCGACTTCTTTTGTTGGGCCCGTGGCGTGATCGTCGAGGTGGACGGAAGCTCACATCACAACGAGGATCGTCAGCGTCAGGATAGTGTTCGAGACGCTGTTTTCGCCAGAGAAGGCCTGCTGACTTTGCGCTACGATAATCTGATGGTGCGAGATCGGCTCAACAATGTGATCGACGAGGTGCGTGCGGCCTGCCTTGCCGCCCCCACCCGGTCTCCGTTTCGCTCCGACCACCCTCCCCCGCAGGGGGAGGGAGAATAGTTCCCTGATGCGTCTCCCGTCCCTCTTCCGCCGCACGCCCTTCAGGCTGACGCTGTTGTTCCTCGCGCTGTTCGCGGCGGCGGCCAGCGCCATCCTGGCCTATGTCTATGTCGCCTCGGCCTCGGAGGCCCAGGCGCGGGCCGAGGCCGATGTGCGCGGCGAGCTCAAGACCCTGCTGGGCGTCTATGACAATCGCGGCGTCGATGCCCTGAACGTGGCGTTGATCGACCGGACCCTGACCCGAAGCGCCTATATCTATCAGTTCATCAACAGGGACGGGAGCCTGGGGACCGGCAGCCTCAATGTCTCGCCGTTCGACGCCGGGCCGGCGACCGAGGAATGGACCACCTTCACCTTCACCGACACCGAAGCCGACGGTCGGGTGATCCGGCCGCAGGTGAGGGCCGTCCAGGTGCGGCTGGCGGGCGGCGAGGGGCTGATCGTCGGGGAATCCCTGGGCGATACCGAGGCCTATCTGGGCCGGCTGACCCAGGCGCTGTGGATGGCCATGGGTATGGTCCTGCTGCTCGGCCTCGGCGGAGGTCTGCTGATCAGCCGTAATCTGGAACGATCCATGGGGCGGTTGAACGCCGTCGTCGGCTCCGTGCAGGACGGCGACCTGAAAGCGCGGGTGGCGGTGCGGGGATCCGGTGACGAACTGGACGAGCTGGGCCAGGGGCTGAACGGCATGCTGGACCGGCTGGAGACCTCCATGGCCTCGATCCGCCACGCCGGCGACGCTATCGCCCACGACCTGAGGTCGCCGCTGACGCGCATGCGGGCCAGGCTGGAGGTCGCCCTGATCGACGCCGAGAGCGGGCGGATCGACGGCGTCGACGCCCTGCAGGTCGCGCTGGACGAGGCCGACACGCTGCTGAAGACCTTCAACACCGTGCTCGCCATCGCCCGCCTGCAGGCGGCGGCGGGCCGCGTGCCCGATGCTGCGGTGTTCGACGCCGCCGAACTGGCTGCGGACATGGCCGAGCTGTACGAGCCGGCGGCCGAGGACAAGGGGCTCGACTTCTCCGCCGAGATCGAGCGCGGCCTGATGATCGAGGGCGCCCGGCCGTTCCTGGCCCAGGCCCTGGCCAATGTCATCGACAACGCCATCAAATACACGCCGGTCGGCGGGGCGGTCAAGCTGCGCGCGCGCCGCCGGTCCTCGGGCGAGATCGAATTCTCCGTCACCGACACCGGGCCGGGGGTGCCGGAAGAGGATCGCGGCCGGGTCATCGAGCGGTTCGTCCGCCTCGACAACAGTCGCACCGAGGCGGGCTCCGGCCTGGGCCTGTCTCTGGTGGGGGCGGTGATGGAGGCGCACATGGGCCGCATCCAGCTGGATGAGGGCCCCGGCGCCTATGGCGAGTCCGGGCCGGGCCTGCGCGTCGCCCTGGTCCTGCCGCCCGCGAGCGAGGGATGAGTTCGGCGCCCCTGGGCGAACGGCTGGCGGCCTGCGGGCCCGTGGTCGACGCGGAGGCGGTCGGGCGTGCGCACGACCGGTTGTCGGGCAGCGCGGCGGAGGGCGGCTGGGGCACGCTGCTGGACACTGTCTGGCCGGCGTTACAGCCCGTGTTCGCCGCCTCGCCCTATCTGTTCGGTCTGGCGCGACGCCGGCCCGAGACCCTGCACGCCATCCTTTCCGACGCGCCCGAGGTTCGGCTTGACGATATCGCCGCGCGCACCATCGCCCTGACCGGGGGGGCGGACGACATGCGCTCGCCGCTGCGGCGGCTGAAGGCGGAACTGCATCTTCTGACGGCCCTGGCCGATCTCGGCGGAGTCTGGGACCTGGATCAGGTCACCGGCGCGCTGAGCCGGTTCGCCGACGTCGCCTCACGCGCGGCCCTTTCGGGGGTGGCCGAGGACCTGCGTCGACGCGGCAAGCTCCTGACCGCCGCCGACGACACACGCGGCCCCATTCCCGGCCTGTTCGGCCTGGCCATGGGCAAGCACGGCGCGTTCGAGCTGAACTATTCCTCCGATATCGACCTCAGCCTGTTCTTCGACCCCGAACGTCTGGCCCCTGTGCTGGCCGAGGGCACAGAGGCGCAAGGCCTGATGAACCGGGTGGCGCAGGGGGTGGCGTCGCTGCTGTCCGAGCGGACGGCCGACGGCTATGTCTTCCGCGTCGACCTGCGTCTGCGCCCCGATCCGTCGTCGACGCCGCCGGTCGTCACCGTGCCCATGGCGCTGGATTACTACGAGAGCGTCGGCCAGAACTGGGAGCGGGCGGCCTTCATCAAGGCCCGCGCCATCTGCGGCGATTTCGGCGCGGCGACCGAGTTCCTCAAGGCGCTGGTCCCCTTCGTCTGGCGCCGCAGCCTCGACTATCAGGCCGTGCTCGACATCCAGTCGATCAAACGCCAGATCCACGTCCACAAGACTGGCGAGGGGATGGAGGCGGCGGGCGCCAATCTGAAGCTCGGGCGCGGCGGCATCCGCGAGATCGAGTTCTATGCCCAGACCCAGCAGCTGATCCTCGGCGGCCGCGATCCGTCGCTGCGCAGTTCCCGGACGGTCGATGCGCTCGCCGCCCTGGTCGCGAAAGGGCACCTGCCCGCCGACGTCGCCGCCGAAATGACCGGGGCGTATGTGGAGCTGCGCGGACTCGAGCACCGGGTGCAGATGCTGGAGGACGAACAGACCCATATCCTGCCCGCCGATCCCGTGCGCCGGGCGGCGGTCGCGGCGCTCGCGGGGCAGGGCGATCTGGCGGCCTTCGACGCGGGGGTCGAGGCCATTCTGATCGGGGTGAACCAGCGCTACGGCGCCCTGTTCGAGGGCGAGGAGGAACTTTCCTCCCCGTTCGGCAGTCTCGTCTTCACCGGAGTCGACAACGATCCCGAGACCCTGGCGACGCTGGAGCGAATGGGCTTCTCCGATCCAGGCGCGGTCGCCGACACGATCCGGTCCTGGCACCACGGCCGCATTTCGGCGACGCGTTCGGTGCGGGGGCGGGAGCTGTTCACCCGGCTGGCGCCGCGGCTGCTGACGGCGCTCGCGCGGACCGGCGCGGCCGATGCAGCGTTCAAGCGGTTCTCGGTCTTCTTCGCCGGCCTGTCGGCGGGGGTTCAGGTCCAGGCCCTGTTCCTGAACCAGCCCGAGCTGTTCGAGCGGATTGTCGGCGTCATGGCCTTCGCCCCTCGACTGGCGCGGACCCTCGGCCGCTATCCGGCGGCGCTGGACTCGATGCTCGACGCCCGGTTCGAGACCGAACTCGGCGTCAACACCGGCCTGTTCGATCAGATGGCGGAGGAGGCGGCCGCCGCCGGGGATTTCGAAGGGGCGATGAACGCCGTCCGTCGCCTGCATCGCGAACAGGCCTTCCGCATCGGCATGCAGACCCTCAGTGGTCGGGTGGGGCCGGAAGCGGCGGGCAAGGGATTCACCAACCTCGCCGACGCGGTCATGCGCACCCTGTCGGCGGCGGCCCTGACGGAAACCGAACGGCTGGGCGGAGCGATGCCGGGCGCGGTGGCCGTCATCGCCCTGGGCAAGGCCGGGTCCGGGGAGATGACGGCGGGATCGGACCTCGACCTGATGACCGTATACGGCGCGCCGTCGGACGCCGTGTCCGCCACCAAGGGCTGGTCGCCTGACGTCTTCTACGTCCGCTTCACCCAGAGACTAATCTCGGCCCTGTCGGCGCATACGGCCGAGGGGGGGCTCTACGAGGTCGATATGCGGCTCAGGCCCTCAGGGTCGAAGGGGCCGGTGTCGGTGCCGCTGTCGGGGTTCCAGACCTACTATTCGGACGAGGCCGCGACCTGGGAATTCATGGCCCTGACCCGGGCTCGCGTCGCCTGGGCCAGCGAGACGGCGTTTGGCGCCCAGGTGACGGCGGCCATCGAGGCGGCGCTGCGTCGTCCGCGGCCCGGGGTGGACACGGCCGGCGACGTGCGGGCCATGCGCGACCTGATGGACCGGGAGCGGCCGGCCAAGGGCTTCTGGGACCTGAAGCTGGTTCGCGGCGGTCTGGTCGACGCCGAGTTCGTCGGCCAGTTCCGCCAGTTGCAGACGGCCGCCGAGGGTGGATTTCTGAGCGTCTCGATCCTGGATCAGCTGGAAAGGGATCCGCCGCTGAAGGACGCCTGGGTCCTGCACCAGGCCCTGGCGCAGCTCCTCGCCTGCGCCTTTGATGACAAGGGCGATCCGGAGGCCGAGTCGGAAACCTTCCGGACCCGCCTTGCCGAGGCGGCGGGGGAGGCGGACTTCCCGGCCCTGCGTCTCCGTCTGGAGCGCGTGCGCAAGGCCGCGCAGGAGGCGTTCGAGACGGCGCTGCCCTCCCGGAACGACGGATAGTCCGGACTGGCCCGTTACAGTTCCAGGACGGGGGTCTTGCGGACGCTTGAGCGGCCGTTCTTTTCGGAGACGAACAGATGAAGAAATCCACCCTGGCCGCCGGCGCCGCCGGCGCCGCCGCCGTTCTGGCCGTCCTGAGTGCTGGCTCCGCTATGGCCCAGCAGGCGCAGACGCGGGGCGCCCGTGGCGACGCCGACGGCGACGGCCGGATCAGCCGCGCCGAGTTTGTCGACGGCCGGATCGCCGGCCTGACCGCCATCGACGCCAACCGCGACGGTTCGATCAGCGCCGAGGAGCGCCGGTCGGGCATGGACACGCGCCGCAACCAGCGCGTCTCCGCCCGCTTCGAGACGCTCGACACGGACGGCAATGGCGCCGTCAGCCGCGAGGAGTTCACCGCTGCCCGCCAGATGCGCGGCGACCGCGCAGAGGGTGGGGCCCGTCACGGCATGCGCGGCCATCGCGGCGGTCGGGGGCACGGCGGCGCACGGGGTGATGGCTCCGAGGGGCGCGGTCCCATGGCCATCGCCGATGTCCAGACCCGTCTGACGGCCCGGTTCGACAGGGTCGACGCCAACCGTGACGGCTTCATCACTGCCGAGGAACGCACGGCGGCCCGCCAGGCCATGCGCGAGCAGCGCCACGATCGTCGCGCCGCGCGCCGGGCGTCGCCTTCGGCGCCCGCTTCGGAGTAAGAGGGTGGGGACGGTCGCACTTCCTTGGCCGTCCCGCCCGTTCGCCCGCTTGTCTGCTCGCCCGGAAAGGGACCGTTTGGCCTCTGTCGCCGACCCCGACGAGGACCTGGTGCGCCGCGTGGGTCAGGGCGACCCGGCGGCCATTCAGGCCATGGTGGCGCGGAAACTCCCGCGCATGCTGGCCCTGGCGCAGCGGATGCTGGGCGACCCCGCCGAGGCCGAGGACGTGGCGCAGGAAGCCCTGCTGAGAGCCTGGAAACAGGCCCCGCGCTGGACGCCGGGCAAGGCGAAGTTCGACACCTGGCTGCACCGGGTGGCGCTGAACCTCTGCTACGATCGGCTCCGTCGGCGACGCGAGGTTCCGACCGAGATCTCTCCGGATCGACCCGACGAGGGGCCGGCCCCGGATCGCGGGATCATGACGGCCCAGCTGGGCGCGCAGGTGGATCGGGCGCTGATCGCCCTGCCGCAGCGCCAGCGCGAGGCCATCGTGCTGTGTCACTATCAGGAACTGACCAATATCGAGGCCGCAAGCCTGATGTCGGTCAGTATCGAGGCGCTGGAAAGCCTGCTGTCGCGGGGTCGCAGGACCCTGAGGCAGACGCTGGCGCATCTGGCCCCCGGCGCGGAGCCGGCGGTCGAAGGAGCACGACGATGACCCGCGAGGGCATGGACGAGACGCGTATCGGCGAACTGGCCGCAGCCTATGGGGGCGATATCCGTCGCTGGCCCGAGAGCGTGCGCGACGCCGCGCGCACATGGATCGAAACCCATCCGCTCGAGGCCGGACGTGCGCTGTTCGACGCGCGCCAGACCGACGCCGCCCTCTTCGCATCCCCCAATCCCGCCGTGTCCATGGACCTGCGGGATCGTGTCCTTGCCTCGGCCGTAGCGGCGAACCTGAAGGCGCGCGCCGGTTGGCCTTCGCTACGCAAGCTGCTGTGGATCGGGGGGGCGAGCTGGGCCGCCGCGGCCTGCGCCGGCGTGGTCTTCGGCACCAATCTGGGCGGCCATCTGGCGGCGCAGAGCCAGGCCGACGCCGTGCTCGACCAGGCCATGTTGAGCTTCGACGAGACCGAGGTGCTGGGATGAACATGCGCACCCTCGCCATCGTTCTCGGCGTCGCCCTGGCCGCCTCGGTCGCGGTGAACCTGTTTGCCGCGACCGCCGCCTATACGGCCTTGACGGGACAGGATCGAATCGAACGCCGTATGGACGGCAAGGCGGGGGACGAGCGCCGCGCCTCGCCGCGCGAACTGGTCGCTGCGCTCGATCCCGAGGTTCGCGGCCGGGTGCGTCAGGCGTTGCGGGACGCCGGCCTCGCCGCCCGGCCCGACTTCCAGCAGGCCCGCGCGGCGCGTCGACAGGCGATCGCCGCTGCCGCCGCCGATCCCTATGATCGGGTGCTCGTGGAACGACTGCTGGACCAGGCCCGCGCGGCCGAGATTCGCGGTCGCCGGCGGCTGGAAGCCGACACATTGACCATCCTCGGCACGCTGGAGCCGGCGGAACGCGCCGCCTTCGCCGAGATCCTCCGTCGCGGCAAGGGCGGCGGAGACAGCGGCCCGGGCGACAAGGGCGGAGACGGACCGCCCAAATAGGCGTTCCCAATCAGCGGGGTTGTGGGTCGACGTCTTCGCCGTGATGGCCACAGTGACTTTCGAGCCATGAATCAGACCCTAGGCCGCTCGCGCCTGGATCTGTTCGACCGGCGCGCCGGGGCGTCTGATCGGAATGTCGAAGCTGACCGTGGTGCCGACGCCGGGCTCGCTCTGCATCAGCATCTGCCCCTGGTGGAGCTCGATCAGGGCCTTGGTCAGGGACAGGCCGAGGCCGGTCCCTTGTGTCGTCTTGGAATGCTGGCCCTCGACCTGTTCGAAGGGCTGGGCCAGGCGTTTCAGGTCCCCGGCCGCGATGCCGATACCGGTGTCGGTCACCGATATCCGCACCCGGTCCGCGTTCAGGGTGTCCAGCGACACGGTGATCTCGCCGCCCTCCGGCGTGAACTTCACCGCATTGGAGATCAGGTTGAGCATCACCTGTTTCAGCCCGCGATAGTCGGCGTCGATCTCAGGCAGATCATGCGCCTGCAGCGACAGGATCAGGCCCGAGTCCTGCGCCTTGCCGCGCATCAGCCGGATGGCGTCCTCGCAGATCTCGGTCAGGGACACGGGCTCGTAGTGCAGGGTCATCTTGCCCGCCTCGATCTTGGCCATGTCGAGGATGTCGTTGATCAGGCTGAGCAGGTGCTGGCCGGACTTGAGGATGTCGGCGGCATAGCCCTTGTATCTGGCGTCCCCCAGCGGCCCGAACATCTCGCCGGCCATGATCTCCGAGAAGCCGTTGATGGCGTTCAGCGGCGTGCGCAGTTCGTGGGACATGTTGGCCAGGAACTCGGACTTGGCCTGGTTGGCGGCCTCGGCCCGGGTCATGGCGATCTCGTATTTTCGGGCCAGGAGGCTGAGTTTCTCCTGGCTGGTCTCCAGCTGGTCGACGGTGATCCGCAGACTGTCGGCGGCCCGCTGGCGCTCCAGCTCCTGGCGGCGGATGGCGGTCACGTCGGCGGCGGTGACGACCGTGCCGCCGTCGCCGGTGAACCGCTCGGACAGCTGCAGCACGCGGCCGTCATGTAGTTCGACCTCGCGAGCGCCGGCACGGCCCTCGGCGGAGGGCCGTTCCTCCTTGATGGCGAGGGCGGCGATACGGTTCAGCTCGTCCTTCATGGCGCCCTTGCGCACCGCCTCGTCGGCGAAGCCGAAGGCGTCCTTGAAGGCCTGATTCCACAGGATCAGCCGGCCGTGTTTGTCGAACAGGACGAAGGCGTCCGAGACGCTCTCGATGCCGTCGCGCAGCCGGTTCTCGGCGGCCTGGGCCTGGGCCTTGGCGCGGCGAGCCTCGGTGATGTCCAGGGCGACGCCCAGGATGATGCTGAAGCCGTCCTCGCCGCGCGACCCGCGCGCCTGGCCGCGCGCGTCGATCCAGCGGGCTCCGCCGGTCGCCAGCGGTACGGGGAAGGTCACCTCGAAGGCGCCGAAGGTCGCGGCCTGACGCAGGGCGTGTTCGACCAGATCGCGATAGCGAGGGTGAATCCGCTCCATCACGTCCTCAGCCTTGACCGCTCCGCCGGCGGGAAGGCCCAGCAACTCCGCCATGAAGTCCGACACCACGAGCTCGCCGGCGTTCAGATCCCATTCCCAGACGCCGCAACGCGCCGCCTCGACGGCGACGCGGAAACGATGTTCGGTCTCTGCCCAGGCCTTGGACGCGCGCGCCTGTCGCCAGCGCTGCAGCAAGGCGAGGCCCAGCACCAGGACCCCCAGGCCCAGCGGCGCGATCAATAGCCACAGGTCGCTGATGATGGCGGCGGCCCCGGTCGAGTCCGGCCGCCAGGCGACGACGCTGAGGCCGGTGTCGCCCACGGGGGATGCCGTGGCCCGTACCGCTTCGTTCGGTCGGGGCGAACCGTGGACGACGGTCTGCGAGGCGGTCACGGCCGACAACTCGAGGCCCAGTCGATCTTTCAGTGAGGCGCCGGCAGCGCCCGCGATGAGCCCCTCCGTCGGCGAGACGACGAGGGTGCGTTCGCCGGCCGCGCCGGCGACGGGCGTGCGGGCGACCAGACCCGCGGTCCCCGGGGCGAACGACAGAAGGGCGATGCGATCGCGGGTCGCCCGAGGTCCGGCGGACCCGGAGGCCGCCAGCGGGCGAAACTCGGCCGGGCTCGCCCCGACGGCCGCGGTGGCGACACCGCCGGCGTCGAGCACGGCGAAGGCGCTGGTCGGGGCGGCGGCGCGGGCGGCTTCCAGCGCGTCCAGCGGGCGGCCCGGGTTCCTTCTCAGGGCCTCGGCGGCGACGTTCAACCCGAGGTGGGCCCGGGCCAGTTTGGCGTCCAGCAGGGCGGCGCCCAGGTCGGCGTCGCGATGCAGCACCTCGGCCTTCAGCACCGCCGCCTCGCGCGCGGGGCGCGTGCTCTCCCGCGCGAACAGGACGACATAGATGGCAAGGCCGAGCGTGAGGGCGAGAACCAGCACCCGGCCCCAGGTCGGCAAGCCTTCGGGACGGTCCTGCGACCGTCGCCCCGGCTGCTGAATGCGGCGCTCTGTGCCCCGCAAGGCGCTCTCCCGGACATGATCGCTGCGGTCCCTGCCGGGGCGGCAGGGTCAGGCGCTGGGCGATTCGACGACGGCTCGGAATCTAGGCTGCGTCGCTGAATCCTGTCGAGGTTTGGTTAACGAAAGTATTCTAGGCGGCGTGCGCGCGAACAGCGGGCGCGGCGGCCTCGGGCGCGGGGGCCAGGGCCTCGGTCACGGACTTCAGGACCTCGCGCGCCTGACGGGCCAGGGCCAGGGTCTCCGGCGGGGCGTCCTCAGGGCTTTCGGCGACCGTGTCGACCAGCTTCTGCGCCAGATCCATCAGGCGCGGCGCGGCGGCGATCAGGCGGGCCTGGAACTCGATCCGCTGCGGATCTCGATCGTATTCGGCGCCCGGCACGCGCCAGCCGCCCCAGTCCGCCGGATCGGTGACCACGACGGGATAGGTGCCCGGATAGGGGTGGTGCGGCACGTCCTCGGCCAGCTGCCACTTGTTGCGCGCCCGCAGCATGCGCCATGTGCCCAGAGCGCCCCCGGCCTCGTCCTCGGCGGGGAGCATCAGTTCGGAGGCTTGGAACTCGCGGCCGAGGCCGACGTCGTAGGTGACCTTTACCGGTTCTTCGAAGCCTTTGGCCCAGACGGGCTGGACCTTTTCGATCTGGGCCCATGCGCCCACGCACTCGACCCAGACCTTCTGGCCCTTCTGGAATTGCGCACGCGCCATGGTCGTCCTCACCGGTTCCGCTCCACCCTGCGGGATCAGCCCTTGACGCCCGGTTTCGCAAGAGGGTGAAGCAGGGATGAAGATGCGACGGATTTCAGTCCGCCGCGCGTTGAACCTCACAGACCGACGCGTTCAGCGCGGGCATCAAGCCTAGCCGTTCATCAACCTGTCTGTTTCACAACAGCCGGCTCAGACGCGTGTCAGGTTCAGAGTGGTTTTCTTCACCTCGCAGCCCACCCCGGGCCGAGATGAAGGAAAAAGATCATGACGACCGCCCTGACGAAGAAAGCCCTGCTTTCGCTTCTGGCGGCGTCGGCGGTCGCGATCGCGACCCCGACGCTGGCCCAGGACTACGGCCGAGGCCACGGTGATCGTGGTGGAGACCGTGGCGGCGGCTACGGCCAGGACCACAACGGTGGTTACAATGGTGGTTACAATGGTGGTTACAATGGTGGTTACAACGGCGGCTGGAACGGCGGCGGCCTGAACGGCGACCAGGCCCGTCTCGCCCAGCGTATCGATCGCGCCGCCTACAACGGCCGCATCAGCCGCCGCGAGGCCCAGAACCTGCGCTGGCAGCTGGACGAGTACCAACGTCTGGAGTGGCGCTACCGCCGCGACGGCCTGTCGAACTGGGAACGTCGCGATCTGCAGGGCCGCCTCGACCGGATCGAGCGTAACCTGCGTGAAGAGCGCCGCGACCGCGACGGTCGTGGCTGGTAAGCTGATCGCAACCTGATCGAGGGGCCGCTTCCGAAAGGAGGCGGCCCTTTCGCTTTTCCGGTCGTGCGGCTAAGCCGCCGACATGACCGCAGCCCAGAACGCCCATGCCATCCTGACCCGCCTCGGCGTTTCCGAGGCGACCTTCGATCCCTCCGGCCTGCCCACCCGCTCGCCCATCGACGGCTCGACGGGCGCGGCGGTTCGCGCCGCCGACGCCGCCGCGATCGAGGCCGCCCTGGCCGCCGCCACCGCCGCCTTTGACCCCTGGCGCCGTATCCCCGCGCCCCGTCGCGGCGAGCTGGTCCGGCTGCTGGGCGAGGAACTGCGCGCGTCCAAGGACGACCTCGCCATGCTGGTCACGCTCGAGGCCGGCAAGGTCACCTCGGAGGGGCTGGGCGAGGTGCAGGAGATGATCGACATCTGTGACTTCGCCGTCGGTCTCTCGCGCCAGCTCTACGGCCTGACCCTGCCCAGCGAACGTCCCGGCCACCACATGCGCGAGACCTGGCAGCCGGCAGGCCCGGTCGTCGTGATTTCGGCCTTCAACTTTCCGGTCGCTGTCTGGGCCTGGAACGCGGCGCTGGCCCTGGTCTGCGGCGACCCGGTGATCTGGAAGCCGTCGGAGAAGACGCCCCTGACCGCCATCGCCACCCATGCGGTGATGCAGCGCGCCTTCGCCCGGTTCGGCGATGCGCCCGTCGGTCTGGTCCAGCTGCTGGTCGGCGGTCGCGAGGTTGGCGAGGCCTTGGCCGCCGATCCCCGCGTGGCCCTGGTCTCCGCGACGGGTTCGACCCGGATGGGCAAGGCCGTCGCCACGACGGTCGCCGGACGGCTCGGGCGGTCTCTGCTCGAGCTGGGCGGCAACAACGCCATGGTCGTCACGCCGAGCGCCGACATGGACATGGCCGTGCGCGCCATCGCTTTCTCCGCCGTCGGCACCTGCGGTCAGCGCTGCACGACCCTGCGTCGCCTGCTGGTGCACGAGGATGTGGCCGACGCCCTGATCGAGCGTCTGGCGAAGGCCTACGCCACCCTTCCCATCGGCGATCCGCGCGAGGACGGGGTGCTGGTTGGACCGCTCATCGACGAAGACGCGGCGAAGGGTTTCGACGCCGCGCTGAAACAAGCCGTGGAGCAGGGCGGTCAGATTGTCGTCGGCGGAAGCCGGGAGGGCGACTATGTCCGCCCCGCCATCGTCCGCATGCCGGCCCAGAGCGCGGTGGTGCAGCATGAGACCTTCGCCCCCATCCTCTACGTCCTGACCTGGCGCGAGTTCGACGAGGCGGTGGCGATGCAGAACGCGGTGCCGCAAGGGTTGTCGAGCTGCGTGTTCACCGACAGCGTGCGCGAGGCCGAGGCCTTCCTCTCGGCCTGGGGCTCGGACTGCGGCATAGCCAACGTCAACATCGGCCCTTCGGGCGCCGAGATCGGCGGGGCCTTCGGCGGCGAGAAGGAGACCGGCGGCGGCCGTGAGTCCGGCTCCGACGCCTGGAAGGCCTATATGCGCCGCCAGACCCAGACGGTGAACTTCTCCTCCGCCCTGCCGCTCGCCCAGGGCGTCCGGTTCGAGGTGTGAGGTCACCAAGTAATCCGTTCATCCCCGCCGAGGCGGGGACCCAGTGCTTGGGGCGATAGTGCTCCACGATGACTCGCTGACAGCAACCCATGCACCGTTCGCATGGCGAAAACCTGGGTCCCCGCCTCCGCGGGGATGCTCGGAAAAATGGGCTGTCTTGCCGCCTCGACAGCGCCGCAACCCGTCCCCACTGTCAAAGAATGAATCGCCGCGCCCTCCTGACCCGCGCCGTGCTCGTCGCCGCCGGTCTCGGCGGGGCGTGGTGGCTGAGGGACCATGTGCTGTGGCGCGATCCCGGCGTCGCCTTCGGGCCGGAGGGAAACAGCGGCTGGCTGCCCTATGACGAGCGGCGCGCCTCGGTGCCGACCGTAAGGGTCACGGTCGCCGGCCAGCCGGTCCGCGCCCTGGTCGATTCCGGGGCCCAGTATTCCGTCATCGACCGCAGCCTGTTCCAGCGGCTGGGCCTGACCCAGGCCTTCGACATTCCGCTGGTGGCCTATGGCGTCGGCGGCGGGGCCCAGATGGGACGGGGGGTGACACTGGACGTGTCGGTCGGGGCGATGCGGATCGAGGCGCTTCGCACTGCCATCCTGTCACTCGGACCGCTGGCGGTCGGCGAAGGCCTTTCGGCTCCGCTGATCCTCGGCCAGGACCTGCTGGGCGAGACGGTGCTGGAGCTGGACACCGAGGAACGTCGCATGCGGTTCCTGCCGCGTGAGGGCCATGTCCTGCCCACCGACGTCGCCGCCATACCGGTCGTCAGGGCGCGCGGCGCCCTGACGACCGAGGTGACCGTCGAGGGGGCGTCGATCCAGGCCGTGGTCGACACCGGCGCCTCGGCCCTGCTGGCCCTGTCGCGAGAAGCGGCGGAGGGCGCAGGCCTGCTGGACGGTCGGCCGTCGCAGCGTGGGAGCAGTATCGTCCTCGGCGGGTCGATCGACTCGCAGATCGTCCGGTCACGGACGATCACCGTCGGCGACCAGATCTATCGCGACGCCGACACACCCATCTATGCCGACATGCCCCTGCCCGGCTTCCCCGCCGCCCTCGTCGGGATGGAGGCCTTCGCGGGGCGTCGGATGGTGCTCGATCTCGGCGGGGGTCGTCTGCACGCCTCGCGACCGCTGGACCTCGAAATCCTCCCCCGTCGGGGGAGGGGGACCGCCCCCGGGTCTCAGCTTCGCTGAGCCCGAGGACAGGCTAAGCGGTGGAGGGGGGTAACCGCAGATGCAGGTGTTCGGGGTGAGCCCCCTCCGTCTCTGCGCTGCGCTCCGAGCCACCTCCCCCGATGGGAGAGGAATGCTAGGGTCGGGTCTGGCCGGTCCCGCGCACAACGTATTTGTAGCTGGTCAGCTGTTCGGCGCCGACCGGCCCGCGCGCATGCAGGCGCGAGGTCGAGATGCCGATCTCTCCGCCGAAGCCGAACTCGCCGCCGTCCGCGAACTGGGTCGAGGCGTTCCACAGCACGATGGCGCTGTCGACGCGGTTCAGGAATTCGGTCGCCGCCGCCTCGTCCCCGGCCACGATCGCGTCGGTATGGCCCGAGCCATGGGTGCGGATATGCTCGATCGCCGCGTCCGTCCCGTCGACGATCCTGACCGCCAGGATCGGCGCCAGGAATTCATGCCCCCAGTCGTCGTCGGTCGCAGAGCGCATCTGCGGCGCCAGCGCCCTGGCCTCCGCATCGCCGCGCAGTTCGCATCCGGCTGCGATGAGCGCCTCGGCCACCGGCGGCAACAGCCGCGCCGCGCCGGCTCGATCGATCAGAAGGGTTTCCGTCGATCCGCACACGGACACCCGCCGCATCTTGGCGTTGACCACGACGTCGCGCGCCATCCCCACCTCCGCCGAGGCGTGCAGATAGGTGTGGTTGATCCCCTCCAGATGACCCAGGACCGGAACCCGCGCCTCCGCTTGCACCCGGGCGACGAGGCTCTTGCCGCCTCGTGGGATCAACAGGTCGATGGAGCCTTCCAGCCCCGTCAGGAGCGCGCCCACCGCAGCCCGGTCTGGCGTATCGACCAACTGAACCGCGTCTGCCGGCAACCCCGCCGCCGCCAGCCCCTCGACGACCGCCGCATGGATGGCCAACGAACTGTCCAGACAATCTGACCCGCAGCGCAGGATGGCGACATTGCCCGAACGGATGCACAGGGCCGCCGCATCCGCCGTCACATTGGGCCGGCTCTCGTAGATGATGGCCAGCACGCCGATCGGCGTCCGCACTCGGGCGAAGTCGAGCCCGTTCGGCCGGGTCCAGCGCACGGTCTCGACGCCCAGGGGATCGGGAAAGGCTGCGACCTCGTCGACCGCCGCCGCCATGGCCTCGATGCGGGCGGGCGTCAGGGCCAGCCGGTCGATCTGCGCCTCGGCCATGCCGTTTGTCCGGGCCCGGTCGATGTCGCGGGCGTTGGCCTGAAGGATGGCCTCGGCACGCGCCCGCAAGGCCGCCGCCATGGCCGTCAGGGCCGCTGACCGCTTCCCGGCCGGGGCCAGCCGCACGGCGTCCGCCGCCGCCCGCGCCCGTCGCCCCATCGCCCGCATCGCCGCGTCCAGATCGCTCATTCGTGCAGCACCAGATCATCGCGATGGATCGCGACGCCCGGTCCCTTGTAGCCGACCAGATCCTCGATCTCCCCGGAGTGACGGCCGCGTATCCTTTCCATCTCGTCGGCGGCGTAGGCGGCCAGCCCCACGCCCAGCACCCCGCCATCGGCCCCGATCACGCGCACGCAGTCGCCCCGGTCGAACCGGCCCTCGACCCGTTTCACGCCGGACGCCAGCAGGCTGCGTCCGCTCGCCAGAGCCTCCGCCGCCCCGTCATCGACCCCCAGCGAACCCGCAGGCTCCAGACTGCCCGCGATCCATGACTTGTAGGCCTGCAAGGGCGTCGCGGTCGCCGTGATCAAACTGGCCCGCGCGCCCGACGCGACCGCGCTCAACGGCCGCGCCGCCAGTCCCGAGACGATCAGGGTCGCGCAGCCGGCCGAACGGGCGATCCGCGCCGCCTCCAGCTTGGTCGCCATGCCGCCGGTGCCCACGGCGGCGTCGGCATTGGCGCCGCCCGCCATGGCGAGGATTTCGGGACCGAGGCTCTCGATGATCGGCAGGTGCTGTGCCGTCGGATCAAGACGGGGATCGGCCGTGTACAGACCATCGACGTCCGACAGCAGGATCAGCAGGTCCGCCCGTACCAGCTGGGCCGTGCGCGCCGCCAGCCGGTCGTTGTCGCCGTAGCGGATCTCCTCGGTGGCGACGGTGTCGTTCTCGTTGACCACAGGCACCACGCCGAGTTTCAGCAGGGCCTCCAGCGTCGCCCTCGCATTGAGCCAGCGCCGCCTGCGTTCCGTATCGTCGCGGGTGAGCAAGACCTGTCCGGGCGTCAGGCCCGCCCCGGCGAGCGCCGCCTCCCAGGCCTGCATGAGCAGGGATTGTCCAACGGCGGCGGCGGCCTGTTTCTCGTCCAGCCGTGCATTCTTCTCCAGCCCGAGCCGACCGCGCCCAAGCGCCACGGCGCCGGACGACACGATCACGACCTGTCGCCCCTGCGCCCGCAGCGCGGCGATATCAGCGGCCAGACCGGCCAGCCACACGGTCGCCGGGGCCTTCTGGTCCACCACGAGCGAGGACCCGACCTTGACCACGATGCGTCGCGCCGCGCGCAGGCTGGCGGCGGGGGAGGCGACTTCGGGCGGGGTCAGGGCAGGGGCGGTCACGGCGCGACCATGCCGCGCCGTGTGCGATGCAACAAGCGGCCTTTAGAGGTCCTGGAACGTATCGCAGCTCGCCGGATCGCCGGTCTGGTAGCCGCGCTGCAGCCATTCCATCCGTTGTGCCGACGAGCCATGGGTGAAGCTTTCCGGGCTGACCTGACCGCCCGAGCGACGTTGCAGGGTGTCGTCGCCGATGGCCGAGGCTGTGCGCAGGCCCTCCTCCATGTCGCCCTGTTCCACCGCGACCTCGCCGCCCGAGACGGAGGCCGCATTGGCGGCCCAGACCCCGGCGTAGCAATCGGCCTGGAGCTCCAGCGCCACGGAATAGCGGTTGCCCTCGGCCTCGGACGAGGCACCCTGCTGGGCGCGCTGCACCTGTTCCGACGCCCCGGTCAGGGTCTGGACGTGGTGGCCGATCTCGTGGGCCAGAACATAGGCGCGGGCGAAGTCGGCGCCCGACGCGCCGAGCTGGGTCTCCATCTCCTGCCAGAAGGCCAGGTCCAGATAGACCTGGCGATCGGTCGGACAGTAGAAGGGCCCCATCGCCGACTGACCGAAGCCACAGCCCGTGGGCGTGCCTTGCTCATAGAGGACGATGTTGTCGGGCGGCCGGTAGCCTTCGAGCTTCGTCGCCCAGACGTCGTTGATGTTCTTGCCCACGATATCGACGAACAGACCGGCCTGATCCTCAGGCGTACCCTGGACGCCCTCTTGCGAGGCTCCCGCCTGGCCGAACTGGCTGGCGACCTGGGTGGTGGTCGAGGGGTCGATACCGAAGACGAAATAGCCGATCAGGGCCAGCACGGCGACGCCGATGCCCCCACCCGCGACCGCGCCGCCGCCCATGCCGCGGCGATCCTCGATCCCGCCGCCCCGCTGTCCGCCCTGCCAACGCATCGTCGCCTCCAGTATGTCCCACTCAAGCTAGGCCGGAACGCTGCCGGAGGGGAAGGGATGCAATCCTGTCGCGGCGCCCGCTATCGCGGGGGACGCGCCAGCCAGTCGTCGATCTGGCCCACGCCGGACGAGACGGCTTCACGGCGCGCCGTGGCCGCTTCGCGCGCTCGCCGCTGGGCGTCGGGCGAGGCTGGGACGTCGACCAGAGGCACATAGGGCTCCGGCTGGCGCCGGGCGCGGATTTCCATCTCGATCAGGCGGGCGCTGAGCTGATGCTGACGGGCATAGGCGGCCTGTTGTTCGGACTGAAGGCGCTGGGTTTCCATCCGATCGCGCAGCCGGTCGGCCATCGGGTCGCCGATCCAGGGCTGGCCGGGCGAATACACCTGCACCGAGGCGGTCCCGGCGGACAGGACAGACAGCAGGATGACGGCTGCGACTTTCATGTCCCCAAGATGGGGCCGGACGCTGCTTTGACCAAGCGTGGCCGCGGTCAATCCAGAGAGAAGACCGAACTGCGTTTGATGGCGAAATCCTCAAGTTCGCGCGTGGTCGGCACCTGGTACTCGGCCAGATGCATCAGGCCGTCGGTGCGGAAATAGGTCCGGTGCGGATCGCCGATCAGGACTCGCGATCCCTGTTTCCGCGCCTGTCTCAGCCATTCCATGACCCGGTCGGTCATCGGCTTTTCATAACAGACGTCGCCGGCGCAGAGGACATCGACCTCGGGCGGGGCGGCGTCCAGCAGGTTGGCGTCGGTGAAGGACAGGGCCACACCGTTCGCCTCCGCGTTCAACCTCACCGCCGCTTCGCAGAAGGGGTCGATATCGGCGCACAGCACGCTCGCCGCGCCCGCCTTCATCGCCGCCACCCCGACGAGTCCCGATCCGGTGGCGAAGTCGACGACCGTCTTGCCGGCGAAGGTCTGCGGGTTATCCAGCACCCAGCGCGCCAGTCCCTGTCCGCCCGACCAGGCGAAGGCCCAGAACGGCGGCGGCAGGCCGAGTTCGCCCAGCTCCTCCTCGGTCAGCTTCCAGATCGGGGTGATCTCGTCGGCCAGCCACAGCGAGATCTCCGGCGCATGCGGCACGGCCTGGAGTCGGGTGTTGGCCAGGATGAAGGCGGCGGGATCGGCGATGGTCAAGCGGCTCAGATCTGCTCGATGGCGGCGTCGAACAGGAAGCCCTCGCCCGCATCCAGCCCCCGCACGAAATAGTCGTGGATCCAGGCGGCGATGGTCTCGGGGTCGCGGGCCGCCAGTGTCACGGTCAGGTGCTGACGGGCCTGGAAGGAAATGATCACGGCCGGTCCCAGTTCGGCGACCAGGGCATCGGGCTGGCTGTCGGCGAACGAGGCCATATTGACCTGGTCGTCGACGAACTGAAGCCAGCGATCCGCGTCACCCTCGACGGTGAAGGTGACGCACAGGCCTTTCGGCCCTTCCATCACGCGGGTCAGGATTTCGGCCATGCTGGCGATGATGTCGGCCCTGGCGTCGCTCATGCTCGTTCCGCTCCGCTGGCCTGACGCAGGACGCTGACATAGCCGTCCGCCACCTCCATCCGGCCGCCGGGCTCCGTCGCCCGGATCGCCCTGTGCAGGCGCGGCAGGTTCCAGCAGGCGACGTGCATGAACAGATGATGCTCGGCGTGGAAATTGACCCAGTAGGGGGCGATCAGGGCGCGCTCCCACCAACTCGCGCGGGTCGTGCGGGCGGCGCGGAAGGGGTCGGTGGCCGAGCCCTCGACGCAGGCGTGTTCGGCGATGTTGCGCAGGCGCGTGACCAGCGGGAACCAGGTCGCCATGGGCAGCAGCCACAGGGCGAACCAGGCCCACCAGACGCCGGCGACGATGAAGCCTGCCAGCATCACAGCATTGACCAGCAGGAAGGGCGCGACCGAGCGGCCGGTGACGATGGCGTCGTAGTCGTGCGCGTCGCCGCCCTCCGATCGCTTCCGCAGCACGGCCAGCGGCAGCAGGACCCGCTGCTTGAAGAAGGTCTGGCCGGTCAGGTCGCGGATCATCTTGCGGCGCAGGGAGGCGCCGGAGACGGGGAAGGGGGCCGACAGGACCAGATCGGGGTCTTCGGGCTGCTGGGCGAACCGGTGGTGAGACAGATGATAGGGGCGATAGGCGTCCAGCGACGCCCCGATCGGCACGGCGCACAGCCAGTGGCCGAGGAAGTCGTTGAGCTTCAGGTCCTTCGCCAGCGCCCCGTGCGCCGCCTCGTGCATCAGGATGGCGAGGCCCAGCTGGCGCGTGCCGATGATCATGACGCAGAGCGGGATCAGGATCGGCTGCCAGACCCCCGCCAGGACAGCCAGGGCGATGACGCCCCAGGCGTGGACGACCAGCAGCGGTCCCTTCCACGCCGAGCGCGCCTGGAACGGCGCCCACGCGTCGGGAGCGAAGACCTCGGCGGGCGATATGCGCGGGGCGGCGGGCATGGCGGCGATGATAGGCCGCCACAGCGCGCCCACCAAGCCGCCTCGATGCATGTCAGCATCACCTGACAAAAGTCATGTTGACCTGACAAAATCATTGTGTAAGGTAAGCCTTACAAAAGGAGATTGCACATGGCTTCCTGGAAGACACTGGATCCGGCGCACAAACGCTATGTGATCCGCACCAATATGTTCATGGCCGGCTATGTCCTGGTCAATGTGGCGGCCATCTTCGGCGCCTTCGACGAGATCATCGGCAAGGCGGCGGGCGTCGTCCTGGGACTGTGCGTTGCCGCCCCGATCGCGGGGCAGTTATGGGCCACCCTGTCGCTGATGAACGAGGCCGACGAGTTCGTGCGCGCCCTGACCGCCAAACGGTTCATCATCGCCTCCGGGCTGGCCATGGCCCTGTTCAGCGGCTGGGGCTTTGCCGAGAGCTACGGTGGCGCGTGGCATGCGCCGGGCTGGCTGATCTATCCGCTGTTCTGGGGCCTGTTCGGACTGGTTTCGCCGTTCGTGAAGAGCAGCGGCCGATGAAGAACAGCCTTCGCGAACTCCGCACCGGCAAGGGCTGGACCCAGGAACAGCTGGGTCAGGCACTCGGCGTCTCTCGTCAGGCCGTCAACGCGCTCGAAACCGAGAAGCACGATCCCTCCCTCGACCTCGCCTACCGTATCGCCGCCCTGTTCGAACGCGCGGTGGAAGACGTCTTCGACAATCCCCACGCCTGACGGTTCGTCAGGGTAACCTTACAAGGACATCATCATGCTGCATCTCCGCCACGTCGTCGGGCGCTCGACCCTGCGCGCCCTGTTGCTGGCCTCTGCGACGGCCCTGGCCGTGGGCGGCGCCGTCTTCGCGACCCAGGCTCGCGCCGAGCCGGCCGCCGCGATCCAGACCGCGCCCTTCCGCTCCGATCGTCTGTCCGTCGAGGTCATCGGCTCCGGCCCCGACGTCATCCTGATCCCCGGCCTGGCCTCGTCGCGCGAGGTCTGGCGTCCGCTGGCCACGCGGCTCGCCGCCACCCACCGGGTGCATCTGGTTCAGCTGGCGGGCTTCGCCGGCGACCCCTGGAGCCAGGGCGACGGCCCGTTCGTCGCGCCCGAGGTCGAGGAACTCGCCCGTTACATCGCCGAGGTCGGCCTCGATCATCCAGCGGTCATCGGCCACTCGATGGGGGGGCTCAGTGGCCTGCTGCTGGCCCAGTCGCATCCGGATCGCGTCGGCCGACTGATGATCGTCGATGCCCTGCCGTTCTACAGCGCCATGTTCGGCCCGACCGTCACCGCTGATCAGGCTCGTCCCTTCGCCGCCCAGGCCGCCGCTGGCATCCTCGTCGCAGACGAGACCGCCTTCCGGGCGCAGCAGGGTCAGACTGCGGCGAGCCTCGCCCGGGATCCGGCCATGCGCGAGCACATCATCGACTGGTCGATGGCGAGCGACCGGCGCGCCTTCGCCGCCGCCATGAGCGACGTCATGACCACCGACGCCCGTCCGGGTCTGGCCGGCATGACCACCCCGGTCACCGCCCTCTACGCCACCGACCCGGACGGCGGCCTGCCGCCCGCGATGGCGCAAGGCCTGTGGGAGCGCGAATACGCCGCCCTGCCGGGCGTGAAGCTGATCCGCGTCGACGCCAGCCGCCACTTCATCATGGCCGACCAGCCGGCGCGCTTCGACGCGCTGGTGGACGAGTTTTTGAGGTAGGGCGCGACTTTCTCCCTCCCCCAAGGGAGAGGGTGGTCGAAGCGAAGCGGAGACCGGGTGGGAAGGGCAAGGCGATACGGACACCGCTGTGTGCGGCCTTGCCTCGCCGCCTCCACCCGGTCGCTTCGCGACCTGCCCTCCCCCGAGGGGGAGGGAGAAGCCCGGCTTAGGTCGCCGCTTCCGCCTTCGGCTCACCGGCGAACTCGTCGGCATAGGCGGGGGCCAGCAGGGCCCGGAACGCGCTCTGCGGCACCGTCACCTCGTATGGTCCGTCGGAATAAGGCCCCACCAGATAGGGGCCTATCAGGAAGACCAGACCGCCGGCCTTGCCCGGCATTGTCCCGGTCACCAGCACAAAGGGCACGGTCGCGGCGCGCGGGCATTTCCACATCTCGCTGCCGGTCAGGGAGACGGTCTCGGCCTGCGGGTCGCGCTTCTTCTTCTCGGCATTGATCGCGGCGCAGAGGGCGACGTCCAGGGCCGACAGATCGGCCGTCTTGGTGAACAGGTCGGCCGCCGCCACCTCGCGCTTCAGCGCCTTGTCCCACAGGATGGAGGCGAAGGCGGAGTTGGGATGCGCCCCGCCGGTGTATTCGGAATCGGTGCGGATCAGGCTGAACAGCTTGCCGGTCTCGGCGCCTGGCGTGATCTCGATCGACCTGTTGTAGGCGCCCATGCCCTCGTCGCCGCCGGCCTCGGTGCGGTCGGCCTGGGCCCCTTCGGCGAACTCACGCAGGTCGCGGACGGCGGCGGCGTACAGGCGGGCGTGCAGGTCGGGCTGGGCCTTGATCGCGACCGGCAGGGTCAAGCTGACCTCGGCGAAGGCCGTCTTGGACTCGAAGGCCATCGGGGCGGCGGCGTCGGCTGGGGTCACCGTGGCGCCCGTGCCCGCGGTCGCGGCCGGCGGGGTGGTGTCCGCCGGCTTGTCCCGGTTGCAGCCGGCCAGGGTCGCGGCGACGGCGAGGCTCAGAACGGCGAGACGAAACGGCATGGTCATGGCGATCTCCGGACTAGAAGGGCAGTGATACGGCGCCGAGGGCGATGGCCGCCAGCAGGATCAGCCCCGCTTCCCGGTTCGACTTGAACAGTTTCAGCGCCAGGGCGCCGTCGGCGGGCCTCAGCGTGCGCAACTGCCAGGCCAGATGGGCGGCATAGACGAAGAGGCCGACGTAGAAGACCACGCCCAGTCCGGCGGCTGCCCCGGCGGCTACGGCCGACAGCACGGCCAGCCCGTAGAAGGCGGCGACTCCGGTCTTCACGCCCTTGCCCAATCGCCGCGCCGAGGATTTCACCCCGACCATGGCGTCGTCCTCGATGTCCTGCAGGGCGTAGAGGGTGTCGTAGCCGAGGGTCCAGAACACGCCGCCGACATAGAGCAGGATGGCCGCGATCGTCAGTTCTCCGTTCGCCCCCGGCGCGACGGCGAAGGTCAGCCAGTCGCCTGTCATGACCTTCCATTGGCCATTGGCCCAGACGAGGAAGGACAGGGCGCCGGTCGCGGCCCCGTAGCCCATCAGCGCGCCCCAGTTGAACGTCAGCCCCAGCCAGGCCTGCGGCCACCAGGTGATCCGCTTCATGAAGGGATAGGCCGCCACCAGCGCCAGCGACCCGACGCCCAGAAGCACCGCCGTCAGGTTCAGCGTCAGCAGGATCGACAGGCTGACCAGGCTGCACCCGATCACGAACCGCCACGCCTGCCGCACGCTGATCCGGCCCGACGGGATCGGCCGCGCCGCCGTCCGTGCGACCTTCAGGTCGATATCGCGATCGACGATGTCGTTGAACGCGCAACCCGCCGCCCGCATCAGACAGGCGCCGACGGCGAACCCGACGAACAGCCACAGCTCATGGAGGCCGGGTATCGTCCTGTATTGCACCAGCGCCAGGGCGATCCCCTGCCAGCCCGGCAACAGAAGCAGCCAGATGCCGATCGGCCGGTCGAACCGACCCAGCTTCAGCCACGGCTTCAGGCCTTCGGGGGCTCGGGCGTCGACCCAGTTGCGGCCGGCGTCGGGGAGGGGGGCTGACATGGCGGACGGATAGCACTCCGTCCGCCCGGCGTCAGGTCACAGGTCGAGCCGATCGCGCGCGTCGAGCACCAGATAGGCACAGATCGCCAGCAGCCCGACGTCCTTGGCCAGGAACTGCCCGGTCGAGCCCAGGGCGGGGAAGCCGTAGCCGTCCTGCCAGACGCCGGGCGCGGTGAAGAAGAAACTCAGCGTCACGACAAAGGTCGCCATGCCCATCAGCGCGCCTAGCAGCCCGGCCCAAGGGAACCGGCCGCCGAGCGCGATCAGGACGCCCGCCGTGACCTCCAGCACGCCGATCACTGCGGAGGCGCCGCCCACGCCGACCAGCGGATAGAGCCATCCGAACAGCCAATAGTCCTCGGCGATGCCGCGAACCCCCTCGGCCTCGTAAGGCAGGAATTTCATGTAGCCGAACCACAGCAGGATCAGGGCGATGCCGAACCGCAGCGCGGCGCGGCCGTCGAGACGGGGCGGGGACAGGGATTCGATCATGGAGGCTCCGGTGGCGGTTCGCCTCGGGTTCGCCGCCGGAGCCGCTGAGGTTACGTTCGCCTAGCTCCGGCGCACGAGGATGACGCCGCCGATGACCAGGGCCACGCCCGCTATGCGGCCCAGATTGACCGGCGCCCGCGGCACGCCGAAGGCGCCGAAATGATCCAGCGCCAGACTGATGATCAGCTGGCCCGCCACCATCAGGGTGATGGTCATGGCCACGCCCAGTCTGGGCACGGCCCAGGTTGCGGCGACCACGAAGATCGCGCCGTACAGGCCCCCGACCCAGGCATACCAGGGCAGCGCCTTCGAAGCCGCGATGTCGGGGCGGCTGTGCAGAATGGCCGCAAGGATGCCCAGCGCCGCCGTGCCGATGGCGAACGAGACGAAGGCGGCGTTGACGGGGCCGGTCACGGCCGTCGCCAGCCGGGCGTTCGTGGGCGCCTGAAGGGCGGTGGCGCCGCCGGCGAGGACAACCGCCAGCATGGCGATCCAGGGTGCGAAGTTCATAGGTTCAGCCTCTACCAGCGCGGATCGACGGGCGCACCGCCGAACATTTCGGCCAACCGGTCACGGGTCGACCTGTGCGCATCCTCGGGCAGGTTCCGCGGATCGAACCAGCCGGTCTCGGCGATCTCGCCATGGTGGGTCAAAGCGCCCGCCTCGAAGGTGTCGAAGCGATAGACCAGCACATGATCCCCCTTGAAGAACCGCTCGTTGGAATGGACCGAGACCAGCCGGCCGGGCACCGTCGCCCTCAGCCCCGTCTCCTCGACCAGTTCGCGCGCCGCCGCATCGCCGGTGGCCTCGCCGCGATCCACGCCGCCGCCGGGAAGCCACCAGCCGGCCAGATAGGTGTGTTTCACCAGCATGACCCGCCCCTGGGCATCGACCGCCACGGACCGCACGCCCAGCGTCATGCCGCGCTGAAGCCGGGACCAGGCAAAGAAGAACGGCCGGGTGAAGGGCTCTATGCGGACGCGCCAGTTCATGCGGCGACGCTACAGGACGACGACCTCGCCGTCCTCCTTGACGAACCGTTCGGGCCGCCGGTCCAGGATCTCGAACACCCGCTCCGAGGGTCTGGCCATGACCACGCCCAGCGGCGTCTCGACGATCGGCCGGTTCACGAGGATCGGATGCTCGACCATGGCCGAGATCAGGGTCTCATCGGAGACCGCCGGATCGAGCAGACCCAGCGTTTCGGCGGGCGTGCCCTTCTCGCGGAGGACGGCACGGGCCGAAACGCCCATGCGCGCGATCAGATCGGTCAGTTGCGACGCCGTCCAGCCGCTCTCGAGATAGAGGACGACCTTCGGCGCATAGCCCTGGTCGAGTATCGCGCGAAGCCCATTGCGAGACGTACCGCAGTCGGGGTTGTGAAAGATCGTCACGGGAAAGTCGGTCATGGCCGCCTTGTCCGACAGGGACGGCCGACGATCAACGCCTGCGTCAGACCGCCGGGACCGTGCGACCCGTTCCACCACCCGGATGCCCGCCAGCCCGCTGCGGCAGCAACAGGATCAGCCCCACGATCACGACGGCGAGCACGGCCGACGCGACAGGTCTGCTAAAGGCCAGTCCACCGTGGTCCAGCGGCTTGTCGAGGAAGTCGCCCACCGTCGCGCCCAGCGGTCGCGTCAGGATGAAGGCCGCCCAGAACAGCAGCACCCGGTTGACGCGCGTCCACAGCGCCAGCCCGGCCACGACCGCCAGCAGGGCTCCGAACACCGCTGCCGCGCCCAGATAGCCCAGCCCGCCGGTGTCCGCCGTCCAGTCGCCCAGCGCCGTGCCCAGGGTCTGGGACAGGGTGATGGTCACCCAATAGAAGATCTCGGCGCGGGGCGAACTGACCGTGTCGGACTGGATCTCGCCCTCGACCCTTCGCCAGACGAACAGCGACGCCAGCACCGCGGCCAGCAGCAAGGCCGATCCGCCGGTGTAGCCGATGCCCAGCGACCGCGTGGCGAAGTCGGCCAGGGTCGTCCCGGCAGTGGTCGAAGCGATGATCGTCGCCCAGTACAGGAACGGGTGAAACCGCTTCGCCCGGATCTGCGCCGCCACCAGCACCAGCAGGATCGTGGCGAAGATCGCCGTGCCGGTCAGATAGCCCAGCCCCATCGACATGCTGACCGTGTCGCCGCCGGTCTCGCCGAGGGTCGTGGCCAGGATCTTGATCAGCCAGAAGCCGGCGGTGATGGCCGGGACCTTGCTGAGGATATCGCGTTCGCTAGGGGTCACGTCGGTCGCCTTTTTTGTTCGTCACAACGCTGATCTTCAATCGGGGCTTTGTTGCGTTCCAGGCCTTGCTCGCATCGACACCTTGAACCGTTCGACTGCGCCCTCTATTCCGGCACCATAATCAGGAGCTCCCCATGCTGGCCCTCTACATCATCCTCGGCTTCGTCGCCGTTCTCGGCGCCATCAACCTGTTCGAGTTCGGCCGGGTTGACTGAACCCCTGCGCGGCGCGGCGCTCGTCACGGGCGGGGCGCGCCGGATCGGCCGCGCCATCGTGCTGGCTCTGGCCGCGCGCGGCCATGACGTCGCTATCCATCATCGGGATTCAGCCGCGGACGCGGAGCAGCTGGCAGAAGAGGTGCGCGCGCTCGGTCGCCGCGCAGCGGTCCTGCCTGCCGACCTGACCGACGAGGCCGGGACCCGCGCCCTGATCCCGGCGGCGGTCGAGGCGCTCGGCCCGATCTCGATCCTGGTCAACAATGCCTCTGTGTTCGAGGATGACCGTGTCGGCAGCCTGTCTCGCGAGACCTGGGACCGGCATCTCGAGACCAATCTGCGTGCGCCCGTCGTGCTGGCCGAGGCCTTCGCCGCCCAGGCCCCCGACGGCGCCTCGATCGTCAACCTGCTGGACCAGCGGGTGCTGAAGCCCGACCCGCGCTTCTTCTCCTATGCCCTGTCGCGAAACGGCCTTTGGTGGGCGACGCGGACCCTGGCCCAGGCCCTGGCGCCTCGTATCCGCGTCAATGGCGTCGGCCCCGGTCCGACCCTCGCCTCGATCCATCAGTCGGAGGCCGAGTTCGCCGCCGAACAGTCCGCCATGCCTCTGGGCCACGGCCCGTCGCCGGAGGACATCGCGGGAGCCGTCGTCTATCTCGTTGACGCCCGCTCGGTCACCGGCCAGATGATCGCCGTGGACGGCGGCCAGCACCTGGCCTGGCAGACCCCCGACATCGCCGAGTGAACCCCGCCGTGATCCAACCCCTTTCGGCCGCCCGGCGCTCCAACCTGACCGTCTTCGTCAAGGGCCTGCGGGTCGAGGCCGGCATCGGCGTCTACGACCACGAGCACGGCCGGCTGCAGACCCTGGTCATCGACGTGACCCTCGATCTCGGCCCCGCCGAGGTCCACGGCCTTTCCGACACCATCAACTACGAGACCGTCGCCGCCTCCGCCCGCCGCATCATCGCCGAGGGCCACGTCGGCCTGGTCGAGACCTTCGCCGAGCGGCTGGCCCTGCACTGTCTGGAGGATGCCCGGGTGCTCGGCGTGACCGTGCGGATCGACAAGCCGGACGCGCTGGAGGCCGCCGACGGGGCCGGGTGCGAACTGAGTTACCGCAGGTGATTCCCTCTCCCGCCGGGAGAGGGCTTGAGGCTCGCAGAGCGTAGCGATGCGTCTTCAGCCGAAAGGGTGAGGGGCGCGCCCTCGCCGGTCGACGACTAACCCCTCACCCTTTCGCGCAAGGACGACGGCTCTGCCGCCGTGCGCTCAAGCCCTCTCCCGCCGGGAGAGGGGCCGTGGCTTGCTTTGAGTCGCAACAAGCACGACATGTCGCCACGCAATGCCCCAGGTTCGTTTCACCCGCCGTTTCTCGATGGCCCACCGCCTGCTCTCCGACCCCGCGTCGCGGTGCGCGGTGCCGCATGGCCACAACCAGTTCGTCCACGTCGTCCTGGCCACGGAGGCGGAGATGGATTTCGGCGCCTCGAACTTCGTCACGTCGTTCGAAACGCTGAAGGGCCGCTGGCACGGATTCATCGACAAGGCCGTGGATCATGCCTTCCAGCTGAACGGCGCCGATCCCATGCTGGCCTGGTTCCAGGCGAACGAGCCTCAGCGGGTCGCCCGCCTGATGGTGTTCGACGGCGATCCGACGACCGAGGCCTTCGCGGTCGCCCTGCGTCGCAAGCTGGACGCCATCCTGGCCGACGACGGCTCGCCCTACCGCTGCGTCGAGCTCACCCTGGAAGAGACCCCGACCAATGCCATCATCATCGGCGAGCACCTGAGCGCCGCCGAACGCGCCTGGGCCGCCGGAAGCTGGATCGACCGGGCCGATCTGTCGATCAACGACCTGAAGGCGTAAGGTTACGCGCGGTTCGGCTTGCCTCCGACCGGCGGCCCCGCCATTGTCCTGACCATGAACGCGAGGACCCCGATGGCCGAGCCCGGCGATCCCGATGCGCCCCAGAACTCTGATCCGGAGCTGCATGACGACGACCTGATCGGTTTCGCCTCGCCCGCCGCGCTGGAGGGTCAGATGCGCGCGCCCGCGCCGCCCCCGGTCGAGCCTGAACCCGAAGCGCCGGCTCCCGAGCCCGAGCCCGAGCTTGTCGTCGCGGAGCCCGGCCCGGTGGACACCCCGGTTCCCGAGATCGCCGCGCCGACGCCGGTCCCGAGCCCGCCGGCCGCGCCGGAACCGGCGCCGCAATGGGCCCGCGAGACGTCGATGCCCGAACAGCCCGTCGGCATTTTCGCGAGTCGCCGCGAAGAGCCCGCGCCGATTGACGGCGCCATGGGCATCTACGCCGTCTACGCCCTGATCCTGTTCGCCGTGCCGACCCTCGGCGTTTCGGCCCTGATCGCCCTGCTGGCCGTCACCGGTCGTGCCGGTCCGCAAGGCGAAGTGGCCGCCAGCCATTTCGTGTTCCAGCAGCGCACCCTGTGGGCCGGCGCCGTCGTCGCCCTGCTCGGCGCCATCCTGATCGCTGTGGGGCTGGGTGTCTTCGTCCTGTTCATTCTGGCGGTGTGGTTGATCCTTCGCGGGGCCGGCGGCGTTCTGAAACTCAAGGCGGGCCGTCCGATCGAGCGCCCCCGCGCCTGGCTGTTCTAGGAGAGTCCCCATGTCCGACGCGTCGCAACCTCGGCTCGAGCCCGGCCACGAGGCCGAGGGCAAGCCCGCCGCCCTGATCGCCTGGGCCCTCTACATCCTGTCGATTCCGTCGGCCAATGTGCTGGTCCTGGTCGGACTGGTCGTCGCCTACGCCGCGCGCGGCACCGCCACCGGTCTCCCGCGCCAGCATATCGAGGCCCAGATCGCGCTGTTCTGGTCGGTCTTCTGGTGGACGATCGCCCTTTGGGTCCTGATCGCGATCAGTATGGCGGCGTCGATCATCCTGATCGGCATCCCGTTCCTCCTGCTGTTCGGAGCCCTGTGGTTCCTGCTCAGCATCTGGTTCACGGTGAAGAGCATTCTCGGCGTCGTGAACCTGATGTCGGACAAACCCGCCTGATCAGGCGTGACCATACGGAACGGTGCGTCGACCCAGGGGGTTTGACTCCGGCTCCGAGGGAACACTCATGACCGACTTCCGCGACGTCGTGGCCGAGCAACGCTACGAACAGGGCTTTACCGACGCCGACGGCGAAATCCGCCGCGTCTGGGCCGACTATTCGGTTCAGGGAAACCGTCGCGCCATCCTTCACGTCGAGGCCGAAGACGAACTGCGCGGCTCCGGCGCGGCGGGCAAATCCATGCAGAGCCTCGCTGACCACGCCCGCGCCGGGAACCACAAGTTGACGCCGGTGTGCAGCTATGCGGTCGCCTGGTTCAGGCGGCATCGGGACTACGCCGACGTGATCGGCTAAACCTTTCGGGGCGCTATGCCATACGGCCGGCAAGGGACCGGCAGGAGCAGGGATGGACAGCATCGACCTTCAAGCCGTTCAGCAGGGGCTCGGCGCCGCTGCCGGCCCGCTCCAGACCTGGGTCCTGCCCGCCCTGCTGGGGCTCGGCCTCGCTTCGGCGACCGGCCTGCGCACCTTCCTGCCGCTGCTGATGCTGGCCCTCGCCGCGCGGTTCGGCCTCTTCGGCATCCAGTTGAACGACCAGATGGACTGGCTCGCGGACTGGCCCGCCATTGCGGCGCTCGGCGTCGCTGCGGTCGTCGAGTTCGCGGGCGACAAGATCCCCGTCGTCGATCACGGCCTCAACGTCCTGGGCGCCTTCACCAGACCGGTCGCCGGAGCGGTCGCGGCGGGCAGCGTCTTCGCCGGCCTCGACCCGACCACGGCCGCCATCGCCGGGGTCATCGTCGGCGCCCCGACCGCCTTCGCCTTCAACGCCGCCCAGGGAGGAGCCCGCCTGACCTCCACCGCGACGACCGGCGGCGTCGGCAATCCGGTCCTGTCCCTGATCGAGGACGTGCTGGCCTTCTGCACCGTGATCCTGGCCTTCCTGGCCCCGATCCTCGTTCCGGTGGTGCTGATCGTCCTTGCGGTTCTGGTGTTTCGCCTCGCGAAGCGCCTGCGGCGGAGGCTTTACGCCCGTGACGGCGTCACGGCAGGCGCGACACGATCGCCTTGATCGTCCGGGCCTTGGCCGGCAGGTCCTCGGCCAGGCGAGAAGCGATTTCCCTTGCCCCGACCGGATAGGCGTCGCCGCCCCTGGCGATCTCGTCGGCCAGGGTCGCCGCGTCATTCAGAATCTTTTCCAGCGCCTCGACCTGCTCGGTGGCAAGGGCGCGTGCTTCCATCTGTAGGCGTCTGACCCGCTCGGTGGTGCTTTCTGGCGCGCGCATGAGGTCATAGACCTCGGATTCGACGACGAGTCTGAGCTCGGGCTTGTTCGGCTTCTTCGTCGGCATCGGCAATCCTCTTTCACGGAGGACAATGGTGATGTGGTCAAGCTGTTCCTCGCCTTCGCGGAGAGTTGTGTTTGTCGTCCCCGACTGTTGCCGGGGCGCCGCAGCAGGGGCTGACTCCCCCGACCCAAACGGCTAGGATTGAGCAGTCCGGAGGGAAACCATGCATGTGTTTCAGGCGGGAGTCGGGGTGGCGCTGGGTCTGATCGCGGGGGCCGCGAGCGAGCCCGCGGCGACGCAGGAACGCGTAGTCACGGAAATTCCCTACATCACCTGTGACGGCTCGCTGTGGCGGGCGAGTCTCGACGGCGAACGGTTTCTGCATACGGCGAGAGACGCCGATGCGGGGCACGAAGACACCGTCATCCATTATCAAACCTGGGACGGAGGCTGCTGGCGTGCGAGGTGGGACGCCGATGCGCGGCGCTTCGACCATTCGCCCTTCGGCGCGGGGTCGGCCCATCCCGACACGATCCTGAACTTCCTCGACTGGGAAAGTGTGCCCTGGACCGCCCGTCGCGACGGTGACGACTGGATCGTCACGCGACGCTAGAGTCCACGGACCCTCGAGCGGGCTTGGCCTGGGGACCTCAGGCCTCTTCCTGTTGCCGCTCTCGCTCCTCGGCGGTCATGACCTCGGCGGCGTCCTCGTTCAGGGCCTGGGCCTCCCGACGCGGCTTGACGTAGGGCTCGGGCTGCGGGGTCGAGGTGTTGTTCCTCCACAGGCTGCGGCCGGCCTGTAGCCCGCCGGTGACCTGGAGGATCAGCCTCTCCTCGTCGCGACGACGCACGTCCTCGATCGTCTCGCGCGCCTCGTCCTCCGAGAAGCCGAGGTCCTTCAACACATGCTCGCCGAACGCCAGGGCGCTTTCGAAGGTCTCACGGATGTGGAACTCCACGCCCGCGTTGATCAGCCGGATCGAATGGCCCCGGTCATAGGCGCGCACAAACAGTTTCGTCAGCGGGAACTCGGCCTTGACCAGTTCCACGATCCGGTCGGCCGCCTCAGGCTTGTCGACGCAGACCAGGATGGTCTCGGCCCCTTCGGCGCCCGACGCGCGCAGCACGTCCAGGCGCGAGCCGTCACCGTAATAGACCTTGAAACCGAACTTTCCGGCGGCCTGGATCATCTCCACCTCCATGTCGATGATCGACACATCGACGTCGCGGGCCAGCAGCGGCTGCGCCACGACCTGGGCGAACCGGCCGAACCCGATGATCAACACCCGCTCGCGCAGGTTCGCGGCCCTGTCCACCCCGTCCGCCTTGTCCGGATCCAGCGCCTCGTCCGGTCTCAGCCTGTCGGCGATGAACAGCCGAAGCGGTGTCAGGGCCATCGACAGAATGACCATCGCCGACAGGATCGCCGCCATGCGCGGATCGAACAGGCCGGCCGCCCCCGCCGTCGCATACAGGACGAAGGCGAACTCCCCGCCCTCGCCCATCAGGGCGGCGCGCAACAGCCCTTCGCCGTGGCTCTGTTTCAGCCGGGCGACGGCATAGACGCCGATCATCTTCAGCGCCGAGAAGGCCACGACCCCGCCCAGCACCCAGGCCCAGTCGCGCACGACCACGGCGAGGTCCAGCGACATGCCGATGGCCAGGAAGAACAGGCCGAGCAGGATGCCGCGGAACGGCTCCACATCGGCCTCCAACTGGTGCCGGAACGTCGATTCCGACAGCAGCACGCCGGCCAGAAAGGCGCCCATGGCCATGGAGAGTCCGCCCAGACTGACGGCAAAGGCGGAGCCCAGCACCACGACCAGCGCGCCCATGGTCATGACCTCGCGCCCGCCGTAGCGAGCCAGAAGGCGGAACAGCGGGTTCACCAGCCAGCGCCCCGCGACGTAGACCCCGGCCACGGCCGCGACCGCCGACCCGATGGTGACCCAGACCGGCCGGGCGGCCTCCACGGCGGTCCCGTAGGCGCCGGCCAGGGCGGCGACGATCGCCAGCAGCGGCACGATGGAGATGTCCTCGAACAGCAGCACCGACACGACCCGCTGGCCCGCCGGTCCGGATTTCTCGTTCCGCTCGTCAAGCAGCTGCATGACGATGGCCGTGGACGACAGGGCGAAGCCGAAGCCGGCGATCACCGCCGCATACCAGGGCAGGCCCGCCAGCAGGGCGGCGCCGGTCAGCAGGACGGCGCAGGTCATCACCTGCACGGCGCCGAGGCCGAAGATTTCCCGCCTCAGGCTCCAAAGCCGCGCCGGTCGCATCTCCAGCCCGATGATGAACAGGAACAGCACGATGCCGATCTCGGCCACATGCAGCATGGTCTCCGGCTCACGCACGACGCCCAGGGCCGACGGTCCCAGGATCAGACCGGCGGCCAGATAGCCCAGTACGGCGCCCAGGCCGAACCGCTTGAACAGGGGCACGGCGACGACCGCCGCCGCCAGCAGCGCCACCGCGTGGCCCAGACCCATTCCCGTCGGTTCCGCCATGATCCGTCCCGTGCCGCGAGGCTCTATAGTGGCGACGCTTTGCCGCGATTGCGAGGGGCGTCAGGCTTTCGCCAGCTCCACGATCCGCTTCACCAGCCCGCTCTCCGGGTCGCACAGCGGGTCCAGGACGGTGAAGTGGTTCAGGCCCGGCAGGGCCTCGAACCGCGTCTCCACCCCCTTGCCGCCCCAGTGGTCCGCCATGTCCCGTGACTGGCGCACGAACTCGCTCGTTTCGTCCGCCCCGACGACGCAATCCAGCACCGTTCCGCCCGGCGTCGATCCGTTCGGGACGGGCCAGTGAACCGGCGACAGGGCGGCCGCCTCGCGCGCATCCAACCGCAGCGCAGCGTTGAGCGAGGTCGGGATCAGCGGCTCCAGATCGAACAGGCCCGAGATCGCGACGGCCGCCGAAGCCCGTCCCTCCGACAGCATGCAGGCCGCCAGATGCCCGCCGGCGGAATGGCCGAACACCGCCGGTCGCCTGCCGGTCCGCGTGCGGATCAGCGCCACCGCATCCCGAATCTCGCCGACGATCCGCCCCAGCCGCACATCCGGGCACAGGTCATAGGAGGGCACGGCCAGGCTGACGCCATGCTTCAGAAACGCCGGCGCGATCCAGCTGAACCACGATCGATCCAGCGCCTGCCAGTAGCCGCCGTGGACGAAGACCGCGACCGGCGCGTCCGGCCCGGCCTCGAACAGGTCCATGACCTCACGCTTGCCGCGGCCATAGGGCAGGGCGGTCGGCGGATGGACCGCCCGCGCCGCCTCCGCATCCGTCTTCCACCGGGCCATGACGACCGGATGATCGGGCACGGCGGCCCGGTTGTTGTATTCCGCTTCGAGATCGAGGGTCTTACCGGCCACGTCCGCATCCGCTACTCAAGCCCCCGAACACCGGAGCCCACGACCATGATGACCGCCATCTTCGTCTTCATCAAATGCGAGCTGGGCCACGCCAATGATGTCGCCGCCGACATGGTCGACAATGTCGAATATGTCTCGGAGGTCTATTCCACCTCGGGCCAGTACGATCTGCTGGCCAAGTTCCAGCTGCCCCGGGAGATGGACATCGGCACCTTCGTCACGAAGTCGGTCCAGACTCGCCCCCACATCCGCGACACCTTCACCGTCATCACCTTCTCGCCCTTCCTGCCGACGAAGTGACGCCTGGCGTCTCCTCCCCGTGCGCGCTTGCGCATGGGGAGGTGGCGGCGAGCCCTTGCGAGCTGACGGAGGGGTTCTTGCCGCGACAAAGAACCCCTCCGTCTCTCCGGCTCCGCCTCCGAGCCGCCTCCCCATCGCGAAGCCGCGACAGGGAGGAGACAAAACGCTCGAAGCTGACGCGGCGTCACGGTGGCTTCTCCAGACTGATCGCTGCTAACCTGTCCGCCTGAGGCGCAGGCACAGGCGTCAGGGAGCGAACCATGGCCGATCTGGAAACCTTCCGCGCGGAGACGCGCGCCTGGCTCGAGGCGAACTGCCCGGCGGAATGCCGCGGTCCGCTCGACAATGACGAGGACCGCGTCTGGGGCGGCCGCAACGCAACCTTCAAGACCCCGGCCCACAAGCGCTGGATGGACGTCATGGCCGCGCGCGGCTGGACCGCGCCCCAATGGCCGACCGAGTACGGCGGCGGCGGTCTCGACCGGGAAAAAGCCAAGGTCCTGGCCTCGGAGATGCGCCGCATCGACGCCCAGATGCCCCTGTCGTCCTTCGGCGTCTGGATGCTGGGCCCGGCCCTGCTGCAGTTCGGCACCGAGGAACAGAAGAAGCGCTTCCTGCCCGAGATCGTGCGTGGCGAAATCCGCTGGTGCCAGGGCTATTCCGAACCCGGCGCCGGTTCCGACCTGGCCGCCGTCCAGACCCGCGCCGAGGATCGCGGCGACCACTGGATCATCAACGGCCAGAAGATCTGGACCTCCTACGCCGACAAGGCCGACTGGATCTTCTGCCTGATCCGGACCGATACTGAGGCGCCGAAACACCTCGGCATCTCCTTCGTCCTGTTTGACATGGCGACCCCCGGGGTGACGACCCGGCCGATCGAGCTGATCTCCGGCAAGTCCGCCTTCTGCGAGACCTTCTTCGACGACGTCCGCGTCGAGAAGGTGAATCTGATCGGCACGCTGAACCGCGGCTGGGACGTGGCCAAGGCCCTGCTGGCCCACGAACGCACTATGATCGGTGGCATCGGCGACATCGGCCGTCCCATCAGCCAGGTCGCGGCCGACTCGATCGGCCTGGACGACACGGGTCGCCTCGACGAGCCGATGCTGCGGACCAGGATCGCCGAGCTGGAAATCGACGCCGCCGCCTTCCGTCTGTCGATGGAGCGGGTCGGCGACCAGGTGAAGGCCAAACAGGTCTCTCCGGCCATCGCCTCAATGCTGAAATACTACGGCTCGGAGCTGAACAAGCGTCGCCATGAACTGGCCATGGCCGCCGGCGGCTCGGACGCCCTGGAGTGGGAGAGCGAGCGCTCGCACAAGGGCACGCCCGCCCGCGACTGGCTGCGCACCAAGGCCAATTCGATCGAGGGCGGCACCTCCGAGGTTCAGCTGAACATCATCGCCAAACACCTGCTTCAGCTGCCGGGAGCCTGAGCCCATGCCCCTGATCCTGACTGAAGAGCAGACCATGCTGAAGGACGCCGCCGAAGGCTTCCTCAGCGAAAACGCGCCCATCGCCCACTTCCGCAAACTGCGGGACACGAAAGATGCTGACGGCGTGTCGCGCGACCTGTGGAAGGCGTTCGGCGAGATGGGATTCGCCGGCGTCATCATCCCCGAGGAACACGGCGGCTCCGGCCTCGGCGCGGTCGAGGCGGGCATCGTGGCCGAGGGTCTGGGTCGCACCCTGACGCCTTCGCCCTTCTTCGGCTCGTCGATCCTGGCCGCCCGCATCCTGATCGATGCGGCTTCCGCCGATCAGCAGTCCGCCTGGCTGCCGAAGATCGCGGCGGGAGAGGCCATTCTGTCACTGGCTCTCGATGAGGGGCCGAAACACCAGCCGTCGCGGATCGCCACCACGGCCGAACGCAGCGGCAACGGCTTCAAGCTCAACGGCGCCAAGGGCTTCGTCCTCGACGGCCATATCGCGGACGCCCTGATCGTGGCGGCCAGGACCGACGCCGGCGTGACCCTGTTCCTCGTCGATCCGAAGACCTCGGGCGTCGAGATCGAGCGCACGGTCATGGTCGACGCCCACAACGCCGCCCGCATCACCCTGACCGATGTCCATGTCGATGCTGACGCCGTCATCGGCGACGTCAATGCGGGCGAGGCGGCTCTCGAGGGCGCACTGAACCTTGGCCGCGCCTGCGCCGCCGCCTGTCTGACCGGCGCCGGCGACCAGGCCTTCCTGACCACGGTCGAATACCTCAAGACCCGCAAACAGTTCGGCAAGCTGATCGGCGAGTTCCAGGCCCTGCAACACCGCGCCGCCCACCTGTTCACCGAGCTGGAACTGGCCAAGGCCGCCGTCCTCGGCGCCCTGCAACGCATCGACGCCGGCGCCCCGAAAGCCGACCTCGCCGTCTCCATCGCCAAGGCCAAGGCCGGCCGCGTTGCGGAGCTGGCGGTCCAGGAAGCGGTCCAGATGCACGGCGGCGTCGGCATGACCGAGGCGTACGATGTCGGCCTCTATATGAAGCGGGTGCGGGTGCTGAACGAACTCCTCGGCGACGCCGGCTTCCACGCCGAGAAGCTGGCGCGGGCTGGGGGATACTAAACCCTCCCTCTCCCGGCGGGAGAGGGCTTGAGGCCCGCAGAGCGATAGCGATGCGTCTTGGCCGAAAGGGCGAGGGGCTGGCGCTAGCCGGCGAGGGCACGCCCCTCACCCTTTCACGCAAGGACGCCGGCAAGCCGTCGTGCGCTCAAGCCCTCTCCCGCCGGGAGAGGGTGACGCGCTGAACCACCCCCGCTAAACCTCCCGCCAAGGGAGACTCTGCATGACGCTGAACAGCGCGACCTATCTGACCGGTTTCGGCAACCACTTCGCCACCGAGGCCGTCCCCGGCGCCCTGCCGATCGGCCGGAACTCGCCGCAGAAGACGCCGATGGGCCTCTATGCCGAGCAACTCAGCGGCACGGCCTTCACCGCCCCGCGCGCCGAGAACCGCCGCAGCTGGCTCTATCGCCTGCGCCCTTCGGCCCAGCATCCGGCCTATCAGCCGTTCGATCAGGATCGCGTCCGCTCCGGCCCCTTCCACGACGCCCCGCCCAGCCCGAACCGCATGCGCTGGGACCCTCTGCCCCTGCCGACCACGCCGACCGACTGGGTCGACGGCCTGGTCACCTATGGCGGTACTGGCGATGCGGAGGCCCAGGTCGGCGTCGGCATCCACCTCTACGCCGCCAACCGGTCGATGACGGACCGCGTCTTCTACGACGCCGACGGCGAGCTGCTGATCGTGCCGCAGGAGGGCGACCACGCCTTCGTCACCGAGTTCGGACGGATCGAGGCCAGCGCCGGCCATATCGTCGTCATCCCGCGCGGCGTGCGCTTCCGCGTCGAGTGCAGCGGCCCCATCCGCGGCCCCATCCGCGGCTATGTCTGCGAGAACTACGGCAGCCCCTTCCGTCTGCCCGACCTCGGCCCCATCGGCTCCAACGGCCTGGCCAATCCCCGCGATTTCGAGACCCCGGTCGCGGCCTTCGAGGACGTCACCCGCCCTACGGAATGCGTGCAGAAATACGCCGGCCGCCTGTGGGTCACGACCTTCGATCACTCGCCGCTCGACGTCGTCGCCTGGCATGGCAACAACGCGCCCTACCGCTGGGACACGGCCCGATTCAACACCATCGGGACGGTCAGCTTCGACCACCCGGACCCCTCGATCTTCACCGTCCTGACGTCGCCATCGGACACGGTCGGCACGGCCAACTGTGACTTTGTCATCTTCCCGCCGCGCTGGATGGTGGCCGAGGACACCTTCCGTCCACCGTGGTTCCACCGCAACGTCATGAGCGAGTTCATGGGTCTGGTGACCGGCGCCTATGACGCCAAGGAGGGCGGCTTCGCCCCCGGCGGCGCCTCGCTGCACAACTGCATGAGCGGCCACGGCCCGGATCAGGCGAGCTACGAAAAGGCGGTCTCGGCCGACCTCAAGCCACACAGGCTGGACAACACCCTGGCCTTCATGTTCGAGACCCGTCTCCCGATCCGCACCACGGAATGGGCGCAAACCACGCCGACGATGCAGCTCGACTACGACGACGTCTGGACCGGCTTCGCCAGGGGCGACGTCTCCAAATAAGCTAAGGACTATCCATGCGCATCCTGATCGTCGCCCTCGCCCTGTTGTCCGCAGCCTGCTCGCCGATGGCTGAACAGGCCCCGGATGCCGGCGCCCCGACCCAGACCGCCGGGGCGGCTTGCGCCGCGCGGGGCGGGGAGATCATGCGCGTCGGCCGGTTGCAGACCTCGCGCTGCGTCGTGCCCTTCCGGGACGCGGGCAAGGTCTGCCGCGACGGCGACGACTGCCTCGGCGACTGCCGCGCCGAGACCGCCGGTCCGCGCGAGGGAGCGGTCACCGGCGTCTGCGCCCCCAATGACCTGCCGTTCGGCTGCAACACGCCGATCGAGAACGGCCGCGCGGGCCCGACTCTGTGCGTCGACTGAGGCGACGCATCCGTGCAGGTCATGCTAGCGTTTCTGTCGCATGACCCTGCCTGAACTCGCCGCCCTGCTGGGTCTCAACCTGGCCGTCCTCGTCGTCGTGATGCTGGCCCTCTGGGGGCTGGCGCTGCGGCTGAAGGACGTCAGCTTCATCGACGGCGTCTGGCCCTTGGGGATGCTGCTCCTGGCCCTGATCACCTTCCCCCGCACCGACGGCGATCAGACCCGAAAATTCCTGCTGCTCTGGCTCTGCGCCGTCTGGGCCGTCCGCCTGGCCTGGCACCTGCTGCGCCGGTGGCGCGCGAACGGCGTCGACGGCCGCTATGCCGAGATCGTCGAGACCCAGGAGAGGGAGCACGGCTGGAGTTTCGGCAAGACCGCCCTGCTGTTCGTCTTCCTGCCCCAGGCGTTTCTGGGGTGGTTGACCTCCCTGCCGGTGCAACTGGGCCAGGTCGAACACGGGCCGATCGGCTGGCTCGGCTGGATCGGCGCCCTCGTCGTCGTCGTCGGAATTGGTTTCGAGAGCGTCGGTGACGCCCAGCTGGCGGCCTTCCGCAAGGATCCGAAAAACAAGGGCAAGGTGCTGGACACGGGCCTGTGGCGCTACACTCGCCACCCCAATTATTTCGGCGACGCCTGCGTCTGGTGGGGGCTGTGGCTGATCGCGGCCGAGACCGGCTGGGTCGGGATCGCCTCGGTGGTCGGGCCGATCTTCCTGACCTTCACCCTGACCCGCTGGTCGGGGATCGGCATCACCGAGAAGGCCATCGGCAAGTCCCGGCCGAAATACGCCGACTACATCCGCCGCACGAGCGCCTTCGTGCCCATGCCGCCGAAGAAGCTCTGACCGGCCAAACGAAAACCCCCGCCGCTTTCGCGACGGGGGCTCCGTGAACCTTCCAAAGGACAGGCGGGGCTCATGAAACCCCGACAGCGCTCCTTAGTTCGCCGGCGGCGTCGTGACCGGGGCGGCCGGAGCGGCCGGGTCGGACGGCGAGGTGTTCGGCGTGTTCGAGGTGGTCATGCCGCCGTCGGCGTTGCCGGCCTGTTGCTCGATTCGGTCGGCTTCGGCGTTCAGGGCGGTTTCCTGCTGTTCGGTCGGAGCGGCGGCGGCCTGCTGCTCCAAGGCGTCGGCCTGGACTTCGGCAGACTTGTCGGCGGCGGATTCGCCACAGGCGGCGAGCGAGCCGGCCAGGGCGATGGCGGCGGAGGCGATGATCAGTTTACGCATGGGGAATTCCTTCCAGTGAAGCCGGAAAAATGCGCGGCCTCACGGAAGGTTCACGGGTGCGTGAAGAAAAATATGATCGACGTTACGCGATGTCGGCAAAGGCGACCCGTGCGGCCCCGAGCAGAGCGGCCTGTTTGTGGGTGATCACCCAGGTCGGGATATCGGCCATATAGTCCCGGAACCGGCCCTTCCTCTCGAACCGCTCACGGAAGGGGCTGGCCTTCAGGAAGGACAGGATGCGCGGCGCGATTCCGCCGGCGATATAGACCCCGCCCCGCGAACCCATCGTCAACGCCACGTCGCCGGCCACGGCGCCCAGGATGGCGCAGAACCGGGCCAGGGTGGCGCCACAGTGGCTGCGCGGGTCGGCCAGAGCCTCGTTCGTGATCTGGGCAGGATCATCGATATGGGTCTCGCGGCCGTCGATCTGGGCCAGGGCCCGGTGCATGTTCAGCAGGCCCGGACCGCAGATCAGCCGCTCGATCGACACCCGGTCGTAGCGCTGGCGCAGGATGCGCAGGATTTCGTCCTCGACCGGATCGCCCGGCGCGAAACAGGCGTGGCCGCCTTCGGACGGCAGGGCGATCTCCCGGCTGTGGATATCCCGCGCGAGGGCCGAGACGCCGAAGCCGGTGCCGGGGCCCAGCACCGCGATGGCGGAATGCGGATCGCCTTCGGTCGGGCCGCCCAGATGCGCCAGATCCGCTGCCGGCACGACCGGCGCGCCCCAGGCCAGGGCTTCGAAGTCGTTGATCAGCCGCACAGGGTTCAGGCCCAGGGTCTGAAGCTCGGCTTCAGACACCGCCCAAGGGCTGTTGGTCAGGTCGATGGCCCCGTCGGTCACGGGTCCGGCCACGGCGATGACGCCTCCCGAGGGTTTGACCTCGCAGCCATCGATGAAGGCCGCGACCCCTTTCAGGAAGGTCGGATACTGTTCGGCCGGGAAGCTCTCGTGGTGGTCCAGCGTGATCTGTCCGTCGACCATGCGGGCGAGGGCGAAGCGGGCATTCGTTCCGCCGACATCGCCGACGAGAAGGGGGCTGTCGCTCATGCGTCGATCTCCCGGTTGTGCACATTGGGATCGGCGACATCGCGGATCTCGGGTTGCTGCTGCGTCGGTTCGGCCGCGAAACAGATCGAGGCGCCGCGCTCGGCCGACGACACGGCCGCGCGGAAGGCGCCGAACAACTCGCGGCCATAGCCCCAGCTCTGCACCGAGTTCGGCCGTGCCCGCTCGCGTGTGGTCAGGTCGGCGTCGATGGCCAGGACCCCGGCCTCGGCGTCCAGTCGGACGATGTCGCCCTCGAGCACATAGGCCAGCGGCCCACCCTCCAGCGCTTCCGGCGTCACATGGATGGCCGCCGGGGTCTTGCCCGAGGCGCCCGACATCCGGCCGTCGGTGACGAGGGCGATCGGCACGCCGCGATCCTGCAGCACGCTCATCAGGGGCGAGAGGGAGTGCAGTTCCGGCATGCCGTTGGCCTTCGGCCCCTGGAAGCGCAGGACGATCACGCCGCCTGCATCCAGTTCGCCGCGCTGGAAGGCCGCCAGCACGTCTTCCTGGGCGTCGAAAACCCGTGCGGGGCCTTCGACCCTTCGATGCTGCGGCTTCACGGCCGAGATCTTGATCACTGCCCTGCCGAGGTTGCCCTTGACCAGCCGCAGGCCGCCCTCGCTGTCGAAGGGGTCGGAGGCGGGACGCAGGATGTCGCGGTCCAGGCTCTCGGCCACGCCATCCTTCCAGCCCAGTTCGCCGTCGATCATCGCCGGCTCCTGGAAATAATGATGGATGCCCCGGCCCATGATGGTGGTGACGTCGGAATGGATATGACCTGCCCGGGCCAGTTCCCGCGCCACGAAGGCGACGCCGCCCGCCGCTTGGAAGGCGTTCACATCGGCTGATCCGTTCGGATAGATCCGGGCCAGCAACGGGGTCACGGACGACAGCTGGTCCATGTCGGTCCAGTCGATCAGCACCCCTGCCGCCCGCGCCATGGCGACCAGGTGGATGGCGTGGTTGGTCGATCCGCCGGTGGCGAGCAGGGCCACGATCATGTTGACGATGGATTTCTCGTCGATGACGTCGGCCATGCGGCCTTCGCCGCTGACGGCCAGTTCGACCGCTCGCTTTGCGGCGGCCGCCGTCAGGGCGTCGCGCAGGCCCGTCTCCGGGTGAACGAAGGCGGTCGACGGCATGTGCAGGCCGCCCAGCTCCATCATCATCTGGTTGGAGTTGGCCGTGCCGTAGAAGGTGCAGGTGCCCGGCGAATGGTAGGAGCCGACCTCGCTGGCCAGGAGGACGTCGCGGTCGACCTTGCCCTGGGCGTATTCGGCCCGCACCCGCGCCTTTTCGGCATTGGGGATGCCCGAGGGCATCGGTCCGGCGGGGGCGAAGACGACGGGCAGGTGGCCGAACGCCAGCGCCCCCATGAACAGGCCCGGCACGATCTTGTCGCAGACGCCCAGCATCATGGCCGCGTCGAAGGCGTCGTGGGTCAGGGCGACCCCGACCGACATGGCGATGACGTCGCGGCTGAACAGCGACAGTTCCATCCCCGGCCGACCCTGGGTGACGCCGTCGCACATGGCGGGGGTGCCGCCGGCGACCTGGGCCGTCGCGCCGACCTCGCGGGTGGCCTTGCGGATCACATCCGGGAAGCGTTCGAACGGCTGATGCGCCGACAGCATGTCGTTGTAGGCGGTGACGATGCCGACGTTGGGCGTCTTGCCGTCCATCACCTTCAGCTTGTCGACGATGGTCTGGCCCGCGAAGGCGTGGGCCCAGTTGGCGCACGACAGCTTGGCCCGGCCGATGCCGCTGTCCCGCGCCGCATCCATGCGGCGGATGTAGTCGGTCCGCGTCTCTCTCGAGCGTTCGATGATGCGTTGGGTGACTTCCGCCACGACAGGGTGAAGAGCCATCAGTTCGCCTCCGTCCAGACGATTTCGAGCGGGACCTTCGCGGCGATCATCGCCGCGATCGGTTGCACGGCCGGATCGCCCTGGGCCTCCCGCTCGAACACCGAACGCTTGGCTGCGCCTTTCAGGCCCAGGATCACCCGACCCGCCGACATCAGGTACGGCAGGTTGATCGAGATCCGCTCCAAGCTCGGCGCCATCCCGTCACGCCCGTGCGGCACGCCCAGCACCGTGGGCTTCAGCGTCGGCGACAACAGGGTCTTCAGCGTCGGGCTGCCGGGGAACATCGAACAGATGTGCCCGTCCTCGCCCATGCCCAGAAGCACTGCGTCTAACCGCTCGCCGGCCGCGGCCAGCCCGTGCGCCGCCACCGCCGCCGCCCGGTCGACCGTGACCTCGGAATGGTACAGCGGAATGAAGGTCGCCCGTGACGCCGGCCCCTGCAGCAGCACAGCCTTGATCAGCCGCGCGTTCGATTTCGGGTCGGTCTCGGGCACATAGCGCTCATCCACCAGGGTGACCGCGATCTTGTCCCAGCCGATATCCGCCTGGGCCAGGCGGGCATAGACAGGTGAGGGGGTCGACCCGCCGGGACCGGCGAACAGGGCCCTGCCGTTGGCGAGGACGGCGGCGGCCAGGGTTTCCTCCAGCCGCCCGGCGATGGTGGCGGCCCAGGCCTCGATGATGGGGAAGGTCTCGATTTCGGCCATCTTATTTCCGTGCATCCCCGCGAAGGCGGGGACCCAGTTCTGTCGTGAGGCACAAGGTCCGTTGGCGGCTGGGCTCACACGGCGCCGCTGATCGCCCAAAGGCCTGGGTCCCCGCGTTCGCGGGAATGCACGGAGTGAAGCGGGTCATGCTTGCGTGTTCCAGTCCCGGCCGGTTCGCACCATCAGCATGTCGGCGGTATCCGGGCCCCACGTTCCCGCCCTATAAGGCTGCGGCTTGACCTTGCCGTCGACCCAGGCCTGCGACACGCCGTCGACCCATTCCCAGGCCTTTTCCGCCTCGTCGCGGCGCACGAACAGGGTCGAATCCCCGTTCAGCGCATCGAGCAGCAGCCGCTCATAGGCGATCCGGCGGCGCGGGGGCTTGTCCCCGGCCCCGCCGACGCCCCACGACAGACTCATCTGGATCGGCTGAAGCTGCATCCGCTGATCCAGACCCGGCTTCTTGTTCATGACCGTCAGGGAGATGTCTTCCTCGGGCTGCAGCTCGATGACCATGCGGTTGGCGCTGTCTTCCTCGTGGCCGTTGTCGCCGAAGATCGAGTGCGGCACCGGCTTGAACTGGATGACGATCTCGGTCCGCTTCTCGGGAAGACGCTTTCCGGTGCGCAGGAAGAACGGCACACCGGCCCAGCGCCAGTTGTCGATGTCCACGCGGATGGCGACAAAGGTCTCGGTGTCCGAGTCCGCCCCGCGCTCCTCGTCGTAGCCCGGAACGCGCTGGCCCTCGACGGTGCCCGAAACATACTGGCCCCGCACGGTGGTGCGTTCGGCGTCCTCTTCGGTGATGGGGCGAAGGGACCGGATGACCTTGACCTTCTCGTTGCGCACCGAGTCCGGATCGAGGTCAGACGGCGGCTCCATCGCCACCAGACACAACAGCTGCAGCATGTGGTTCTGCAGCATGTCCCGCAGGGCGCCGTACTCGTCGTAGTAGGGCCAGCGGTCGCCGACCCCGACGGTCTCGCCGACCGTGATCTGGACATGGTCGATCGACAGGTTGTTCCACAGCGGCTCGAAGATGACGTTGCCGAACCGAAGCGCGATCAGGTTCTGGACCGTCTCCTTGCCGAGGTAGTGGTCGATGCGGAACACTTGGTTCTCGCTGAACGCATCGGCGACCGCGTCGTCGATGGCGCGGAAACTCTCCAGGTCGCGACCGACCGGTTTTTCCAGCACCACCTTGTCGTCGGCCTCGGCCAGACCCGCCGCCCGCATCGCGGTGACGATCCTGGCGTACAGGGACGGCGACACCGCCAGGAAGCTGGTGCAGGCGCCCGGCCCGACCTTGTCCTTCAGCGGCTTCAGGCTCTCCGCCGAGGTGGCGTCGACGGCGAGATAGTCGAGGCGCGCCTTCATCCGGCTCCAGCTGGCGTCATCCCAGGCGTCGTCGGCCTTGGCCTTGCCTTCGACGGCCGCGCGGACCTTCTCGACATACTCGTCCCGGCTCTCCTCGGAACGGGCCGCGCCGATGATTTTCAGCCCGTCCGGCAACAGGCCATCGTGCTCCAGGAAATAAAGCGAGGGCAGCAGCATGCGCATCGCCAGATCGCCGCCGCCGCCGAACAGCACTAGAGCCGTCATGCTTGCCTGTCTCCCTGTCGGGGACGAGGCCCCGTCGTCTATTGTGGTTGTTTGGCCGGTCGCTCGCGCGAGGCCAACACGTCCAGCACCGCCTGAAACGACAAGTGACGCGCCCGTAACAGAACGAGCAAGTGGTAGATCAGGTCCGCCGCTTCGGATGCGACCTCTTCATCAGGCCCGGCGGCGCCGGCCAGGGCCGTCTCCACGCCCTCCTCGCCGACCTTCTGTGCGGCCCGCTTGGGCCCCTGCGCCAGGAGTTTCGCCGTCCAGCTGCTCTCCGGATCGGCGCTCGCGCGTTCTGCGATGGTCCGTTCCAGCCGCGCGATACGGCCCAGGCCCGGCGCGTCCGCATCGCCGAAACAGCTGGTCGTCCCGAGGTGACAGGCCGGTCCCATCGGCCGCACCGCCAGCACCAGGGCGTCGCCGTCGCAGTCGGGCGTGATCGACACGACCGTCAGCCGGTTGCCGGACGTCTCGCCCTTGCGCCAACGGCCGCCCCGCGAGCGCGAGAAGAAGGTCGCCTCGCCGCTCTCGATCGTCTCCTCCAGCGCCGCCCGATCCATATAGGCGAGCGTCAGCACCTGGAGGGTGTCGGCGTCCTGCACCACGGCCGGGATCAGGCCGGCGCCCTTTGCGAAGTCGAGGCTGGATGGATCGATCATCTTAGGTTCCGTGCATCCCCGCGAAGGCGGGGACCCAGTTCTTTTGCGACGCACGGCGTCCGGGATTGATGTGAGGGACGCGCCGGGCTCTGCCCGATCGTTTGAAAAGCTTGGTCCCCGCCTTCGCGGGGATGCATGCAGAGGGTCGTCACTGCCGCACCTCAACACCCGCGCCCGCCAGGAACGCCTTGAGATCCGGCACCGTGATCTGTCCGGAGTGGAATACGCTGGCCGCCAGCGCGCCCGACACGTTCGCCCCACCTTCGGAAAGAGGAGCGAACACGTCGAGGAAATGTGACGCCGCCCCGGCCCCACCCGAGGCCACCAGAGGGATGGTCAGCCGCGCCCGCGCGTCGGCCAGCTGCGCCGTGTCATAGCCCTTGCGCACCCCGTCCTGGTCGATGCAGTTCAGCACGATCTCGCCGGCGCCGCGCTCCTGCGCCTCGACGATCCAGTCCATCGTCCGCCGCCCGGCGAGGCGCCGCGCATCGGGATCGCCGGTGTATTTGTGCACGACATAGTCGCCGTCCTCGCGCCGACTATCGACGCCGACGACCACGCACTGCGACCCCAGCCGCTCGGCTATCTCGGAGATCAGCCCCGGCCGTTCCAGTGCCGGCGAGTTGATCGAGACCTTGTCCGCCCCGTTGTCGAGACAGGCGGCCGCCTGATCCACGCTGCGGATTCCGCCCGCCACGCAGAAGGGAATGTCCAGCAGCCGCGCGATATCCCGCACCCAGCCATAGTCCAGCGTCCGCCCCTCGGGGCTCGCGGTGATGTCATAGAAGACCAGTTCGTCGGCGCCCTCGTCGCGATAGCGGGCGGCGAGTTCGCAGGCGTCGCCCATGTCGACATGCCCCTCGAAGCGCACGCCCTTCACGACCCGGCCGTCCTTGACGTCCAGGCAGGGGATGATGCGTCGAGCCGTCATTGGACGGCGCGCTTCTTGAGACGGGAGGCGGCGGTCAACTCACAGCCTCGATCGCCTGAAGCGCGGTGAACCGGCCCTCATAGATCGCCCGCCCGACGATAGCGCCGTCGCAGCCGATGGCCTTCGCCGCCCGCAGGTCCTCCAGCGAGGAGACCCCGCCCGATGCCTGCACCTTCAGCTCCGGCCGCCGCTCCAGCACTTCGGCCAGCAGCTCCAGATTCGGCCCTGTCAGCGCCCCGTCCCGGCCCACGTCGGTGATCAGCACATGTTTCAGCGTCCCGACAGGATAGCGATCCAGCGCCGCCCAGAGGTCCAGCCCCGCCGCCTTGGTCCAGCCCTTCAGCGAGGGTACGGGAACCCCGTCCTCGCCGACCCGAACGTCGAACGCCAGAGTGATCCGATCCGGGCCGAACCGCTCCAGCCATCCCGCCACCACGACCGGATTGCTGACCGCCAGCGATCCGACCACGACCCGCGACACGCCCGCTGCCAGCAGCCGCTCCACATCGTCGACGTCGCGCACGCCGCCGCCCGACTGGATCTTGACCTCGATACTGCCGGCCAGTTCGCCGACCAGGGCATGCTGCACCGCGCGGCCTGCCTCGGCGCCGTCCAGGTCGACGATGTGGATCCAGGTCGCGCCCTCGGCGACGAACGCCGCCAGCCGCGCGGCCGGGACCTGATCATACTCGGTCACCTGATCGAACCGGCCGTGCATCAGCCGCACGCAGACGCCGTTCCGCAGATCGATGGCGGGATAGACGATCATGCGTCGAGCTCCAGGAAGTTTCGCAAGATTTGCGCGCCGGCCTTCGCCGAACGCTCCGGGTGAAACTGGCAGCCCCAGCGATTGCCGCGTCGCACCATGGCCGGAACCTCGGCGCCGTATTCGGCGCAGGCGATGGTCGCATCGGTGTCGGGACAGACGTAGGAATGCACGAAATAGGCATAGTCGCCCTGGCGAACGCCCTGCAGGATCGGGTCGTCGGCCAGCCCATGGAGCTGGGACCAGCCCATGTGCGGCACCGGCAGGTCGTCGCGAACAGGCATCCGGGTGACCCGTCCGGGAATGAACCCGAGCATCGTCGCCCCGCCGTTCTCCTCGCTCTCGGCGAACAGCAGTTGTTGGCCGAGGCACAGGCCCAGCAGCGGCCGTTCGAACCTCTTGATGATGTCGGTCAGGCCGAGGGCGCCCATCCGCTCCATGGCGTAGCCCGCCGCCCCGACGCCCGGCAGGACGATGCGCTCGGCCTCCGCGATCACGGCGGCGTCCGAGGTCACGACGACTTCGGCGTCCAGCCGCTCCAGCGCGAACTGGACGGACGCGGTGTTCCCCGCGCCGAGATGGACGATGGCGACGGTCATTTAAATCCTCCCCCATTGGGGGAGGTGGCGCGGCGCCGCTTTGCGCCATGGCGGAGGGGGCTCGCAGAGAACATGGTGTCCGGGGCTGGCCCCCTCCACCGCTTCGCGGTCCCCCTCCCCCGACGGGGGAGGAATGATGCGGCCATCACAGCACCCCCTTGGTGCTCGGCACGGCGTCGCCCTCGACCCGGATGGCCTGCCGCAGCGCCCGGCCGAAGCCCTTGTAGGCGGCCTCGGTCTTGTGGTGGTCGTCGTCGCCGGTGACCGAGATATGCACCGCCGCCCCCATGGCCTCAGCCAGCGAGCGGAAGACGTGGGCCGTCAGGTCGGTGCGATATTCACCGATGAAGGGCGTCGCGAACGTCCCCTCGAACAGGGGATAGGGCCGTCCCGACAGGTCGATGGCCACTTTGGCCTGGGCCTCGTCCATCGCCAGGACGAAGCCATACCTCTGGATGCCGCGCCGCTCGCCCAGCGCCTGTTTCAGCGCCTGGCCCAGGGCGATGGCGCTGTCCTCGATCGTGTGGTGCGGATCCGTGTGCAGATCGCCTTCGCATTGCAGGCGCAGCGAAAACCCGCCGTGCGCCGCCACCTGTTCCAGCATGTGGTCGAAGAAGCCGACGCCGGTCTCGATCCTGATCGGCCCGGTCGCGTCGAGATCGACGGCGCAGACGATGCGCGTCTCTTTCGTGTCGCGCACGGCCTGCCCGACCCGGTGCGGCCGCGTCTTGGCCGGCGCCAGACCGAGCGCCGTCAACAGCCGGTCGTTGACCTCCGCCTTGATCGAAACCGGCAGCCTCAACCGGTCGCCAGAACGGTCCGCCGCCACGCCGTATCTCGTCAGCTCGGCCAACGTCGCCTCGATGTCCGATGGCCGCGCCATCAGGATCGGCCCGACGCCGCTCTCGACGACCATGGCCCGGCCGATCTCGCGGGCCAGCCGCTCCCGTTCGCGCCGCACGGCCGCGATCCGCCCCGCCGTCTCGATCATCCGCGACGGGTCCAGGGCCTGGATCGCCAGCCGCACCACAGGCTCGGGCAGGGCGTAGGGTTCGACCACCTCCGCCAGCCGTGCCAGGGTGTGCGCCTGACCCAGCGCCGCCCCGACCCGCGCCCCGGCCAGCCCATAGGCCAGCGACAGGCTGCGCAGCACGACCAGATTGGCGTGGTCCGCGATCAGGGTCGTCGCCGACGGCGCATCCGCGAACTCGACCAGCCCCTCGTCGACGACCAGCAAGGCCGGCGCGACCCGTTCCGCGATCTCGGCCACGGCTTCCGGTGAGCCCAGAGCGCGGATCACGACCGCCGCCCGCTCGCCGTCGCTGGCGCGATAGATACGGCCCAGCCCGGCATAGGGCTCGGCGTCGGGCGCCTCGACCGACCGGCCGTCGCGCGCCGCCAGTCGCCAGACCAGTTCCAGGCCGTGCGTCAGCCCGCGCACCGCCAGCACCTGATCGGCCGCGACGCCATAGACCTGGGCCATCCGCGCCTGCAGCGCCGACGCCTCGCCGGGATAGTTCTCCAGGCCCTCGCCGCCGGAGACGAGGGGGGCATAGGGGGCGGGCAGGGTCATCGTAGTCCTCCCCCATAGGGGGAGGGGGACCGCCCCCCGGTCCGAGCTCCGCTCGGCCGGACGACAGGCTCCGCGGTGGAGGGGGTTGGCCGCGAATGCGGAGTCCAGGGCGAGCCCCCTCCGTCTCTACGCTTCGCTTCGAGCCTTGAGGATCGGCTCGTATACGAGCCGACCGCAAGCCCCCGATGGGGGAGGATTGTCAGGGCAGGTCTCATCCCACGCTCCTCAGATCTGCTGCGCGGGCGTGGGCCTCCAGCCCCTCGAGCCGCGCCAGCCGCGCCGCGATCGGCCCCAGCCGTTCGGCGCCGGCCTCGGTCACCGTCTGCACCGACATTGAGGTCATGAAGCTGGACGTGGTGATCCCGCCCAGCGTCCGTGCGCCGCCGTCGGTCGGCAGGACATGGCTCGGCCCCGCCGCATAGTCGCCGAGGGTCTCGGCCGCCCAGCGCCCGACGAAGACCGCGCCCGCCGCACGAATGGAGGGCACCAGCTTTTCGGCGTCCTCGACATGCAGGGCCAGGTGCTCGGGGCCATAGAGGTTCGACACCGCCACGGCCTCGGCCAGATCGCCGACCAGCACCGCCCGCGCCTCGGCCAGAGACGCGCGCGCGATGGCTTCGCGGGGCAGGGTGGAGACCTGCTCCTCGACCGCTTCGAGCACCGTGTCGATCGTCGCGGCCCGGTCGGCGACCAGCACCACCTGGGCGTCGGCGTCGTGTTCGGCCTGGCTCAGCAGGTCGGCCGCGACCAACTCCGCATCGGCGAACCGGTCGGCGATGACCAGCAGTTCCGAAGGCCCCGCCGGCATGTCCGCCGACGGCCCGCCGGGCAGCGACGAGGCATAGCGTTTCGCCTCGGCCACATAGGCGTTGCCCGGCCCGAACAGCTTGTCGCAGGCGGGAATCTCGCCGTCGTCGAGCGTCACGCCGAAGGTCATGGCGGCGATCGCCTGCGCTCCACCCAGCAGCCACAGGGCGTCGAGCCCGGCCTCGGCGGCGGCGAGGATCATCGCCGGATGCGCCGAACCGTCCTTCGACGGCGGGGTCACGGCGACGCGGGTCGTCACGCCCGCGACGCCCGCCGGAATGGCCAGCATCAACAGGGACGAGAACAGCGGCGCCGTCCCGCCGGGCGCATAGAGACCGGCCGCGCCGATGGGGCGCCAGACAATCCGCGAGGTCACGCCCGGCGTCGTCTCGACCCGTTTCGAATCCTCGGGCGTCGTGGCCTGATGGAAGACGCGCACATTCTCCGCCGCGACCCGCAGCGCCCGCGTATCCGCCGGGGGCAGGGCGTTGCGCGCCTCGGCGACCACGGCGTCGGTGATGGCGATGCGCCGCGGCGGCGCGCCGTCCAGCTTGATCGCCCACTCGGTCACGGCCTCGCCGCCGCGCGCCTGCACGTCGTCAAAGATCGCGCGCACGACGTCGCCGACACGCGTTTCCGAGCGCCGTTTCGGCCGCGCGAGGGCGTCTTTCCGCTCCGCCGCATCCAGCGATGACCAGTCGAACCGCTTCATCACATCATCTTCTCGATCGGCAGGACCAGGATGGCCGAGGCGCCCGCCCGCTTCAGCTTCTCCAGCGTCTCCCAGAAGACGGCCTCCTGACACACGGCGTGGACCGCGACCGCATCGTCCCGGCCCATCAGCGGCATCACCGTCGGCGCGCCGGCGCCCGGCAGGATCGCCGTGATCTCGTCCAGGGCTGAGCGCGGGGCGTTCAGCATGACATATTTGGCCCCCTGCGAGGACACCACGCCGGCCATCCGCTCGATGATCGAATCCAGCAGGTGCTGCAGCCCCGGCTCCGGCGCCACGGGCGACCGGATCAGCACGGCCTGGCTTTCGAACACCGTCTCCTTGGCGATCAGGCCGTTGGCTTCCAGCGTTGCTCCCGTGGAAACCAGGTCGCAGATCGCCGCGGCCAGTTTCAGCCGGGGGGCCACCTCGACGGCCCCGCGCATGACGACGGTCTCGGCGCCGATCCCACGCTCATCCAGATAACGCCTGAGGATCTTCGGATAGGAGGTTGCGATCCGCAGCCCCTCCAGAGAGGTCGGTCCAGCGTAGTCGAGCGTGGGCGGGCAGGCGAGCTTCAGCGTGCACTTGCCGAAACCCAGCGGCATGATCACCGAGGCGTTCGCGCCACCGTTCTTGCCTTCCTCCAGCACATTCTCGCCGACGATGCCGAGGTCGCAGACTCCATCCGCCACGAAGGTCGGGATGTCGTCGTCGCGCACCCGCAGCAGGTCGATCGGATAGTTCTCGACCTTGTAGAGCAGGTCGTTGGCGCCCTTCACGACGCGAAGGCCGGCGTCCCGCACCAGGTCGAGGCTGCGGTCGGCCAGGCGGCCGGATTTCTGCACGGCGATGCGAAGTCGCCCCTGTACGGTACTCATGGGGAAGTCAGGCTTTCTTGTTCATTCGGTCCAGGACGAGGCGATAGCCCTGATGGTTCATTTCGCGCAGGAAACGCGCGACGCGGACGACGGTTGTCGGGCTGGCGCCCGCTTCCACGGCGATTTCGCGATAGGTCCTGGACTTCTCGTCCAGCAGTCTCGCCACGGCCCAGCGCTCGGCGAAGGCGCGCAGTTCGGCGGGGGTGCACAGGTCGGACAGGAAGGCGTCCAGCTCGGCAGGCGTCTTCAGCGACAGGAGGGCGTCGTACAGCGCCATCCGGTCGTCGGCGGCCTTGTTCACGGCCTTGCGGGAAAGAGGATCGGACATCTGCGCGTTCCACTATGCTGTAACAGTGGAACGGTCAAGGCCTGAGTCACGACCCTCCCTCTTGCGGACGAGGGCGTCGCCTTCCCGCTCCAGAACCCCTTCCTGGCAAAGCTTGCCCCGATGCGCCGGGATGTCGTGACCCGTCAGACCCCCCCCTCCCTCGATGGGGGAGGAATAATTCCGCACCGCAACAAAACTGTTGCGTATCGGTTGTTGCCCGGTCCACGCTGCCCCCGTCACCAGAGTGGCCGCCAGGTTCGGGAGCGACCGTCACGTTCGACGAAATGTCAGGCCATGCCGGATCCCAGGAGGTCCGAAAGAGCTACCGGACGCTTGCCCGGTGGCTCGAAACCGCGCCGCCGGACCTGCTCCAGGCCCGGTCGCGTCAGGCGGAGTTGTTCTTCCGCCGCATGGGCGTGACCTTCGCGGTCTATGGCGACGTTGAATCGAACGAGCGTCTCATCCCCTTCGACGTGGTGCCGCGCATCATCGGCAAGTCCGAATGGGATGAGCTGGAAAAGGGGCTGAAGCAGCGCGTCAGCGCGATCAACGCCTTCCTGAAAGACGTTTACGGCCCGCAGGAGTGCATCCGCGCCGGCATCGTCCCGGCCGAACTGATCTTCACCAACCCACACTATCGGCCGGAGATGCAGGGCCGGCGTCCGCCGGGCGACATCTGGACCCACATCTGCGGCGTCGACCTGGTCCGGACGGGCGAGGACGGGTTCGTGGTGCTGGAGGACAATTGCCGCACGCCGTCGGGCGTCTCCTACATGCTGGAGAACCGCGAGATGATGATGCGGTTGTTCCCCGACCTCTTCGCCGAGCACCGCATCCGCCCGGTCGAGACCTATACCGACATGCTGCTGGCCAGCCTCCGCGCCAGCGCCCCGGACCACGCCGGCGCCGATCCGAACGTCGTCGTCCTGACGCCCGGCCCCTTCAACTCGGCCTACTACGAACACAGCTTCCTGGCCGACAAACTGGGCGTCGAACTGGTCGAGGGCGGAGACCTGTTCGTCAATGACGACATCGTCTTCATGCGCACGACCGAGGGCCCAAAGCGGGTCGACGTCATCTATCGCCGCGTCGACGACGACTGGATCGATCCCCTGACCTTCCGTCCGGACTCCACGGTCGGCGTGCCCGGGCTGATGGCGGCCTACACCGCCGGCAACGTCACCCTGTCGAACGCGGTCGGCACCGGCGTCGCCGACGACAAGGCGGTCTACACCTATATGCCCGAGATCATCCGCTTCTTCTCCGGCGGCGACCCGATCCTGGGCAACGTTCCCACCTGGCGTTGCCGCGAGCCGGACGCGCTCAAGGAGGTCCTCGACAAGCTGCCCGAACTGGTCGTCAAGGAGGTCGGCGGCTCCGGCGGCTACGGCATGCTGGTCGGCCCTGCCTCGACCAGGGCCGAGATCGAGGCCTTCCGCGCCAAGCTGATCGCCGATCCCGACGACTTCATCGCCCAGCCGACCCTGGCCCTGTCGACCGCCCCGACGCTCGACAGCAGCGGCGGCCTGTCGCCCCGCCACGTCGACCTGCGCCCGTTCGTCCTGTCCAGCCCCGCCGGTATCCGCGTCGCGCCGGGTGGCCTGACGCGTGTGGCGCTGAAACAGGGCTCGCTGGTGGTCAACTCCAGCCAGGGCGGCGGGACCAAGGACACCTGGGTGCTGGATGACTGAGGCCGCAACATTCCTCCCCCATCGGGGGAGGGGGACCGCGAAGCGGTGGAGGGGGTCCGCCCCGGACACCGTTTCGGATGCTTTCCCCAACCGTCGATCGAGGCTGTGCGCCCGACGCAATCATGCGCTGCCAGCCCCCTCCACCACGGCGCAAGCGCGCCGCGGTCCCCCTCCCCCGATGGGGGAGGAATAGAATGCTGAGCCGCACCGCAGAGAGCCTGTACTGGACCGGCCGCTATATGGAGCGCGCCGACTTCCTGGCGCGCATCCTCGAGGCCGCCGTGCGTCTGGCCGCCCTGCCGGCCCGCGACGGCGCCGCCGCCAACGCCTGGGCCTCGGCCATCGCCTCGGCCGGCGTATCGCGTCAGTTCGCGGCCAGCGGCCGCACCCCTTCGGAGAAGTCGGTCCGCGAATTTCTGGCCTTCGCCCCGGACAATCCCTCCTCGATCAGGGCCTGCATCACGGCCGCCCGCACCAACGCCCGGTCGGTCCGCACCGCCCTGACCATCGAGCTGTGGGAGGCGATCAACGGAGCCTGGAACGGCCTCAACGAATTCGGCGAACCGACCAAACGCGATGACTTCGTCCGTTTCCTCGAATGGGTGAAGAACGTGAGCCTCGCCGTCGAGGGCGCCTCGTCACGGACCATGCTGCGCAACGACGCCTACTGGTTCCTGCGCCTCGGCATGGCGATCGAGCGGGCTGACAACACCGCCCGTCTGCTGGACGTCAAATACCACCTGCTGCTTCCGGCCGGAGAACGGGTCGGCGGCCAGCTCGACTATTTCCAATGGACCACCCTGCTGCGCGAGGTCTCCGCCCTGACCGCCTACCGCTGGGTCTATCGGGAGTCTGTGCGCCCCTGGCTGGTCGCCGACCTGATGGTGCTGAACCGCCAGATGCCGCGGTCCCTGGCCAGCTGTCAGGGGATGATCGTCTCCTATCTGGACCGGCTGGCCACCGACTACGGGCGCCGCGGCCCGGCCCAGCGCATCGCCTCGGCCCGACTGACGCGGTTCAACGAGACCAATATCGAACAGATCTTCCAGTCCGGCCTGCACGAATACATCCTGGCCTTCCTCAGCGAGAACAACGCCCTGGCTGCGGCCGTCCACGATCAGTACCTCGTCTGATGCGTATCCGGATCGATCACGAAACCCGCTACGCCTACGACCGCGCCGCCCGGTTCATCGTCCAGGTGCTGCGCCTGACGCCGCGCTCGACCGAGGGCCAGCAGGTCCGCGACTGGCGCATCGAGACCGACGTCGACGCCCACCTGCGTCGCTCAGAAGACGCCTTCGGCAACATCGTACACACCCTCTATACCGAGCGGCCCACCAACGCCCTGATGGTGCGGGTGACCGGAGAGATCGCGACCGTGGACACCGGCGGCGTCCTGCGCGGATGCCCCGAGCGGCTCTCGCCTCTCGTCTTCCTGCGCGACACTCCCCTGACCCACGCCGACGGACCGTTGCGCCAACTCGCCGCCGAGGTCGGGGAGCAGGGTGATACGCTCGCCCGCCTGCACCGTCTGATGCAGGCCATCAACAGCACGGTCGCCTTCATGGTCGGCTCGACCACCGCCGACCACACCGCCGCCGACGCCTGGGCCCAGCGTCAGGGCGTCTGCCAGGATCACGCCCAGATTTTCATCTCGGCCGCCCGCCGCATGGGCATCCCGGCCCGCTACATCTCCGGCCACCTGCACCGCACCGACGGGATCGAGAACCAGGAGGCCGCCCACGCCTGGGCCGAGGCCTGGGTCGAGGATCTGGGCTGGGTCGGCTTCGACGCCGCCAACGGCATCAGTCCGACCGAACACTATGTCCGCGTCGCCTGCGGTCTCGACGCGCTCGGCGCCTCGCCCATTCGCGGCATCAGCTACGGCGGGGGGCGCGAGACCATGACCGTGGCGCTGCGTGTGCGCCAGATGCAACAGACCCAGCAGCAACAGCAGTCGCAGGCCTGATCATGAACGCCGTTAACCTCGTGTTGAATCCCGAATCTGTTAACGTCAGTGTTCCATTCGGATGGAGGCCCCGGTTCGGGGCCGGTCTTTGTCTATGACTTACTGCGTCGGCATGATGGTGGATGAGGGTCTGGCGATGATCGCCGACACCCGCACGAACGCCGGTGTGGACAACATCTCCTCCTACAAGAAGCTGCACGTCACCGAGATCACCGGCGACCGCGTCATCTCCATCGCCACCGCCGGCAACCTGTCGGTGACCCAGACGGCCCTGGCCATGCTGGCCGAGGGCGTGCGCATGCCCGGTCACGACGTGCCGGAAACGCTCGAGACCTGCCCGACCCTGTTCCGCGCGGCCCAGCTGGTCGGCTACTGCCTCAACCAGGTGCGCCAGGACCTTCAGCCGACGGTCGCGGCCGATGCGCTGAAGGTCACGGCCTCCATGCTGCTCGGCGGCCAGATCAAGGGCGGCAAGATGGGCCTCTACCTGATCTACGCCCAGGGCAATTTCATCGAGTGCGGGACCGATACCCCCTACCTCCAGATCGGCGAGTTGAAGTATGGCAAACCCATCCTGGACCGGGCCCTGCGCCCCGACACCCCGATGTCCGAGGCGGTCAAACTGGGGCTGATCAGCTTCGATTCGACCATCCGCTCGAACATCGCCGTCGGACCGCCCTTCGACATGATCGTGATCCCGCGCGACGCCCTGCACGGCGACCAGCGCCGCATCGAGGCCGACGATCCCTACTTCAAGGATCTCGGCCGCCTCTGGTCCGAAGCCCTGGCCCAGGCGCATCGGACCATGCCCGCCCCGCCGTGGATGGAACCGACCCCCGCCGCGCGACCCTGTATCTCGGTGGTGGGATAAGCTTCCCCTGTCCCTGTGGGAGAGGCAGACCAGCCCGCGCTCTGAGAATGAAACTGCGACTAACTCGCAAATTGGCTTGCCTGCTCCGGCCAGGCTGCTATTGCGACCGCATCGCAGTTTCAACACCGGATCGTCGCATTGTCCCTCCCCAACGCCGTCACTCTTCGCGTAGTGATCTCAGCCTCTGCCGCCCTCCTGACGGCGCTTCCCGCGACGGCCCTGGCGCAGTCTGGCCCGACCGATCTGGAGCCCATCATCGTCACCGGCGTGACGCGCGGCTATATCGCGCTCAACTCGGTCACCGCGACCAAGACCGACACCGCCCTGATCGACGTGCCGCAAAGCGTGACGGTGGTGACCCGCGCGCAACTGGACGACCAGGCGCTGTACAGCCTTGGCGACGTCCTGCGCTACGTTCCCGGCGTCACCGTGGGACAGGGTGAAGGCAATCGCGACCAGATCACCCTGCGCGGCCAGAACACCACGGCCGACTTCTTCATCGACGGCGTGCGCGACGACACCCAATACTATCGCGGACTGTACAATCTGGAGCGGGTGGAGATCCTGAAGGGGCCCTATGCCCTGATCTTCGGTCGCGGCGGTGGCGGCGGGATCATCAACCGCGTCCAGAAGGCGCCCAGCGCGGCCGGACAGTTTCTGGGTCTCCGGGCCAGCGCGAACAGCTTCGGCGCCTACGACCTGTCTGCAGACCTGAATGCGCCGATCGGCGCCATGGCCGCGTTCCGGATCAACGCCGTCTACGAGCAACTCGACAATCATCGCGATTACTATGAGGGGGAGCGGTTTGCGGTGAACCCGCATGTCGCCGTCGACCTCGGCAACGGCTGGAAGGCCGGTCTGTCCTACGAACATATCGACGACGACCGGGTCACCGACCGCGGCGTGCCTTCGCTCGCAGGCGAGCCGATCCGGGGCTATCGTGACCAGTTCTTCGGCGTTCCCGGCGTCAACCGCACCACTCTGCAGGCCGACATCGTCAAGCTGCGGATCGACGGCACCGTCACGCCTGACCTGTCGTTCTCGACCACGGCCCTCTATGGCGACTACGACAAACTCTACACCAACGTCTTCCCGAGCGCGGCGGCGACAGCCCGGACCGGCACGGTGGCGCTGGATGCCTATAGCGATCCGACCACTCGCCAGAATCTGCTGATCCAGAGCAACCTGGTCTGGACCGCGGCGACCGGCGGCGTGGGCCACATCGTCCTGTTCGGGCTCGAGTACGGGGATCAGGACTCCACCAACCAGCGGACGAATGGTGTCCTGTCCAACCGGACCTTCAACCTGGCCAATCCGGTCTTCCCGACGGTGGTCTTTTCAGCCCCGGCCCGGAATACGGTCTCCCATGTGGAGTCGGTCTCGGCCTATGTGCAGGACCAGATCAGCTTCGGTGACCGGTTCGAGGCTGTCGTCGGCCTGCGATACGACCGCTTCGACATCGACGGGGTCGACCTCCAGCCCAATCCGGACCGGCCGTTCGCCCGGACCGACGAAAAGGTGTCGCCGCGACTCGGCCTGATCTTCAAGCCCCGGCCCGAGGTCTCCCTCTTTGCCAGCTACAGCCAGTCCTTCCTGCCCCGGTCGGGCGACCAGTTCCTGACCCTGTCGACGACCCAGGCGAACCTTGAACCCGAAGAGTTCGTCAACCACGAGCTGGGTCTGAAATGGGACGTCCGACCCAATCTGAACCTCACCGCGGCTGTGTTTCAGCTGGACCGCACGAACGCGACCACGCCGGATCCCGTCAATCCGTTGGTGACCATCAATGTCGGCGAGACCCGTACCCGCGGGGTCGAGCTCGGCATCACCGGCCGGATTTCACCGGCCTGGCAGATCAGCGGCGGCTATGCCTGGCAGGAGGCCGTGCTGCAGGGCAACGACGCAGTCCGGCTGGCCCAGGTCCCCGAGCATCAGTTCAGTCTCTGGAACCGGTATGATGTCACCGACCGGCTGGGTCTCGGCCTCGGCGTCATCCACCAGTCCGATCAGTTCGCCGCCATCCGTACAAGCGCGGCGACCACCCGGCTGCCCGCCTTCACCCGCGTCGACCTCGCGGCCTTCTATGCGGTCAGTGACACCGTGCAGGTCCAGCTGAACGTTGAGAACCTGTTCGACACGACCTATTTTTCCGACGCCCACAACAACTTCAACATCTCGCCGGGTGCGCCGCTGAACGCGAGACTGACTGTGAGGACGCGCTTCTAGGGTCGGTTCCCCGCAGTGAGACGCGGCCCCGCTCAGGCGGGGGCGTCACCAGCTCAGCGTCAGCCCCGCGCGGACGGTCCTTGGCGGCCCATACCCCGCCACCCCGTCGCCCGTCTCCGACACCTCGACCTCGGCGTCGAACAGATTGTCCGCAGCCACCCAGGCGACCACCCCGGTCCGCACCTCGAACTCGGCCCGCCCATCCAGCGTCGTCGCCGCAGCCAGCACGCGGCTGTTCAGATCGTCCTCGAAGCGGCGGCTCTCGAATCGCACCCGCCCGACCAGCGTCAGCCGATCGACGACGCGCCAGTCCGCCCCCGCCGAGACGCTCCACTCCGGCGCCTGGGCCGAGCGCAGTCCCGTCAGCTGCGCCGCCGACGTCCCGCCATCGACCTCCGCATCCGTCCACGACAGAGCCCCATCGACGGTCAGCCGCTCGCCGACCCGATGTCTGGCCGTCAGCTCGACGCCGGTCGCCTCGATCGTCCCCGCGTTCTGCCTCTGCCTCAGCACCCCGCCCGCCGGCACGAAGCCCGCCCTCGGGAAGGCGCCCGGCCCGACGCCGATGGTCACGTTGATGATGGCGTCCTCGATCCGGTTCCAGAACACCGTCGCGCCCAGCGAGGTCGCCTCGTCGTTCCAGGCCAGGCCGGCCTCGACGCCCTGGAGCTCTTCCGGAACCAGGGCCGCGTTGGCCTCGGTCAGGTCGTTGCCGACCCGGAACGGTCTGTGCAGTTCGTTCAGCGTCGCCGGCCGGAAGCCGGAATAGGCGGCCGCCCGCGCCGCCAGCCCGTCGCCCAGATCACGCCGCGCCGCCAGCCGCGCCGAGACCACCTGGCCCGATCGATCCGGCGAACCCTCGTCCAGGGTCGGCTGACCGGTCGTCAGATCACGCTCAACCCGCCGGCCGCTGGAATTCGCCCACCCGTCGACCCGCAATCCGCCGGCCACGAGCCACGGCCCCGCCGTCCACGACGCCTCGCCATAGCCGCCGATCACCGAGGCCTCCCCGCCCGCGACCCGATCCCGGGTGAAGCTCCCGGCCATGAAACGGAACAGCTCCCGCGTCTCGCCCTCGTTGAACCGGGCGTCGGCGCCCAGCTCCCACTCCAGCAAGCCGTTGCCCAGGGCGACGGCCACTCGCCGCAGGGCGACATTGGCGCCCCAGCCCTCGGCCGGGGTCGCGAACTGGTCGTTGGCCGGCGTGGTCGATCCCCGCCCGGTCGCCACTGCGACCGAGGTGTTGGCGAAGTCGCTCTCGCGGCGCCACAGCTGAGCCCGCCAGCCCGGCCGATCGGCCGAGGGCGTCCTCGAAACGGTCGCCGCCCAGCTCTGCCCTGTGGCCGACGACCGGGCGCCCGCCAGACCCGACCCGCGATTCTCCTCATAGGCGGCGGCCCGCAGCGACAGCGCCGTCGCCGGATCGATCGCCACGTCCGCCCGCAGAGATCCGCTCAGCGTCGCCAGATCCAGCGGCCTGTCGACCGCGCCGGCCGCCGCGCCGCGGACGGGGACATAGCCGTCGCTCAGCTCCCGCTGCACCGTCCCGGTCAGGGCGAACCGCTCCGCGCTCAGCGTCGTCGCGGCCGCCAGCCTCCGCCCGCCATACTCTCCGCCGGACAGGTCCAGCGCTCCGCCGTCGCCGTCGCGTTCACGCAGCTGGATCACCCCGGTCAGGGCGCCTGCCCCATAGGGTCCGGCTCCTGCACCGCGCACGATGTCGATGCCCGACAGGCTGTCCGGCGCCACTTGCGACCACAGCACCCAGCCGCCGAACGGATCGTTCAGCGGCACGCCGTCCAGCGTCACCAGTGTCCGTCCAGCGCCCGACGGAGCGATGGCCCTCAGCGATATCCCCTGGGTCGTCGGATTGGCCGCCAGGCTCGAGGTCCGCCGGAACAGGCTGACTGCGGGCACGGTCTGCAGCGCCTCATCGATCCGCCTCGCCCGGCCCAGCACCCCCTCGTCCAGCCGGATCACGGAGAAGGCCGCGTCTCCCGCAGCGGGCGGCAGACGCGCGGCGGTGACGACGATGTCGGGAAGGTCGGTTTGGGGCGGGAGCTGGATCATCGAGCGCTCCAATACTCCACTTCGCCCAATGTTCATCTGCATCAAATCCTCCCCCGTCGGGGGCTTGCGGTCGGCTCGTATACGAGCCGATCCTCAAGGCGCGGCGCGGCTTCGCGACGTGACGGAGGGGGCTCGCTGCCAACCCGGTGTCCGGGGTTGGCCCCCTCCACCGCGAAGACGCGGTCCCCCTCCCCCGATGGGGGAGGATTAAAGGCGCTCCAGCAGCTCCGCCGCGAAGGTGGACAGAGTATCGTCCCGCGCCCCCATGACGATGATCCGGTCGCCCGGCTTCGCCAGCGTCACGATCCGGTCGCCGCAGGCCGCGCGATCGTGCAGGGCCTCGGCGTTGCGACCCTCGGCGCGGACGCCCGAGGCGATGTCCTCCGACCCCACGCTGCGATCCGTGGTGCCGCCGTAATAGACGGGCTCCGGCATCAGCAGCACGTCGTCAGGCTTCAGCAGGCCTGCGAAGGTCTCGATGAACTCCCGCTTCATCAGCTTCAGCGGCCCGAACCCGTGAGGCTGGAACAGGATCAGCAGACGCCCGTCGAAGGCGTGCAGCGTCTTGACCGTCGCGGCGATCTTGTCCGGGTTGTGAGCGAAGTCGTCCAGCACGGTGATCCCGTTCGCGACGCCCACGACCTCCATCCGCCGCCTGATCCCGGCGAAGCTCTCCAGCGATGTCACCGCCGCCTCCAGCGGCACGCCGAGCGCCCGCACCGCCCCCAGCGCCGCCAGCGCATTGGCGACATTGTGCGCGCCGGGCACGTTCAGCGTCGCCGCGATCCGCGCCCCGCTCGACCGCTCCGTCAGGTCGAAGGTCATGCCGGCGGGCAGGGGCTTCAGATCGTGCGCCGACAGGTCCGCCGCCTCATTGCCCAGGGCGAAGGTCAGAACCGCCTCGGCCCTGCCGTCGTCGACCATGGTCTGGGCCAGGGCCGCCGTCTCGACGTTGTCGAGGTTCAGCACTGCGGTCCGTGCTCGCCCGGTGAAGCCGCCGAACAGGTCGCGCAGCTCCTCCATCGACTTGTGGTCCAGCGAGATGTTCGACACCACCGCCACCGTCGGATCGTAGCGGGCGATCGACCCGTCGCTCTCATCCACCTCGGCCACGAACAGGTCAGCGCCGCCGACCAGGGCGCTGGCGAACGGATGGTCCGCGTCGGCGAAATTCCGCATCACCGCCCCGTTCATCACGGTCGGCCTGCGGTCCGCCTGGCTCAGGATCCAGGCGATCATCCCCGTGATCGTCGACTTGCCGCTGGTCCCCGCCACCCCCACCGAGGTCGGGGCCGCGTTGAAGATCTGGCTCAGCAGCTGCGGCCGGGTCACGATCTCCGCCCCGACGCGTTTCGCCGCCGCGATGTCCGGCACCGTGGCCTCGACCGCCCCGGTCGCCACCACGATCTGGTCGCCGCGCACGCCCGACCCGTCCTGGGCATGCAGCACGACGCCGTGGCGCTTAAGCCAGTCGAACTTCTCCGGCGTCCGGCCCTGGTCCAGCGCCCGGTCCGATCCCTCGATCGACGCGCCCCGCGCCTGGACGATCATGGCCAGGGGCAGCATGCCCGACCCGCCGATACCGCAGAAGAAATAGGATGGTTCGCTCATGGTCCGGTGACTAAAGAGGAGAAGCCGGGGAGGGAACACAAGAATGAAAATCGGGGTCGTCGCCGTCTCGTCCCGCTTCGCCAAGGAGCGCGCCGAGGCCATCCAGGCCTGGTTCGACCTCAAGTTCCCGCTGGGCGAGGTGACCGTCGCCTTCCACCCCAACAGTTTCGACAAGTCCGGCCATTTCGCCGGCGACGACGCCGCCCGCGCCGATGCCTTCGTCGAGTTCGCCAACGATCCGCGTCTGGATCACATCTGGTTCGCGCGCGGCGGCTACGGCTCCTGCCGCATCGCCGAAGCCGTCATGCCGCGCCTGACGGATGTGGCGAGGCAGAAGCGGTACCTCGGCTATTCCGACGTCGGCTCGATGCTGGCCATCCTCTACAGGAACGGCTTCGACGTCGCCCACGGCCCGATGGCCTCGGACGGGGTGCGCAACGATCCGACCGGCTTCCGCTCCCTGAACTGGCTGCGCAAGGGCGAGACCGAGGGGCTGGAGCCGTCGCTCCTCACCGACCCGCGTCCGGCCGTCGCCTTCAACCTGACCGTCCTGGATCAGCTGCTGGGCACGCCGCTGGAGCCCGACCTGACCGGCCATGTCCTGATGCTGGAGGACGTTTCCGAGGCCGCCTACCGCCTTGACCGGATGATGTTCCACCTGACCAGCCAGCCGTCGATCCGCCGCGTCGCCGGCATCCGCGCCGGCCGCTTCACCGACGTCACGGTCAACGAGCCCGACTTCGGCCTGACCGGCGAACAGATCGTCCAGTTCTGGTGCGAGCGCTCGGGCATCCCTTACCTCGGTCTCGCCGACATCGCCCACGACCGCGAGAACAAGGTCGTGCCGTTCGGGCCCCGCTGATCCTCCCCTAGGGGGGAGGGGGACCGCAGCGCCCTTGCGCTGGGGTGGAGGGGGTAAGCCACGAATGGTGGCGTGTGGGTGGGCCCCTTCCGTCACGTCGCGAAGCCGCGCGGTGCCTTGAGGATCGGCTCGTATACGAGCCGACCGCAAGCCCCCAAGGGGGGAGGATTAGTGCCGTTCGGGCCACGGCCTTAACCCTATCGCTCCCGTTACCGGCGAACCCTGTCGACATCGAACGCAGGTGTGCGCCACATGCCGCCCGATGGGGCGTAACGGATTCCTGACCCTGCCGGCATGGACACGGGCGGCCATGGTCGGCGTGCTGGGTGGAGCCGTTCTCGCGAGTGCGACGGCCGTATCGGGGGGTACGGTCGAGGCGGAAAGCCGCAGCTTCATCACTTCCGACGGGGCCCGCCTCCATTATCTGGAGGCGGGTCCTTCGGAGGCCCGGACCGTGGTCTTCGTGCCCGGCTGGACCATGCCCGCCTGGATCTTTGAGGCCCAGATCGACGCCCTGTCCGACCGCTACCATGTCCTCGCCCTCGACCCGCGCGGCCAGGGCGAGAGCGAGGTCACCCGCTTCGGCTACACCCATGAGCGTCGCGGCCGCGATATCGGCGAATTGATCGACCATGCCGCCGTCGGCAATGTCGTTCTTGTCGGCTGGTCGCTCGGCGTGCTCGACGGCCTGGCCTGGGTCGCCGACGGCGGGGCCGACAGGATCGCCGGCCTCGTCCTGATCGACAACTCCATCGGCGAGGAGCCGGCGCCGCGCGCCGCCCCGGCTCCGCGCCGTTCTGCCACCCCGCCACCCGAGCCGACGCCACAGGAACGCCGCGCCCGCCGCTCCGCCTTCGTCGCCTCCATCTTCGCCCATGATCCGGGGACGGACTATCGCGCTCGCCTGACCGATCAGGCCCTCCGCATGACCGTTGAGGACGAGCGTCGGCTGCTCGCCTATGACGTGCCGCGCGAGTACTGGCGCGCCGCCGTCCACGCCACCGAGCGGCCCGTCCTCTATGTCGTCCGGCCGCGCTGGCGCGAGCAGGGCGAAAACCTCGTCCGCACCCACCCCGACGCTTCGTTGACCGTCTTCGAGGACGCGGGCCACGCCCTGTTCGTCGATGAGCCGGAGCGGTTCAACGCCCTGCTGCTGGACTTCCTCGACACGCGCGTGGCGAGGACGGTCCATTGACCGCGGCCCCCGATCTGACCGGCAAGACCCGCGCGGCCCTGATCCCGCTGTTCCTGATCGCCATGGGGGTGGTCGGCATCGAGAACGCCCTGACCCGCTATTTCGCCGTCGCGAAATGGTCGGAGTACGGCTACTGGATCATCTCCATCGTCATGGCCGGGTTCGCGCTCTCGGGCGTCGTCACGGCCCTGTTCCGCGACAGCGTCGCCCGGCACGGCGTGATCCTCCGGACCGTCCTGCCTGCCGCCATGGTGATCGCCGCGGCCGTCGGATACCAGCAGGTCACCGCCAATCCGTTCAATCCGCTGCAGCTCCAGAACCCCACCACCTGGCCCGATCAGGTGAAGAACATCGGCCTCTACTACGCGGCCCTGTTGCCCTTCTTCTTCCTCGCCGGCCTCTATATCAGCCTGATCTTCGTCCTGAACCACCGGGAGATCGGCCGGGTCTACGGCTACGACCTGATCGGCGCAGGGCTTGGCGCGGCGCTGGCGCTGGCCCTGATGTTCGTCGTCCACCCCTTCCTGCTGGCCCCGGTCCTGCTGATCCCCCTGGCGCTTGCCCCGGTGTTCCAGCCCGGCCGGTTCCGCGGGCTGGGCATAGGGCTGGCCGGGGCGGCGTTGATCGGGGGCGAGGCCATCCTGTTCCTCGGCGCGCCCCCGGCCTTCTCCGAGTTCAAGGCCATCTACGCCCCGCTCAACACGCCGGGCGCGGCCGTCGTCGCCGAGATCCGCCAGCCGCGCGGCCACTATCTGCTGCTCGAGAACTTCACCGAGCGGGTCGACGCCGACGTCTCCAACAACGCCGGCCTGATGGGCATCGCCGGTCCGCCCTCGACCTATGGCCTGTATCGCGACGGCAACCGCATCGCCTCCCTGCCCAGGTCCGGCCCGCTGGACGCCGCCTACGCCCCCAGCGCCCTCAGCGCCGCCCCCTACGTCGTGCGCCAACAGCCGGCCGTCCTGCTCGTCGGCCTGTCCGGCGGCTATCGCGTTGCCGAGGCCCTGACGCTCGGCGCCGCCCGCGTCGACGGCGTCGAGGGCGAGCCTGTCCTGCGACACGCCCTCAGCGCCGGTCTCGGCCCGTCGCCGGCGCTCGCCGCCGACGCCCGCGTGACCCTGCTGGACGGAGGCCCCATCGCCGCCGCCTGGCGCGCGGGACCGAATTCCTACGACATCATCGACGTCTCCGCCGACTTCGTGGACGCGGCCCCCGCCAATGTCACCGGCGTCACGGAGGAGGCGCTCGCCGCCTATCTCGCCGCGCTCAAGCCGGGTGGGACGGTGTCGATCTCCGTCTCCATCCGCGACTTCCCTGTCTATGCGCTGCGCGTGCTTTCGACCGCCCGCGAGGCCCTGCTGGCCAAGGGGATCGGCGATCCGTCCGCCCACGTCCTGATCTACCGTTCCGCCTGGAACGCCCGCATCCTGATCAGCCCCACCGCCTGGTCGCCCGCCGATGTCGCCGCGCTTCAGGCCTGGTGCGCCGCGCGGTCGTTCGACGTCTCCTGGCGCCCCGGCATGGACGTCGTCGCCGCCCGCGCGACCCTGTTCAACGACCTGCCCAGTGTCTCGTTCGAGACGGGCCAGATGACCTCCGACGGCCCCGACGACGCCATCGCCAACGAGGTCGCCGCCGTCCTCGCCGGCCGTCCGTCTCCGTCGTCGCAAGCCTTCCACGTCCGCCCCGCCACACTCGACCGGCCCGCCTTCTATTCGTCCCTGCGCCTCGAACGCCTCGACACATTGATCAAACGGCTGGAGGTCCTGCCCCAGGCCGAGATCGGCGCCCTGGTGAACATCGCCGTCCTCGGTCAGGCCATCGTCATCGCCCTTCTGGTCCTGGCGGCGCCCGCCCTGTTCCGCCGTCGCGCGGGCGGGGTGAAGGAGAAGTCGAAACTCTGGCCCGCCCTCTATTTCCCGGCGCTCGGCCTCGGCTTCCTGCTGGTCGAGATCTTCCTGATCGACAAGGCGGCCTTCTATCTCAACGACTATTCGTCGGCCTTCGCCCTGGTCCTGACGGCCATGCTGATCTTCTCCGGCCTCGGCAGCATGATCGCCGGCCAGTGCGCGCGCATGCCCAAGGCCGCCTCCTTGATCGGCCTGATCGTCGTCCTCGCCTGGATCGGCGCCATGCTGGTCGGGGCCGAACAGTTCATGATGACCTCGCTGGACCAGCCCTGGGCCGTGAAGGCCGGACTGGTCATCCTTGCCGCCGCGCCCGTGTCGCTGGCGCTGGGCCTGCCGTTCCCGCTCGGCCTGATCCAGGTCGGAGACGGCCGCGCCCTGCCCTGGGCCTGGGGGCTGAACGGCGCCTTCTCCGTCGTCGCTACGCCCTTGGCCAATCTGATGAGCCGGGATGTCGGCTTCTCGTCCCTGCTGATCGTGGCGGCCGGCCTCTACGCCCTCGCCTTCCTCGTCCTGCCGGTCGCCGCGGCTGTCCGAAAGACTGTCCCGGTGTTCGAACCCGCCGTCCCGACCAATCCCTTTGCCGGCCTGCCGGACCCCGTTCCCGCCCGCCTTGACCCCTTCCCGGACCAGAATGGCCCCGGCCAATCCGTCCAGAGCCAGACGAGCCCAGCATGACCCCTGACCGCACGATGATGGACCGCCGCACCCTGCTGAGCGCCGGCGGCGCCGCGACCCTGACCGGGCTCGCCGCCTGCGACGAGAACACGATGAAGTCCGTTCAGGCCCGCCTCAACCCGACCCAGGCGGCGGGCGGGGCAGGGGCCGCCGCGCCCGCCGCCCCGACCACGGCCGCCGCCGGGGCAGCCTCGGCCGTCTCCGCGACCGTCCGTATGCCGACGGAGCCCTGGACCTTCGCCCGTTTCAACGCCGCCATGTCGGCGTCCGGCCGCCCGCACGCCATCACCGAGGCCCAGTTCGCCGAGATCCAGGCCCGCAAGCCCACCGCCATCGAGCGCATCAAGACCTATCTCGACGGCCGTTTCGGCGCCCACGATCCGAACGTGATCCAGGCCTTCGAAAGCCTGCCGCGCGAGTATTTCCACTACGCCTATGCCTCGGACGCCTCGACCGCGTATCAGGCCTGGGAGGCCAATCCCAAGCCCTGGGCTATCGGCCACGGCAGCGTCCTCTCCGACTATCTGGGTCAGGCCTATATGACCCAGCTGGCGGCCCCGAAACCGACCGACGTGACGCTGGAAATCGGCACCGGCTCGGGCTTCCAGTCGTCGCTGCTCAGCCGCATCGTCCGCGACGCCTACACCATCGAGATCATCCAGCCGATCGGCGAAGCGGTCGGCAAGATCTGGGCCCCGCTCGGCTACGACAACGTCCACGGCAAGGTCGGCGACGGCTATTTCGGCTGGCCCGAGGTGACCGAGGGTTTCGACACCATCATGCTGACCTGCGTCGCCCAGTACGCCCCGCCCGAACTGTTCCGCCAGCTCAAGCCGGGTGGCAAGCTGATCATCCCGATCGGCCAGCCCTTCCGCCGCGGTCAGGTCCTCTACGTCTACACCAAGGACGCCGACGGCCGGGTCCGCAGCCGCCGCGACGTGGGCGTCTTCTTCATCCCCATGACCGGCGCGATGCAGAACCGTCCGCAGCCCGCATAACTCTCTCTTCCGTGCACCCCGGCGAAGGCCGGGTCCAGATCACGGATGCAGGCCTCCGGGATTTCGCACCGCGTCTTCTGGTCAACCACCGCGTTCGCCATCTGGCCCCCGGCCTTCGCCGGGGTGCACGGGGGATGTGGGGCGGTCGTTGAATCCATTTCGGGTGTCGCGCGTTCACTCCAGCGGAGGAGGAGCCAGCCCATGCCCGAGGCCGCCCGTTACGTCGCCCATACCGAGTCCGGTCACTGCCACATCCTCGAGGCTCGCAGCTTCGAGGACGCGGCCCTGACCTTCGCTGAGGCCCATTCGCCCTGGGCTGAAGACGACGCCCTGCGGGTCATCGTCCAGGCCGAGGACGGCGGGCCCGAGCACTGCTTCCTCATCCATCTTGCTGCCGAGGCGGTCGAAGCCTGCGCCTAGGCTGGCAAGCGTCACGGTTCAAGGCTAACGCTTCGGGTCAAACCGGAAAACGTCATGCCCAATGCCCGCCCGATCCCATGGTCGATGATCCTGCGCCAGACCCACACCGTCCTGGGCATGGTCATCGCGCCCTCGATCCTGATGTTCGCGGTGACCGGCGGGCTGCAGATCTTCCGCCTGCAGGAAAGCCACCCCGGCTATACGCCCGCACCGCTGATCGAGAAGCTGGGTCGGGTGCACAAGGACCAGGTCTTCGCCGTGCAGCCGCCGCGCCCGCCCCGGCCCGAGACGGCGCGTCCGGCCGGAGCCGCGGCGCCGCAGGAGGCCGGGAAGCCCGCGACCCCGCTCTCGAAGAGCCTGCTCCAGTGGTTCTTCGTCCTGGTCGCGGTCGGCCTGTTCCTGTCGACCCTGCTGGGCGTCTGGATGGGCGTGACGATGGGACGGCTGAAGATCGTCGCGCGCTGGGCGCTGCTCGCCGGGACGGTCATCCCGGTCGCGATCCTGCTGATCCCCTAGGCGGCCTGCGCCTAGGCGGACGTCCTCCTCTCGAAAGGGTGCAGAGGCTTGGGATTATCAGATGGCCGTCGATGTGGGTGCCGCTAGCGAGCCCCTGTCCGCGGCTGTTCGGATCGCCAGCACGACCGCAGCCCTTCTAACGCTGCCGCACCAAACTCCGCGATGGCGCCGCCATTGCTGCGCATTTCGACGAAAGTGCCTGCAGTGTTGTCGGACTGGGTGCCACGGCCCCAGATGCTCACCGACAAGCCGTCGGCTACGACGCGGCGGGGGCGCCGCGCGTCAGTGGAGGGGCCGGTAAATGACATTCCCGGGACCTCGATTCTCGGCGCGGACAGCTCGGTAGCCCAAACGACGACGTTGCGAAGTGCGGGGCAGTCAGTCGAACTGGTCCAGGTGACTTCATCGGCGCCGCCGGCGGAATGGTGGTCCCGCCGAGCGACGAATTCGAACCAGCGATAGCCAGCCGGCATGCGGACCGAGGAATCGGCCACCGCATAGAGGGCGACGCCATTCCAATCTCGGCTCAACGCCGCCTCCGTTTCGAATCCCGCGACCGGCTGGATCCCGTTAAACATTTGGTTTCGATATGAAGCGCCGTCGGCCGCGCTCGCGGGACCGGCGACGAGCCCCGCCAACGCCAGGATCAGGCTAGGATTGGTGACACGGTATGCCATTGGGATTGACCTCCGGACCTTTCACATTGTCGGCCCCTGCCGCGATGTTCGATTGATCATATATCCGAATTTGCATCCGGGAGGGACCGCCGGGCGAGTCCTCGCCAGCGCCCACAACATAAAACCGCAGACCTGTCTGTGGCCCGTTGGCAAAGGCTACCTGACCTTGCCAAGCTGCCAGATTGTCACGATCGGCAGAACTCGGCACCGGTCCTGAACCCGGATGGCTGTGGATCAGGCCAACGACATTTTCCCAGCCGAAGCTCCCTGGATTAAAAGCGCACTCACCCGCTCCGAGCGGGCCCACGTCGAGGTTTTCAGGGGTCACATCGCCAGTGATTGGATTGCGAATGAGGACCATGCATCTCTCGCGACCGTCTAGCAGCGGATCGTTGCCCGCGTCTGCGATGAAGCGCCGATAGGCTTCTGCGGCTGCCGCATCCAAATCCCATTCCAGCCTTCTGACCCCGTCCGCGCAGGGATCCCCGACCGGCTGCGGATTATACTCCGGGTCACCCATGTCGGGCACTTGGACAGGAGTCTCCCCTCCTTCGGGACCTCTCGTCGGCCAGTTCTGCTGGACGGTGATGCGACGTTGACCGACGCTGATGTCGAGCGACCCGGGCGGATGATACGGATCAGTCATGTAATCCTCCTGAGATTGTGGATACAATCTGAGCGTGCAGTTCATTTGGCGCAAGTGAAAATTTCATCACCAAGTGCCGCGTGCCAACTTCGCGCACGCGGCTCAGTCATCTTCCAAAAGCATACGAGCGAACTGCTTCCGCTGACGTTTAGGCCGCCTTAGCTGAGGTCCAAGCTCAGACCGGAAGCCCATGCGCTCTGTCGTTCGCTGGCTTGACCTCATGATAGCAATCTAGGAGAAAATAGGAAATAATTCCGATTCCGCCCTTGCGGCGCCTGACCGTTGTGCCCATGTCTCGGACAGGTCTTTGAAATCGCCAGACACGACGACCGACCGTGCAACCTGAGTCCAAAACAGACAAGAGAACTTTTCGCCTATAGTACAATGAGATAGCTCGGCCTGCTTTGAACTTCCCGCAGGTTTTGGACTCTTTGCACCGTATTTTTTGGAGTCCAGTCAGGCCGCCTCGGCCCGCACCGTCGCCAGGGCATCCAGCGCCTGGACCAGATCCGCGATCAGGTCATCCTCGTGCTCCAGACCGACCGACAGCCGCAGCAGGCCTCCGGTGATCCCGGCGACGACGCGGGCCTCCGGCGTCATGGCCGCGTGGGTCATGGTCGCCGGATGGGCGATCAGGCTTTCGACCCCGCCCAGCGACTCGGCCAGGGTGAAGGTCTCCAGCGTCTCGACCAGCTGGCGCACGGCCTCGACCCCGCCGGCCAGTTCGAAACTGAGCATGGCGCCCGGTCCCTGCTGCTGGCGTGCGGCCAGCGCATAGCCGGGGTGCGACGTCAGGCCCGGATAGTGGACGACCGACACCGCCGGGTGGGCCTGCAGCAGATCGGCGACCTTGCCCGCCGTCGTCTGCTGCCGTTCGATCCGTGCAAAGAGGGTCCGCACCCCGCGCAGGGTCAGATAGGCGTCGAACGGCGAGCCGGTCACGCCCATGCAGTTGGCCCACCAGGCCAGCTCCGCGTGATCCGCCGGATCGGCCGCGATCACCGCCCCGCCGACCACGTCGGAATGGCCATTGATGTATTTGGTCGTCGAGTGGACCACGATGTCGGCGCCCAGTTCGATCGGCCGCTGCAGCGCCGGCGACAGGAAGGTGTTGTCGACCACGACCCTGGCCCCCACCCGGTGGGCGCGGGTGCAGATGTCGGCGATGTCGACCACGCGCAGCAGCGGGTTCGACGGCGTCTCGATCAGGACCAGCCTGGGGTTCAGGGCCAGCGCCGCATCCAGCGCGACGGGGTCGCCCTGATCGACCCACAGCACCTCGAAATGCCCCTTCCTGGCCCGGGCGCACAGCAGGCGGTGGGTGCCGCCGTAACAGTCGTGCGGCGCGATCAGCAGGTCGCCCGGCTCCAGCAGGCTCAGCGGCAGATCCACCGCCGCCATGCCCGTCGCCGTGACCACGCAGCCGGAGCCGCCTTCCAGCTCGGCCAGGGTCTCGGCCAGGACGTCACGCGTCGGATTACCCGAGCGGGAGTAGTCGTATTTCCGCTTCTGTTCGAAGCCCGCGAACGAATAGTTCGAGGACAGATAGAGCGGCGGCATGACCGAACCGTGGGCCGTGTCGGTATCGACGCCGGAGCGGGCGCAGGTGGTGCGGACGTCGTGCGGGCGCTTGCCGGTGGGACGGGTCATTGGTCGATCTCCTTGAGCGCGGAACGGAGGATGGCGGCGACCGCCTCGTCCTCCTTCAGAAAGGCGTCGTGGCCGTAGAGGGACGGAGCCTCGACCAGCCGCCACAGGGTCGGCAGCCGGGCGGCCAGTTCGCGAATGTCGTCGATCGGCACCAGCCGGTCCGAGGTGAAGCCGACCAGGGTCACTGGCGTCCGGATCGCCTCGGGCGTGACGGTGTGGCGGTCGATCGAATCCGACAGCGACAGCCACCGCGCCGGGGTCGTGTGGATCCGGTAGGCCTTGCCGCGCGCGGTCAGGTAGTCGCAGACTGGATAGGCCTGGCCCGCCGAGGTCGGGGCCGTGGTCTCGAACCGGTCGCCGAACTCCTCGGCGGTGCGATAGGTGGTCATGGCCAGTTCGCGGGCCAGGGCGACCCCGTCCTCGGGGCGGCCGGCGGCCTCGGCCAGTTGCAGGATGCGCCGCTGGATGCCGCGCCAGGCCGTCGCCTGCGGATGGGCCCGGTGGGCGGCGGAGACCACAACCAGCTGCTCGACCCGGTCCGGGAACAGCGCGCCGAAGGCCAGGGCGATCATGCCGCCATAGGAGCAGCCGACGAAGGCCGAGACGATAGGATCGCCGATCTCTTCGAGAATCAGCCCTAGCAGCCGGGCCTGGTCATGGGTGGTGATGGTGACCGGCTTCGAACCGTCGGCCGCCTCGGGCGCGTAGTCGAAGGCCAGGACCTGGAAGCGGCCCAGGTCGATCGGCCCGCGGATCGAGACCGCGCCCGACCACCAGCCCAGGCCGTTGGTCTCGGTCCGGTGCACGAACCGCCCCGCCGAGATGCCGCCGGCCACGACCACCAGCGGCGCCCCGGCCCGGCCGTGCAGCCGCCCGACGATCTGGCGCTGGCCCAGTCGCTCGCCCGAGGTCAGACGAAAGTCTGCGGGGATGTCGACGGCGATATCGACCGCACCGCCGCCCTTGCGGGCAAGGATCGCAGTCGAGCGCGCTGTCGGGCGACAGAGGGGTTCTGCGGAAATCTGTTGAGTGTCGAAAGCCATGGCGTCGTCTGCATCGTCCCGCCCAGCAAGGCTCCGGATGCGATGACAGATCGTGGAGACGCCGCCTCATCGACGCTCCACTCATCTCTCGCGGACCCTTCGAAAAGGATCCTCGCAGGAGTTGGCACCGTTCGGCTGGAAACCGATGGTTGCCCCGACGTCAAAGGGCCTATCCCTCGGTCGGTCTTGATGAGTGACTTTACGGTGCGGGTGCGAAGACCGCCGGTCAAGAGAAAAAATCTACCCCATTGCTCACGTGCGGCGCGATCCCTGTGACCGAAAGGTCTCGCAGGGGCCCGGGGACGCAAAAAAGATGCACGAACCGGGTTGACGGCGATCGTTTGCGCCGACACCCTGACATCAACAATTTTCCAGAGGTTTCGCCCGTGTCCCGTCTCGGCCGTATCGCCGTTTCGACCTCGACCGCCGCACTCGCGGGCCGGTCGATGACGCTCGACACCCTCATTTCGACCACCACCGGCATGACCATCACCGGCCCCTCGCGGGCGGGAACAGGTTAGCGCGCAGGTCGAAAACACCTCAGCCAACCCAGACCCGCCCGGCCCCGGCCAGGCGGGTTTTCTATTGCCCTGATCCCAACTCCTCCCCGAACGGAACATCCAGATGCCCCACTCCAGCGCCCGCCTCGCCGTCGTCGAGAAACCGATCGCCGCGCCTTCGCCCACCGCCGAAGTGGTGGTGCTGAAGTTCGGCTCCTCGATCCTGCAGGACCAGTCCTGCGCCCCCGCTGTCGCCTCCGAGATCTACGGCCACGTCCGCGCGGGCCGGAAGGTGATCGCCGTGGTCTCGGCGCTGGGCGGCCACACCGACCGGCTATTTGCCGACGCGCGCGCCCTCGGCCTCGATCACGAGAACGACCTCCTTCCCGGCTATGTGGCGCTGGGGGAGGAGAAGGCGGCGGCGCTTGTGGCCATCGCCTGCGACCGGATCGGCCTGGATGCGGCGGCATTGTCCGTGCGCGAACTGGGCATCTTGGCCGACGGCCCGGCCGAGCATGCGCATCCCGTCTCGCTGCGCAGCGACGCCCTGTGGAAGGCGCTGGCGGACCATCAAGTCGTCGTGGTTCCGGGCTTCGGCGCCGTGGGTGAGAAAGGGAAGGTGGTGCTGTTGGGGCGCGGCGGTTCGGACCTGACGGCGGTCTTCCTCGCGGCCGAACTGGGCCTCAGCCGCGTGCGTCTGGTGAAGGATGTCGACGGCCTCTACGACCGCGATCCGGCCTCGGCCTCGGGCAAGCCGCTGCGCTATCGCCGGGCCAGCTGGGACGACGCCCGTCGCCACGGCGGCGCCCTGGTGCAGCACGACGCGATCGACATGGGCCAGCAGCGGTCGGTGGAGATCGAGGTGGCCGCGCTCGGTCGCGCCGACTGCACGGTGGTCGGAGACCATTCCGCGCCTCCCGGGCCGTCGATCCCTGATGCGCCTCTGAAGGTGGCCATCGCGGGCTGCGGCGTCGTCGGCGGCGGCCTGCTGCAACGGCTGCTGAAGGACAACCGGTTCCAGGTGGTCGGCGTGCTGGTGCGCGATCCATCCAAGCTCCGGGATGTGGAGGCGCCCGCCGAGCTGTTCACGTCAGACCGTGAGTCGCTGCTGGCGCTTCGGCCCGACATCCTGCTGGAGGCCCTGTCGGAGGGCGGCGCCGGTCACGACCTGATCCGCGCGGCCCTGGAACGCGGCATCGATGTCGCCAGCGCCAATAAACAGGCGATCAGCCGCGACCCGGCCGGTCTCGCCGATGCCGCCCGTGCTCACGGCTCGCACCTCGCCTATTCGGCGGCGGTCGGGGGCGGGGCGCCGATGATCGAGACCCTGCGCGTGGCCAGGGCGGCCGGGCCGGTGAAGGGATTCGAGGCGGTGCTGAACGGCACGGTCAACTTCATGCTGACGCGGCTTCAGGCCGGCGCCGATTTCGCTGATGCCCTGGCCGATGCCCGGGTCGCGGGCTTCGCCGAGGAGGATCCGTCGTCGGATCTTGAGGGCCGCGATTCGGCCGCCAAGGTCCGGTTGCTGGCTTTCGAGGCCTTCGGGCGGACGCCCGCCGAAGCCGACGTGCCCTGCGCCGTCCTGTCGGAGGCGTTCAAACCGGCCGGGCCGGTCCGCCAGATCGGCGCCTGTGTTCGGGACGGGGAGGGGCTGAAAGCGTCGGTTTCGCTTGACGTGGGCCTCGAGGATCCGCTCTTCCAGAGCCTGGACGGGGAGCGCAACGCCTTGAAGGTCTATGGCGAGGACGGTCGAGTCTGGTCGTGCAAGGGGCGCGGCGCGGGCCGCTGGCCGACGACCGAGAGCGTGCTGGCGGACCTCGCCGACATCGTTCGCGCGCGCCATGCGTCGCTGGGTCACCACTAGCGCGTGGCCGTTTTCACTCCGGTCACCGACGATGACGCGCGAGCGTTCCTGGCGGACTATCCGCTGGGCGCGTTCGCGTCCCTGCATCCCATCGCCGAGGGGGTGGAGAACACGAACTATCGGCTGGAGACCAAGGGCGCCCGCCATGTCCTGACCCTGTTCGAGGCACGCACCGACGCAGCATCTCTGCCGTTCTGTCTGGGCCTGACCGACCATCTCGCGGGCCGAGGACTTCCGGCGCCGAGGCCGTTTCGGAGCAAGGATGGCGCCTGGGTCGGGACGCTGAACGGCCGACCGGCGGCGGTGATCGAATGGCTTCCGGGCGCCTGGCTGCGGGACCCGTCTTCGGCCGAGGTCGAGGCGGCCGGGGCGATGCTGGCGCGACTGCATCTGGAGGCCGGCGGCTTCCCGGTCCAGAGGGCCAACCCTGTCGGGCCCGTGGTCTGGCGGGCGCTGGCGGATCGGTCTGCTACGGTGGCCAGCGGGGAGGACCGCGAGATCCTGGACGGCGTTGAAGCGGCCCTGGCGCGGCTTGGTAACCCGTGGGCGGAGGATTTGCCTCGCGGACCGATCCATGCCGACTATTTCCCCGACAATGTCCTGTTCGACGGAGGTCAGGTATCCGGCGTCATCGACTTCTATTTCGGCTGCACGGACCTGTTGGCCTACGACCTTGCTATTGCCCTGAGCGCCTGGGGATTCGATGGCTCAGGCATGGCCATCCCGGGTTCGGTCGACGCCTTCCGGTGCGGATACGAGGCTGTGCGCCCCCTGACCCGGGCGGAGGCCGCCGCGCTGCCGACGCTCGGCGAGGCCGCCGCGATCCGCTTCACCCTGACCCGGCTTCACGACCGCATCTTCCACGACCCGACCAAGCTGGTGACACCCAAGGACCCGGCCGCCTTCTTCCGGCGGGCGGCGTGGTGGCGCGAGGCGGCCTGAGCGTTTCGGCACGAACCCGACTTACACCCTTTGGCGAACCCGCTTCGCCGAACCGAACCAGAATGACGATGGCCCAGACTTCCGAACGCTATGTTTCGACTCGCGGCGAGACCTCCGGCAGCGACTTCGCCGAAGTCTTGCTGCGCGGCATGGCTCCCGACGGGGGCCTCTACGTGCCGGGAGCCTGGCCCAGCCTCTCACCCGAGAGCTGGGCGGCCGGGTGCGGCTATGTGTCGATCGCGACACGAGCCATGTCGGCCTTCATCGGCGACGCCCTGCCAGCTGGAGCGTTGGACCGGGGGCTGGCTCGACTGACGGCGGGCTTCGAGCCCGCCGAGGTGACGCCGCTGCGTTGCCTTGAGGACGGCCTCTATATGCTGGAGCTGTTCCACGGTCCGACCGCCGCATTCAAGGACCTGGCGATGCAGCTCGCGGCGGCGCTTTCGTCCGAGGCGCTGGCTGCGTCGGGCGAGCGACTGACCCTGGTTACGGCGACCAGTGGAGACACCGGCGCGGCCGCCGTGGCCGCCTTCGCCAATGCCGATCGGGTCCGGCTGATCGTGCTCCATCCGCATGAGCGGGTCTCGGCAGTCCAGCGCCGCCAGATGACCACGGTCGAGGCCCCGAACGTGCTGAACCTGGCCGTTCGCGGGGACTTCGATGACTGTCAGCGGCTGGTGAAGGGGTTGCTGGCCGACGAGAGCCTGCGGGACGGGGGCCGGTTCTCCAGCGTCAACTCGATCAACTGGGCGCGTCTGGCGGGGCAGATCCCGTATTACCTCTCGGCCGTGTCGCAGTTGGCCGCGCTGGGCGAGACGCGGGCGCCGGTGTTCGTGGTCCCGACGGGCAATTTCGGCGACGCTTTTGCCGGGATCGCGGCGTCGCGGATGGGGTTGCCGGTCGCCGGGTTCGTCGCCGCCGTGAACCGCAACGACGCCCTGGCGCGCGCCATCAACGATGGCGTCTATGCCAGGAAGGCCGCCGTCGAGACCGCCTCGGTCAGCATGGATGTGCAGGCCCCGTCGAACCTCGAGCGGCTGGTGTTCGAGGCTTCGGGACGCGATGCGAACCTGACCCGCGCCCTGTTCGAGACCTTCGCCCGCGAGGGTTCGGTGACCCTGCCGCCGGCCCTGCTCGACGCGATCCGCGCCGAGGTCTCGGCCGTGTCGGTCAGCGAGGAGACCACCCGCAAACAGATCGCGCATGCCCATGCAACCTGGGGTCAGGTTGTCTGCCCTCACACCGCCGTCGCATTGTCGGCGGCGCGCGGCGTGGACCGGGCACGAGGACCGGTCGTGGCGCTGTCCACGGCCCACCCGGCCAAGTTCGGCAAGGACGTCGCGCCGGTGCTCGGCTTCGACCCGGACCCACCGCGTGTCATCCGCGAACTGGGCGACCGGGCGGAGCGGTTCGAGATCATCGACGCCGACGCCTCGGCGGCTCTGGCGGCGGTGCGGGCCTTCTCAAGTTAGGCCGACCTCACGGGGTGCACAGCGCCACGGTTGTTGCTATCGACGGGTGTGACCGATCCGATGCCCTCCGCCCGCCTGACCCACCTCCAGTCGCTGGAGGCCGAGGCGATCCATATCCTGCGAGAGGTGGCGGCCGAGATCGAGCGGCCGGTGATGCTGTACTCGATCGGCAAGGATTCCGCCGTGATGCTGCATCTGGCGAGAAAGGCCTTCTTCCCCGGTCCGATTCCGTTCCCGCTGATGCATATCGATACGACGTGGAAGTTCAGGGACATGTATGCCCTGCGCGACCAGGTCGCGGCGGCGGGCGACGTCGATCTGAAGATCTGGGTCAACGAGGATGCGCGGTCGCGGGGGATCAATCCGTTCGATCACGGCTCCATCCATACCGACCTGTGGAAGACCGAGGGGCTTAAACAGGCGCTGGATCACCACGGCTTCCAGGCGGCCTTCGGCGGGGCGCGGCGCGACGAGGAGAAGTCGCGGGCCAAGGAGAGAATCTTCTCCTTCCGTTCGGCCGGGCATCGCTGGGATCCGAAGAACCAGAGGCCGGAGCTCTGGCGGCTGTACAACACGCGGATCGGGGCGGGGGAGAGCATTCGCGTCTTCCCGATCTCGAACTGGACCGAGCTGGACGTGTGGCAATACATCGAGCAGGAGGCGATCCTGATCGTGCCGCTGTATTTCGCTCGGCCGAGGCCGGTGGTCGAGCGCGACGGGGCGTTGATCATGGTCGACGACGAGCGGATGCGGCTGGCGCCGGGCGAGGCGCCGCAGGTGCGGTCGGTGAGGTTCAGGACCCTGGGCTGCTACCCGCTGACCGGCGCGGTCGAGAGCGAGGCGACCAGCGTCGCCGACATCATCGCCGAGATGAAGGCCTCCACCACCTCGGAACGGCAGGGGCGGGTGATCGACCACGACCAGTCCGCCTCGATGGAGAAGAAGAAGGCGGAGGGCTATTTCTGATGAAGTCCCTGCTTCGCTTCATCACCTGCGGCTCGGTGGATGACGGCAAGTCGACCCTGATCGGGCGGTTGCTCTACGATACCAAGACGATCCTCGACGACCAGATGTCGGCGCTGGAAGCGGACTCGAAACGGGTTGGGACCCAGGGTCAGAACATCGACTTCGCCCTGCTGGTCGACGGGCTGGCGGCCGAGCGGGAACAGGGCATCACCATCGACGTGGCCTATCGCTTCTTCGCCACCGAGCGGCGGAAATTCATCGTCGCCGATACGCCGGGCCACGAGCAGTACACGCGCAACATGGTCACCGGCGCCTCCACAGCCGATGTGGCCGTGATCCTGATCGATGCGCGCAAGGGTGTGCTGGTCCAGACGCGGCGGCATTCCTACCTCTGCGCCCTGTTGGGCATCCGCAAGGTCGTGCTGGCGGTGAACAAGATGGATCTCGTGGGCTGGGATCCGGCCGTGTTCACCGGGATCGTCGCGGACTATCGCGCCTTCGCCGACAGCATCGGTCTGGGCGATGTGACGCCGATCGCCCTGTCGGGCCTGACCGGGGAGGGTGTGGTCGCGCCGTCGCCCGGGGAGTTCGACGGGCCGACCCTGCTGGAGTGGCTGGAAGGGGTCGAGGTCGGTGATGACGCCGCCGCCCAGCCGTTCCGGATGCCGGTGCAGTGGGTCAATCGTCCGAACCCGGAGTTTCGCGGCTATGCGGGTCTGATCGCGGCGGGGACGGTGCTGCCGGGCGATCGCGTGCGGATTCTGCCGGCCGGGCGCGAGAGCCGGATCGCGCGGATCGTGGCCATGCCCGGCGACCTCGTCGAGGCGGCCGCCGGCCAGTCGGTGACCCTGACGCTGGAGGATGAGATCGACATCTCGCGCGGCGACGTGATCGCGGCGGCCGAGGCGCCGCCCGAGGTCGCGGACCAGTTCGAGGCGACGGTCGTCTGGATGGACGAGGAGACCCTGTCGCCCGGCCGCTCCTATCTGCTCAAGATCGGCGCGCGGACAGCGACGGCCCAGGTCACGGCGATCCGTCACCGGGTCAACGTCAATACGCTTGAGAAGCTGGCGGCCAAACGGCTGGAGCTGAACGACATCGCCGTCTGCAACATCTCGCTGGATCGGCCCATCGCCTTCGAGCCCTATGAGACGAACCGGGACCTGGGCGGCTTCATCCTGGTCGACCGGATGAGCAACCGGACGGTGGGGGCGGGGATGATCCGCTATGCCCTGCGCCGGGCCGATAACATCCACTGGCAGGCCATCGACGTGGACCGCTCGGCGCGGGCGGCGATGAAGGGACAGAGGGGGGCAGTCGTCTGGCTGACTGGATTGTCCGGAGCCGGAAAGTCGACCATCGCCAACCTCGTCGACAAGCGGCTGCATGCGCTCGGGCGACACACCTATCTGCTCGACGGGGACAATGTCCGCCATAGGTTGAACCGCGACCTGGGCTTCACCGAGGAGGACCGGGTCGAGAACATTCGCCGGGTCGCCGAGGTGGCGAAACTGATGGCCGATGCGGGCCTGATCGTCATCACGGCCTTCATCTCGCCGTTCCGGGCCGAGCGGCGGATGGCGCGGGAGATGATGGCCGAGGGAGAATTCCTGGAGGTGTTCGTCGATGCGCCTCTGGCGGTCGCGGAGGCGCGCGACGTCAAGGGGCTGTACGCCAAGGCGCGGGCGGGCGACCTGAAGAATTTCACCGGCATCGATAGCCCGTATGAGGCGCCGGAAGCCGCCGAGATCGTCATCGACACCACGGTCCTTGGCGCGGTCGAGGCGTCCGAGGCCATTGTGAAGCGGCTGGGGTTGGGCTGACTTTCGGGCGTCTTGCGCGTATGGGGTCGCCGACGATGACCCATCCCGCCCACAGACTGTCCGTCGCGCCGATGATGGACTGGACCGACCGGCATTGCCGGGCGTTCCACCGTGCCCTGTCGACGCGGGCCCTGCTCTATACGGAAATGGTCACAGCGCCGGCGGTGATCCATGGTGATCGGGAAAGGCTGCTGGGCTTCGACGCGGTCGAGCATCCGGTGGCGCTGCAACTCGGCGGATCCGATCCGGCGCAGCTGGCCGAGGCCGCGCGGATCGGCGCGGCCATGGGGTATGACGAGATCAATCTGAACGTCGGCTGTCCCTCGGACCGGGTGCAGTCGGGGCGGTTCGGGGCCTGCCTGATGCGCGAGCCGGAGCTGGTAGCGGAGTGTATGGCGGCGATCCGCGAGGCGGTCGACGTGCCGGCCACGGTGAAGTGCCGCATCGGGGTGGACGATCAGGATCCGGCGGTCAGTCTGTTCGCCACGGTGGACGCGTCGGCGGCCGTCGGGGTGACGACCTTCATCGTCCATGCGCGCAAGGCCTGGCTGAGCGGCCTGTCGCCCAAGGAGAACCGCGACGTGCCGCCGCTGGACTATCCGCTGGTGCGCCGGCTGAAGCGGGAGCGGCCCCATCTGACCGTCTGCATCAATGGCGGCATCGGCTCGCTGGACGAGGCGGAGGCGCATCTGGACGCGAGCGACGGCGTGCAGCTGGACGGGGTCATGCTGGGTCGGGCCGCCTATCACGAGCCGGCCTTGCTGGGTCAGGTCGACCGTCGGGTGTTCGGCGCGGCGGGCGCCGATGTCGATCCGTTCGAGGCGGTCGAGCGGTACAAGCCTTACCTGGCGGCGCGGCTGGAGGAGGGCTGGGGCCTGCATGCCATGACGCGGCATATGCTGGGCGTAATGCATGGGCGGCCGGGCGCGCGGGCCTTCCGGCGCATCCTGACGGTCGAGGCGATCAGGCCGGGTGCGGGTCTGGACGTCGTCGATCGCGCCGTCGAGGCGGTGCGTGAGGCCGAGGCGCGGCGCGACCGGGTCGAAGAGGCCGCCTGACAGGGTCAACGGTCCGTTAAGCGTAACCGGGACAAGGCTGCGGCCATGACCCGCATAGCGCTGATCGTTCTCACTCTTTTGACAGGCTCGGCCGGTATGGCGGAGGCGCAGAGCCGTCATCCGCGCTCGCCGATCACGGCCGCCCTGAACGCCGGGACGACGGGCGTGGGCGCCGAAGTGCAGCTTTCGCTGGGTCCAGTGTTTGTAGTGCGGGGGGGCATCGACACGCTGGGGTACGATTTCGATCAGTCGTACAGCGACATCGACTATTCGGGCCGGTTTGACTTCGACACGGTGTCGGGGTTCGTCGATCTGCATCCGTTCCTGAATGGGTTCCTCATCTCCGGCGGGGTCTATGTGGGAGACCGCACAATCAATCTCAACGGGCAGCCCACGACGCCGGTGGAGATCGGCGGGGCGACCTTCACGCCGGCGCAGGTCGGGACGTTGAGCGGCCGGATCAAGCTGTCGGATACGGCGCCGTTCGTGGGCGTCGGCTATGACGACAGCTTCTATCGCGAGGGGCGTTGGGGCTTCCGCGGCATGGTCGGCGTGGCCTGGAGCCAGGAGCCGGAGGTCGGGTTGTCGTCGAGCGGCGGGACCCTGTCGAACGATCCCGTCTTCCGCGCCCGGCTGGAGCAGGAAGCGCGGGAGATCCAGGAAGACGCGAAGGACAAGGCCCTCTTCCCGGTGGTGCAGCTTGGCGTGACGGCGCGCTTCTAGAGACGGGCGGGTCGCGCTAGACCGCCCCGGTGACCTCCCTTCCCCTGAACGAACTGGCCCTACTGGCCGCTGCGGTGCTCGCGGCGGGGCTGGCGGGCGGACTGATCGCCGGCCTGTTCGGGGTCGGCGGCGGGACGGTGCTGGTGCCGGCGCTGTTCTATGCCTTCTCGGTGCTGGGGCTGGGCGGGGAGAGCAACCTGCATGTCGCCATCGGCACCTCCCTGCTGACCATCGTGGCGACGTCCTGGCGGTCGCTGGGAGCGCACCGGTCGCACGGGGCGGTGGACGAACAGGTGCTGAAGACCTGGACCCCGTGGGTCGGGGCGGGGGCCTTGGTCGGGGCGGCCATCGCGGGGCTGACCTCGATGGAGGGGCTGGCGATCGTCTACGGCGTCTGTCTGGCGATCGTCGCCGCGCAGATGGGGCTGCTGCCCGAGACCGTGCATGTCCGGGAGGACCTGCCGACAGGCTGGTGGCGGCGCGGGATCGGCGGGCTGATCGGCCTCTTGTCGGCGATGATGGGTGTCGGGGGCGGCAGTTTCGGCGGGATGGTGATGACCCTGTGCGGACGGCCGATCCATCAGGCCGTGGCGACGGCGTCGGGGTTCGGCATCGCCATCGGGGCGGCGGCGACACTGGGCTTTGTCGTGTTCGGATTTGGCGCAGATGGCCGGCCGCCGCTGAGCCTGGGTTACGTCAACGTCCCGGCGGCCGTGGCCATGGGGGTGCTGACGACCCTGGTGGCGCCCTATGGCGCACGGCTGGCGCACCGGCTGGATCGCAAGGTGCTGCGGAAGGCCTTCGCGATCTATCTGCTGGCGACCGCGATCTCGGTGGTGGTGAAGGCGCTGTAGCGTCTGAATGCAGTCTTTGCGGCCGCTGGTGAGTTCGTGGCGATTTCCGCTAGTGAGACACTGCAAAATCCGACGATTTCGGTCAGGGTTGCTACGGCAGATTCAGCAGAAAACTGCAGAGCCTGCATTTGCCAGTAGGGGCTGTTCTCCCTCCCCCTCGGGGGAGGGTGGTCGAAGCGAAGCGGAGATCGGGTGGGGGCGGCAAGGCAAGACATCAAGGCCTGCACCCGTATCACCCTGCCGCCCCCACCCCGTCGCTACGCGACGACCCTCCCCCAGGTGGGAGGGAGAGCGGCGCTCTCAAATCAAGGTCTGAGCGTCAAACCGGTCGGTCGCGCCTCGAAGGCGGAGAGGCGGCCGAGGTAGCTCATGCCCAGAAGGGAGTGGGGCAGGCCCTCCTCGACGACGAGAGCGCGGACCTTTTCGACCCGGGCGCCGGCGACGGCGACGTGATCCAGATCGATGGGGGCGGCCTTGACGGGGCCCGACGCGGTCTCGATCGTCTGGGTGAAATCGGCGGGGGTCAGGCGCAGGCCGAGACGCAGGGCGTCCTGGCGGGTCAGGGCGACGACCGAGGCTCCGGTATCGACCAGGACGCGGATGGCCCGACCGTCGATGTCGGCCTCGGCCCAGTAATGGCCGTCGGCGGCGCGGGCGATCTGGGCGGGTTGGCCGGGCGCGGCGCGCACCGTCGCGGAGGCCCCGCCGGGAACCACCATCATCGCAGGCAATTCTGCGGCCTGGGCCGTGCGGGGTTCCTGGTGGGTCAGCCACCAGGCGACGCTCAACGAGGAGACGGTTGCGATGCCCATGACGATCGCTGACTGGATATCTAGACGCAACGCGGCACACCTTCGTGACGGACCGCTTCTGCGGATGACCGCACAGTGCCTGCGCCGGGTTGGGATGCGGTGAAGCGACGTGGCTGACGAGGGGTTAACGGTTCAACGGCCGAGCTTTGTGGGGTCTATGCGAGCCTCCCGCGTCGGAAGTTCAGATATGATTTCAGTGCGTTGATCGTCGGTCAGCTGGCTCCAGCCGCCGATCTCCGCCAAGGTCCGGTAACACCCCAGGCACAGTCCCGTAGGCCCATCGACGATGCAGATCTGCACGCACGGGGTGGCGATGGAGTGTGGCTGTGAGGCTGCATTTGAAGACATGATTACGAAAACTGATCCGAAGCCGGACTAAAAAACTTGCAAATCTGCGGAAATGTGTGAGGGTGTCATCGACGCGAAACGACTGAGAGGGTGAAAATCCCTGCGAGCACGACGCGTCTCTTTTCATCGTTCAGCGAAAGGAGACGCCAGGATGAACGACAAGGAGAGAAACCTCCAGCACGCCATGATGTCCTTTGCCTTGTGGGGCGGGATGCTGGTGGGCAATCGACCGTCTCGCCAAAGCGAGCGGGTGGTCAGCCACCCGTCCAACTTCGTACCCTTCCGGTACGGCAAGAAAGACTGAGATCAATGCCCTCTCCCCTTGCGGGAGAGGGAGATCGCGCACGGCGGCGGAGCCGTCGTTTTGGCGCGGTCGGGTGAGGGGTCACACAGACGCTCACCGGTGAGGCGGCCAGGCCCCCTCACCCTTTCGGCTAAACCGCATCGCTACGCTCTGCGAGCCTCAAGCCCTCTCCCGCAAGGGGAGAGGGTCGTTTGTTGTCAGCTCGCCGCCCGCGCTTCGGGCGTCTGCATCGAGCGGGTGGCGGGGACGCCGACGGTCGGGGTGCGCGCGGCGCCGGCGGCCTGGCCGGGCTTCATGAACTTCACCAGGACGCGCTGACCGATCAAGAGGGGGGCGTCGCCGGCGGTGACGACCACTTCCACCACGCGCTCATCGGACCGCTGCGAGGGGTCGTCCGAGGCCAGTTTGCGGGCGCCGAAGACGGCGGCGCGACGCAGGACCGTGCCGATATAGACCTTCGACGGATCGCCCTCGGGGGTGATCTCGACGGCTTGGCCGGTCGTGACGTTGGGGATGTCCGACTCCACGATCTCGGCGCGGGCGATACGGGGCGCATTGGGCTCCAGATCGAACATGTTGGACACGTTCAGGGTCGAGGCGCCGGCGCCCGGGTTGGCGTAGCGGCGCACGATGCGGCCGTTGGCCGGCGAGCGGATCACCGTCAGCTCGACATTGTAGGCGGCCTGGTCGCGGCGGGCGCGGGCGGTCTGGACCGCCGCCTGTTGCGAACCGAGGCGGGCCTGGGCCTGGGCGATGCCGTCGCGGGCCTGGTCGAGACGCTGGGCGGCGACGAAGTTGGTGGCGACGAGCCGTTCCAGCCGGTCGTACTCGCGCTGGGCGGTGCGGATATCGACCTGGATCAGGTTGAGCTGGCTCTGGGCCGAGGCGAGATCGGCGGTCGAGGTCTGAAGCGCCAGACGGGCCTCGTCATCTTCCTGACGAGCCAGGATCTGGCCGGCGACGACGGTATCGCCTTCCTGCACCAGGACCTCGCGCACGATGCCGCCGCGCCGGGCCGCGATCTGGATGATGCCGCCCTCGATATCGACCTTGCCGTTGGCGATGGCCGCGTAGGGGCTCTCGACCTTCTGGGCCTCGGCCTTCTCGGCTTCAGCCTTCTTGGCCTCGCCTTGGCTGCGCATGAACGAGAATCCGGCCACGAGCACGATGATCAGCACGATGCCGATCCAGAGCCATTTGTTCTTCAGGAAGGCGGGCATGACGGTTTGAATCCTCGGGCGGTCTTAGTGGTGGGACGCCAGGGTGGCGTTCGGATTGGGCGTGCGGCGTTCGTCGGAGATGATGACGCCGTCCTCGATCTTGATGACCCGGTCGGCCCATTCCTCGAGCCGGGGGTCGTGGGTGACGCAGATCACGGCCGCGCCGTATTCATCCGCCGCGCGACGCAGCAGACGGATGACGATCTGGCCGTTCTCGCCGTCCAGCGCCGAGGTCGGCTCGTCGGCGAACAGGATCTTGGGGTCCTTGGCGAGGGCGCGGGCGATAGCGACGCGCTGCTTCTCGCCGCCGGAAAGGGCGGAGGGGCGCTGGTGCAGGCGCGGGCCCAGGCCCACCTCCTCCAGCGCCTGGGTGGCGCGTTTCTTCGCCTGGCCAGGCGTCAGGCCCTGGAATTTCAGCACCACCTCGACCTGCTGCAATGCGGTCAGGGCCGGGAACAGGTTGAAGCCCTGGAAGATGAAGCCGCAGTGATCCAGACGGAATTTGTCGATCTTGCCCGCCGACAATTTCCACAGGTCGTCGACGTCGAGTGTGTCGACGCGGCCTTCCTCGGGACGCAGCAGGCCGGACAGGGCGGCGATCAGGGTCGACTTGCCGGAGCCGGACGGACCCATGACCATGGTCAGGTCGCCGTGGCGGGCGTCGAAATCGACATTCTTGAGGACCTCGACAAAGGCCTTGCCGGACTTGAAGCGCTTGACCAGTCCCTTGGCCTCGATGGCGAAATCGCCATGCTTGCCGTGAACCTTGGTGTGCTGGACGAAGTCGGTCATCGCAGCAGGTCCGCGGGCTGGCTGTTCTTGAGGATGCCGAGGGACAGCAGGCCCGACAGCATGGCGATGACGATCAGGCCGCCGCCGACGACGACCAGCAAGATCGGCGGCAGGGCGATGATCACGGCGTTGGCCAAGGCGAAAGCCTGAATGCCCATCGTCAGCAGGATCGCGGCCAGCACTCCCACGCAGCCGACCCAGAAGCTGAGTTCCATGACGATGCGGTTCAGCGAGCCCATGCCGACGCCGAGCGCCCGCAGGGAGGCGAACTCCTTGATGTTGGCCATGATCGCGCCGCGCAGGGTCTGCCAGGTGATGGCGATGCCTATGATCGTGCCCAAGAAGACGCAGCCGCCGATGATGATGACGAGGATGCCTTCCTCGAACATGGCGCCGGCGTTGGCGTCAGCCAGTTCCTGACGCGTCCAGGCCTTCCACTGGCCATTGCCGGCGGCGTTGAGCTCGGCGGCGACGCGGATCGCCTGGGTCGGGTCCTTGAGCTTGACCATCAGGGGCCCGACTCTGGCCCCGGTGTCGGCCTGGCCCACCATGCGCAGGGTATCGCGCGACATGATGACAGTGGCCTGCATCATGTTGGGATAGCCGCGGGTGACACCGACCACGGTGACCGTCTGGCCGTTGTAGAGGGCGCGGTCGCCCAGTTTGACGCCCAGCTTGCTGATGGCCGTCTCGTCAATGGCGACGGTGTAGGGCTGGCGCAGGGCGTCGACCAGTTCCCGGGAGTAATCGGTCGGGATGGTCACCGAGCCCGGCGTGGTGTCGATGATGGAGGCCTGGACGAACTGCTGGCGCGGCGTGCCCATCTTGGCCCGTTCGGCCTGGGACATGGTGGGATCGATGTCCTTGACCGACTGGAAGCTGCCGCCGGCGCCGTCCAGCGGCTGGACCTCGACCACCTGCGGATTGTTGTAGACGAGGGGAATGAAGCGACGCGGCACGCCCGACGGCCCGCCGATCAGCGACTTGGCGCCCGGCTGCATGACGATGATGTCGGCGCTGGAACGCTCGATGGTCGCGGTGAAGCCCTTGCCGATGCCGATGAAGACACCCGTCATGGCGAGAACGAGCAGGCCGGACAGGGCCAGGGCCATGACGGCGGCCATGTAGCGGCGCCACTCGAAGAGCAGCGTGGAAAGCGCGAGCGACATAGTCTTTGAAACATCCCTGACTTGCAGCGTTATCTGACCTGCTGTCGGGTTCCCTCCAAGTTAAATCGGGTTAAGGGAAAAAGGGCTTGCCATGGCCACGCTTGCCGCGCCGTCGGCGGCGGGACTAGCTATCGCCACACAAGATCGCCGGGTCGCCGGCGCACCGGGAAGAAACCAGATGCACTATCGTTCGCTCGCCGCCGCCGTTTCGATGGCGGCCCTCGTCTGCGCCGCCATGCCCGCTGCCCCGGCCCGGGCCGAGGAGGGGATGTGGACGTTCGACAACTTCCCCATCGCGCGCGCCAACGGGACGCTGGGGACCTCGATCGACCAGGCGTGGCTGGATCGCGTGCGGTTGAGCTCGGTGAAGTTCGGGGGTTGTTCGGCCGGGATCGTGTCAGGCGAAGGCCTGGTCATGACCAACAACCACTGCGTCGCGACCTGCGTGGCCAACCTGTCGACCCAGGCCGTGAACTACGCCGAGACCGGTTTCACGCCGCGCAATCGCGAGGACGAGGTGAAATGCCCGGGCGGGACGGCCGAGGTGCTGACGGGCATCTCCGACGTCACCGAGCGAGTGCATGCGGCGGGCGCGGGTCTGACCGGACAGGCCTTCAACCGGGCGCGCGACGCCGAGATCGGGCGGATCGAGACCGAGGCCTGCGGCGACGTCACGGACAGGCGCTGCCAGGTCGTGACCCTGTACCGGGGCGGTCAGTTCATGCTCTACACCTACAAGAAATACACCGACGTCCGCCTGGCCTTCGCGCCTGAGGATCGGGCCGCGACCTTCGGCGGCGACCTGGACAACTTCTCCTTCCCGCGCTTCGCCATCGATGCGGCCTTCATCCGCCTGTACGAGAACGGCGCCCCGGCGGTGACGGCGACCCACTTCGTCTGGAACGCCGACAGGCCGGTGGAGGGGACGCCGGTGTTCGTCACCGGCAGCCCGGGCGCGACCCAGCGTCTGCTGACCCAGGACCAGCTGTTCACCGTCCGCGATGTGGTCCTGCCGCTGGACCAGCTGATCGCCTCGGAACTGCGCGGCCGGTTGATCCGGTTCTCCGAGGAGTCGGAGGAGAACGCCTTCATCGCCATGGATCCGATCGTGGGCCTGGAAAACACCTACAAGCGCGGCCTGGGGCGGATGCGCGCCCTGACCGATCCGGGCTTCATGGCGACGCGGGCCGGGGGCGAAGCCGATTTCCGCAGTCGGGTCGCGGCCGACGCCGCCCTGGCCGAGCGCGCCGCCGATCCGTGGGGTGCGCTGGCGACCGTCCAGCCGATCGCACGCGAGCTCTATCCCGCCTACGCCCTGCTGGAAGGCGGCACGGGCATCGGCACCACGCCGGTCGCCGGCGGGTCGCAGCTGTTCCTGTGGGCGCGGACCCTGGTCCGCGGCGCGCAGGAGAGGGCCAAACCGTCGGCCGAGCGCCTGCCGGAGTTCGGCGATGCGCGCCTGTCGGGTGTGCAGTCCGGCCTGTTCGCCGAGCGTCCGACCTATCCGGCGCTGGAGCAGGTGCGGATGGAGTGGTGGCTGTCCAAGACCCGCGAGTGGCTGACCGTCGACAATCCCGCGGTGCGGGGCCTGCTGGGTCGGGAATCGCCCGAGCAGCTGTCGGCCCGTCTGGTCGAGGGGACGACACTGGCCGATCCGGCCGTGCGCCGCGCCCTGTGGGAGGGCGGACTGGCGGCCATCGAGGCGTCGGACGACCCGATGATCCGGTACCTGCTGTCGATCCAGGACGAGACCCGCGCCGTGCGTTCGGACTGGGAGACGCGCGTGCAGGCGCCGACCGATCAAGCGGCCGAACGACTCGCCGCCGCGCGCTTCGCCGCCTATGGCGACACCGTCTATCCCGATGCGACGGGGACGTTGCGGCTGACCTACGGCAAGATCGAGGGATCGGACGTGCCCGGCCAGCGCTGGGGACCGTTCACGACCTTCGGGGGTCTGTGGGACCGGGCGACCGGGGCCGCGCCGTTCGACGTCGCGCCGAAGCTGTTGGCCGCGCGCGACCGTATCGACGCCGACACCGTGCTCAACATGACACTGTCGTCCGACACCATCGGCGGCTCGTCAGGATCGCCGGTGGTCAATGCGGCGGGCGAGATGCTGGGGGCCAATTTCGACTCCACCGTCCTGACCCAGCGCAACGCCTATGGCTACGACCGCAACGTCAACCGCAGCGTGATCGTCACCACGGGGGCGGTCACCGTGGCCCTGCGCGATGTCTACGACATGGGCCGGTTGGTGGAGGAGCTGGGGGTCGACTGACCCCCGCCGCTCCTGGCCTATCCGGCGTCCTTCTCCGCCAGGGACCGCCTCGCTGTCTCGAAATACTGCCAGCCGGTCCAGACCGTGGCGATGGCGGCGAACCAGATCAGGCTGTCGGCGAACAGCTGGAAATACGGCAGGTATTCGAAGTCGAGGCCGAAGCCGTCCCAGTTGCGGGCGAACAGCTGGCAGCCCAGGGCGACCAGCTGGACGGTGGTCTTCCACTTGGCCAGCAGGGTGACTTCCAGGGTGACGCGGCCGGCGATGGTTTCGCGCAGGGCCGAAACGGCGAACTCCCTGAACAGGATCAGGCCGCAGGGGATGGCGATCTGGGGCACCGAGCCCGAGGTGAGGACACCGAGGATGGCGCCGGTGACCAGAACCTTGTCGGCGATAGGATCCAGGATGGCGCCCCAGCGCGTCTCCGAATGCCAGCGCCTGGCCAGATAGCCGTCGACCCAGTCGGTCGAGGCGGCGACCACGAAGATGTAGAAGGCCGCGCGATAGAGGCCGAACTGGTCCTCCGGGCTCAGATAGGACGACAGGATCGGCACCCCGCCGGTCGCGCCGGCCAGGATCAGGAACATGACCACCCCGGCGACGAGGCGCAGGCCGGTCAGGATGTTGGGGATCGGATTGGCGTGGTGATTGGGGGTCATGGGGCGCTCCGATAGCTCAAACGCGATCTGCCATGCTTCGCTCCCCGAAGCGAGACGTCTGAGCTCGCGGACCTAACCCATTGGCTCGAACCGACCCGGGCCCTCAAGGGACCGCAGGACTCCGTCGGCGATTCCGAAGTGAAGACCGCTGAGGGCCAGGGTCCCGGCCGCCTCACGTTCAGTGATCCAGGGAAAGGTGCGCAGATTCTGAAGCGACAGGCGGACTACGGCCTCCTCCGACACCTGTTCGATGTCTTCGGGCGGGCACTCCTCACAGACGCGACGAACGACCGGAGCACCCTGTTGCACCCAGGGCGCGACAAAGTCCTGGCAGTCGGCCGGGGCTCCGGTGCGCATGGCGGCGACGCCGCCACAGCGGGCGTGACCCATGACCATGATGCGTCGAACGTGCAGCACCTTCACGCCGAACTCCAGCGCCGCCGAGACGCCGTGCAGAAGGCCATCGGGCTCATAGGGGGGGACCAGGTTGGCGACGTTGCGGACGACGAACAACTGGCCGGGGGCGGTGTCGAAGATCAGGGCCGGGTCGGCGCGACTGTCGGAACAGGCGACGACGAGGGTGTGGGGCTTCTGGCCGTCAGCAGCGAGCGCCTCATACTGGGCTCTCGCCTCGGGCCAGTGGCTGTCGCGAAAACGATGATAGCCGGAGACCAAGGCTGCGTGGGAATGTTGGGGCATGGTGTCGGTATAGGCATTTTGCCCGTATCGGGGGAGAGGGAGACGCTCCGCACGAGCGGATTGAATGGCGGGACGGACTCCCGTGAATCGCCGGCGTCCGGCCCTGGACAGCCTGCCCCTACATTCGGGCCAGTTCTTCGGCGAGAATCGTCTGGACCATGCGGACGCGAGGGCTGGTTTCCAGTTCCTGGTGGGTGACCAGCCAGATCGGCACCGGAATCGGGGGCGCGTCCGGCAGGAGATTCACCACGCCGGGCGTCCGGTCGGCGACTTCGCGCAGCATCACCGCTATGCCCATTCCGCGTTTGACCATTTCCCAGATCGCAACCGAGGACTCAGAGACAATCCTGAGATCGGCGGTGTCGATCGGGATGCCGATTTCACGCAGAAAGCCGGAGAAGCGCGGGTCATCGAAGCCCATCAGGTCCGGCCTGGCCAGATCGGCAAGCCCCTTGGGCCGGCCGTTGCGGGCAACCCAGTCCCCGGATGCAAAGAAGCTCGCTTCGGCATCGCGGATATGCCGGCCGACCAGACCGGGGCGATCAGGACGGACATGGCGAATGGCAATGTCCGCTTCCCCACGATGCAGATCGCTGATCTCGTTGGAGGCGACGATCGCGATCGTGATCTGCGGAGCTTCGGATCTGATGCGCGCCACGATCCCGGGAAGAATGTAGGCCGCAAAGGTATCGGTGGCCGAGATACAGACCCGCCCGCCAATCTCCTGCGCCCGGCCACTGGCGGCGAGAACGAGCGTATTCGCTGCGTCCCCCATGATGCGAATATGATCGAGCAGTTCCTCCCCGGTCTGGGTCAACACCAGCTTGCGGCCCCGCCGTTCGAACAGGGTCACACCCAGATCGGCCTCAAGCGCCAGAACCTGCCGGGATAATGTGGGTTGGGTCAGGCCCAGATGGCGAGCCGCCGCCGACAGGGATCCGGCGACAGCGGTCGCGTGAAATCCGCGAATATGGTTCCAGTCCATTGGCTTCATGCATTTACGCATATCATGGCTACGAATTTCGGCAATTTACCCGATCCGCGCATATGATACTGGGCGTTGCACAGGAGCGCATCACCATGAGTACCGCCAGCGACGCCCGCTTCTGGGACAGGATTTCGCGGAAATACGCCAGGGAGGCCATTGCCGATCAGGGCGGCTATGAGCGCACCCTGGAAAGGACCCGTGCCCTGCTGAAACCGGACGACCGGGTGCTGGAACTGGGCTGCGGGACCGGAAGCACGGCACTGCGACTGGCAGGTGGTGTGCAGAGCTATCTGGCGACGGATGTTTCCGCCGGAATGATCGCAATCGCCAAGGAGAAGCATTCGGCCGATCCCACCCCGACGCTCGCCTTCCAGATCGCGACCGCAGAGGCATCAATATTCGAGGCCGGGCGGTTTAACGCGGTGCTTGGGTTCAACTATCTCCACATGGTCCGCGACGTGCCGGCAACGCTGGGCCGCATCCAGACCCTGCTTGCGGCGGGGGGCCTGTTCATATCCAAGACGCCCTGCCTCGGGGATATGAACCCGCTCATCAGCCTTGTCCTGCTGCCGGGAATGCGCGCGATCGGCAAGGCTCCCTATGTCAGCGTCTTCCGGCAGGCCGAGTTTTGCCAGCTTGTAAGCGCCGCCGGCTTCGACATCCTCGCTACAGAAAACCACGCAACCAAGGGGAATGATCGCCGTCCCTGCATCGTGGCCCGCAAGCGGTGACCTGGGCCGACGAAGTTTAAGGCGAAGCCGTCTACCGCTCCCCCGCAGGGTGGAAAAAGCCGTAAATCCGTTTCGCCATCGGCTGGTTGATGCCCTCGACCTTGGCCAGATCGACCACCGCGGCGCGGCTGACGCCCTTGGCCGACCCGAAGGCGTGCAGTAGGGCCCGGTTGGCAGTCTACGGCCTCCGCCGCTTCCCGTCGATCAGCACCGCCTGTTGCCACGGGCTGGGGGCCTTGTCGGTGCGGTGGATGCAGCCGGCCCAGCAGCAGGGACGTTTCTTGCCCTCGAGCAGTTCTTCGGTCGTGCGCACGATGCGGCGCTGACGGGTCGCGGGCTGTTTGGCGTCCTCGACCCAGCAGATGAATTCGTTACGGCCCAAGGGCGTCAGACCCTGCCAGAGCGCAAGGACCCCGGAGTCGGACTGCAGGGCAGACTGAAGATCGGCGGCAGCCTGATGGACAGTGCCCTGGGCAAATTCACTCACTGAACCCTCCATCCCAGACGCATGACCGACGTCACCCTACCCCCGCGTCTCCGGGTGGAAGAAGCCGTAAATCCGTTCGGCCATCGGCTGGTTGATGCCCTCGACCTTGACCAGATCGACCACCGCCGCGCGGCCGACTCCCTTGGCCGAGCCGAAGGCGTGGAGCAGGGCCTTCTTGCGGCCGGGTCCGACGCCCTCGATCTCGTCGAGCGGGTTCTTCTTGATGTCCATCGAACGGCGGGTGCGGTGGGCGCCGTTGGCGAAGCGGTGGGCCTCGTCGCGCAGGCGCTGGATATAGTAGAGCGCCGGCGACTTCAGCGGCAGCATGAAGGGCGGTTTGCCGGGTACGAAGAACCGCTCCATTCCAGCGTCGCGGTCCGGCCCCTTGGCGACGCCGACAGCGAGGATGTCGTCCAGACCCAGATCCGCCAGCACCGCCTGGACCTCGGCCAGTTGCCCGGCCCCGCCGTCGATCAGCAGCAGGTCGGGACGGACCACCTCCTCGGCGCCGTCTTCCTCATCCTTGACCAGGCGGGAGAAGCGGCGACGCATGACCTCGCGCATCATGCCGTAGTCGTCGCCCGGAGTGAGGTCGACGCCGCGGATGTTGAACTTGCGGTACTGCGACTTCTGGAAGCCCTCGGGGCCGGCGACGATCATGCCGCCGACGGCATTGGTCCCCTGGATGTGGGCGTTGTCGTAGACCTCGATCCGCTCGGGCGTGCCGTCCAGCCCGAAGGCTTCGCAGACCTCGGTCAGGATTTTGCCCTGGGCCGAGCCCTCGGCCATCTTGCGGCCCAGCGCCTCGCGGGCATTGGTGTGGGCGTGGTCGACGAGAGACTTCTTGTCGCCGCGCATCGGCCGTTCGATCGAGACGACGCGGCGGCCGTCCGCCTCCTTGGCCTTCATGGAGAAGGCCTCTTCCAGAAGTTCCTTCTCGAACGGGACGACGTTGGACAGGATCAGACGGGCGACCGGCTTGTCCTCGTAGAACTGGCCGAGGAAGGCCGAGAGGATTTCCGGGTCGGTGTCGGACTTGTCGACGCGAGGGAAATAGGCGCGCCCGCCCCAGTTCTGGCCGCCGCGATAGAAGAAGACCTGGACGCAGGCCTGACCGCCCTCGGAGAACAGGGCGAAGACGTCGGCCTCGGCCACGCTGTCGGCGCTGACCGAGTTCTCCATCGTGATGGCCGACAGGGCGCGGATGCGGTCGCGGACGCGGGCGGCCTGTTCGAAATCCATTGCCTCGGCGGCCGTGGTCATCTCCTGCGACAGGCGTCCGATCACGGCGCGCGACTTGCCGCGCAGGAACAGCGACGCCTCCTCGACCAGGTCGCCATAGTCCTCGAGCGAAATCAGGCCGGTGCAGGGGGCCGAGCAGCGCTTGATCTGGTGCAGCATGCAGGGGCGGGTGCGGGTCTCGTAGACGCTGTCCGAACAGGATCGCAGCAGGAAGGCCTTCTGCAGGGTGTTCAGGGTCCGGTTCACAGCCCAGGTCGAGGCGAACGGGCCGAAATACTCGCCGTCGGTGGTGTGGGCGCCGCGATGCTTGCGGACCTGGGGCGCGCGGTGGTCCTTGCGGATCATCAGTTCGGCGAAGGACTTGTCGTCGCGCAGGACGACGTTGAAGCGGGGCTTCAGCTTCTTGATGAAGTTGGATTCCAGCAGAAGCGCCTCGGTCTCAGACGCGGTGACCACCAGCTCCATCGAGCGCGTCAGGGAGACCATCAGGCCGATGCGCTGGGTGTGGAACCGCCCCTGGGCATACTGGAGGATGCGCTTCTTGATGGAGCGCGCCTTGCCGACATAGAGGCAGGTCCCGTCTTCGCCATACATGCGGTAGACGCCCGGCTTGTCGGGCGCGCGCCGGGCCTCGTCGCGGATCAGCTCGGCGGCGACGAGGGGGACGGTCGAATCAATGGGCGGGGCGTCGGCGGGCATCCAGGCGAATATAGGCGTCGGACGGCGATCTGTCAGAGCGGCTTGATCGGCTTCGGAGAATGACGGAGGATTCACGCGACCGGCGGCGCGTCTCCGGTTTCGGGGGCTCCATCATGCAACGCATCGCCATCTCGATCGTCCTTGCAGGCCTTGTGGCTGCGTGCGGACAACAGTCGCCGGCCGCCGGTGAGGCCGGGGCCCCGGTCGCCGAACTCGACTTCATCGACGCCGTGCCGATCGTGGAGGATGAGGTCGCGCCTGTGGCTCAACCCCGACCCGCCGCGAAGAAGGAAGAGCCCGAGGAGGACCGTGGACCGGCCGCGGATAAGGCCGCCGAGGCCGCACCGGCCCCGACTGCGCCCCCGTCGCCCGAACCGGCCGCGGACGATGCGACATCTGCCACGCGGCGGGCCAATGAGACGACCGCGACTCCCGACGTCGCCACGGCGCCCGAAACTCCTTCCCGGCCTGACCAGATGTGACTCAGGCTCCAGATCCTGGCGAGAGCCCGAGTCACGCTTCATGTCGGACCCGCGTGGCGGGTCCACCAGAAGCGATCAGGCTCTAAGCGAACATATCCAGAAGCGCGCCGGCCATGTCGTCGGCGGTCCTGAGCACGGCGATATTGGCCGAGACGGAGGCCTTGGCCTCGATCCGTTCGACCATCTCGGCCTCGAGGTTGTCGAGCGGGGCCTGGGCGGTTCGGACGGCGCTCTGCTCGAACCGGGCCATGGCCGAGGCGAGGCCTCCGGCGGCGATCGAGGCGGCGTTCATCGCGAGATCCTGAGGTTCTCGATGGCCCCGGCGATGCGGTCGAAGGCCGCGCCGATGCCGGCGGCGCTGTCGACCGGGAAATAGTGGTCGGCGTCGGTGGCGCAGCGGCGCAGCAGGGTCTGGGCCGAGCCGTCGACCTGGACGGCGACGGTGTACACCTCGATGTCCTGGTCCTTCATATTGCCGCACATGTCCTCGACCCCTGCGGTCGCATGATCGAAGCGGTTGTCCATGGCGGTGCGGCGCTGGGAGTCGCTGCCGGAGGTGATGCCGAGGCGGTTCTGATAGATATAGCCGAGGCCGCTGTAGGAGCCCCGGTTGGGGTTGCTGCGGTCGCTCATGACGTTCTCGCCGTCGGTCATGATGATGATGATCTTGGTCAGCCGCGTGGTGCCATAGGCGCGGCCGTCGCCGAACGGGGCGTTGGGCGACAGGGTGTGCCAGCCCCACATCGTGCCCAGGGGGACGTTGGTGTTGCCGCTGGCGATCATGTTGTTCACCGCGGTGCGCAGGGCGCTATAGTTGTCGGTCAGCCGGATCAGCGGCTGGAGATCGCAGCCGCGATTGGGGCCCCAGCTGGTGCTGAACGTGCCCGACCGCTTGCTGGAGGTCCTGTATCTCGTGCGGTCCCGCAGGCGCAGACCCCACTCGCTCTCGCGCGCCGTGGTGCTGGCGAAGGTGGAGTTGTTGCCGGGGCGGGCGTCGTCGAGATAGTCGTTGTCCTCGTCGTCATAGTTCCCCCAGGTCGAGTCTTTCGGGTAGTCGCCCTCGTCGGGCTGGTCCGGGGCGAAATAGGGCACGAACATCCGGCCCTCGGTGCCGGACAGGGGGGCGGTGTCGCGGATGTCGAAGGGGGCGAGCCGGGCCTCGACGCAGCCGCCCCAGGTCGTGCCCACGTCGCCGAACAGGGTGAAACGCCCCCGAGCCACGCTGAACAGGCTGGTCGGGTTGGACGCGGCGTTCCAGGCGCCGCCGCCCGTGTGGGTCGTGGCGTTCGACATATAGCTGGGCACGGTGTTGGAGCCGCCGGTCGCGATGCGCACGGTTTGCGAGAAGGGCACCAGCGAGATCTTGATCGCGTCCGGTTCGATCGACCGGCTGTCGGCCGCCTCCAGCCGGTCGATCAGGTCGATCGCGGCGGCCTTGGTGTTGGTCAGCTTGGCCCCCGACATCGAGCCGGTGTTGTCCAGCACCAGGGCGACCTCGACCCGGTTGTTCGAACGCAGAACCTCGGAATGGGCGCCGACGGGGATCTGGTCGCCCGTGCCGCGTCCCACCATCGGCAGGATGATGTTGGCGACGAGGGCCGTGACATCGACCCTGGCGTCGCCGACCACGGCGCCGGTGCTGGGGTCCAGAACGAAGGTCGTCTGGGCGGTCAGCAGGGTGATGTCGTTGTAGGGCGCGAGGTTGGCGCGGAGCGAGGCCAGGCCCACGCGGGTGATGTCGGTGTTGGCGGTGTAGGGCGACCGGGCGGCGGCCAGGGTGGCGGCGTCGAGGGCGTCCTGAAGGTTCGCCTTCACGGTTGAGGCGCGGTGGATGTCGATGCCGCCGAAGGTGATCAGCAGCAGCACCGGGATCACGAAGGCCGAGATCATGGCGATGTTGCCGCGCGTGTCTGAGGCGAAACGGCGCGCGACGTCCCGCAGTCGACGGCTCCTCCGGTTCTCGGTCGTCATGGCCCACCCGTGTGCGCGGCGGCCCCGGACGGAGGACCGCAATCGACCTCGTCTAGCGCGTGACGGTTAAGGTTTCGGCCAAGGCGGACGGTTAACGGACGATCAGTTCAGCACGCAGGACGCCAGCCCCTCGTTGCGAACGACGCGGGCGTTGGCCTGGACGCTGGCGGCGCGGCGGCGGACATAGGGGCCGGGGGCGCCGGCGTTGTAGCGGCGCGGGCTGGGCAGGATGGCGGCGATCCGGGCCGCCTCGCGCGGGGTGAGGTCGGCGGCGGACTTGTCGAACCAGTGCCGGGCGGCGGCCTCCGCGCCATAGACGCCGGGGCCCATCTCGGCGACGTTCAGATAGACTTCCATGATGCGGCGCTTGGACCAGACGGTCTCGATCATCAGGGTGTAGCCGGCCTCGAGACCTTTGCGGACCCAGTCGCGACCGGGCCAGAGGAAGACGTTCTTGGCGGTCTGCTGGGAGATGGTGGAGCCGCCGCGGACCTTGCGGCCGTTCTCGTTGTTCTTCAGCGCTCTTTCGATAGCTTGCATATCGAAGCCGCCGTGGCTGCAGAACCGGGCATCCTCCGCGGCGATGGCCGAGGCGACGAGGTTGGGCGAGATCTGGTCCAGCGAACGCCAGCGATAGTCGAGCCCGTGACCGGCGACGAACTCGCGCGCCATCAGAAGGGTCAGGGGCGGGGGCGCCAGGGTGTGGATCAACACCCCGCCGATCGGCAGGACGAAGAGGACCAGCAGGACGGTCAGGATCGGACGGCGCTTGCGCCGCCGCGGCTGTTCGTCAGTCATGATCCCTCCCGGCGCGGAGTTTTGGCCGGGAAGCGTGGCCATGCAAGGGCGAGGTTATTTCGCGTTCACGTCCCACAGGAAGATCACCGCGAAGGCGCCGACCACGACCAGGACCAGGATGCCGACGGCCATGCAGCCGAAGGCCATTCGCGGCGTCTCGCCTCCCGGTCGACCATTCATCAGGAACCCCCGTTCGCGCGGACGATAGGGTGCGTCGGCGCGGGGTGTCGAGGCTCAGAGATCGGCGACGCCGGCCTGTCCGTCCTCGTCGGCCCAGGCGACGCGGGTCGCGTCGGGGCTCATGGCCAGGGCGATGATGGGCGCGCCCTTGTCGGCCTTGATGAAGTTGAGGCCCTGGCCCGCCGGATCCGAGACCCAGACCCGGCCGTCGGCCAGGCCTGCGGCGAGGCGGCTGTGCGGGTCGGCCGACGCGACGAGGTTGACCAGGGTGGTGTCGTCGAAGCCGATTTCCGACGCCTCGCGACCCATGGGGCCGTTGGAACTGTCGAAGGGCCAGAGCACCGCGCCTTGGGCTCCCGAGGTCGCCAGCAGCCGGCCTTTGGCCATGAAGGCGACGGAGCGGATCTTGGATGGATAGCCGCCCATCCGCATGTTCTTCGCATCCTTCAGCCGCCAGCCGTGCAGCTGGGCGTCCTGCATCATGCTGACGACAAAGGCGCCGTCGGGCGAGAAGGCCACGCCGGTGTGCGACCCGGCCCAGGCCAGCTTCGTCGGCTTCTGTTCGGCGATCCGGGCGTACCAAAGCCAGGCGCCGCCGTAGGTGGACGCAGCGATCCGCCGGCCCTTGGGGTCGAAGGCGACGCCGGAGACGGTGCGCTCATGCGTGAAGTCGCGACGGAAGCCGGCGTCGGTCGCGTCGATGACAGACAGGGTCTTGCCGGCCGAGAAGGCGATCAGGTTCGTCTCGGGTGAGGCGTCGATGGAATCGATCCACTGGCCCTTCGCCGTCGCCAGCACCCCGGCCTCGCCCTTGCGGCTCCAGATCACCCGGCCGTCGTCGCCGCCGGTCACCAGGCCGTCGCCGGACGGATGGACCACGGCGCACAGGATAGCGCCGTCATGGACCGCGTCGAAGGTCCGGTCCTCGAACCGCACGGAGCCGTCGCCCAGGGCGAAGACCGCGCCGGAGGAGTCGAAATGGGCCGAGGTGACCTGGGCGTCGAAGGTGAAGGTGGTCATTCAATTATCCGATCATCCCCGCGCAGGCGGGGACCCAGTTCTGTTGGCGACCGGTATCACCGAGTCCGCTTTGAAATCGATCCCGCGCACCGTGCCTCACAAAAGCACTGGGCCCCCGCCTGCGCGGGGATGCACGGATTTGGGTTAGGCCGCGCAATCCTCGAACCCGGCGCGGATGGCCGCTTCGTCGAGGTCGCGGCCGATGAAGACGGCGCGGGACCAGCGGCGTTCACTGGCCCCCCATTCCCGCTGGAGATCGCCCTCGAGGATCATGTGGACGGCCTGGAAGACGAGGCGGCGGTCCTCGCCCTCGACATTGATGATGCCCTTGGCGCGCAGGATGTCCTGGCCTTTTTCGCCGAGCAGCTTGTCCAGCCAGGCGGTAAAGCGGACGCCATTCATGGGTCGGTCGAGGCTGAGGGAGATGCCCTTGATGTCGTCGCCGTGGTCGTGGCCGCGCGGGCCGTGGTCGTGGTCATGCCCGTGGTCATGATGATCGTGGCCGCAGTGCTCGTCATGGACGTGGCCGGCCTCGCCGTGGGCCGGGCCGGAAACTGAGTTGGCGAACTCGGGATTGATGTCGAGGATCCGCTCCAGATCGAAACCGTGCAGGCCGAGGACCTGGTCCAGCGGCACGTTGGCGCGTTCGGCGCGGGTGATGGGGGCCAGCGGGTTCAGCTTGCGCAGGCGCTGTTCGACGGCGACCAGTTCGGCCTCGGTCGCCAGGTCGGTCTTGTTGAGGATGATGCGGTCGGCGAAGGCGACCTGTTCGCGGGCCTCCTTCGAGTCGTCGAGGCGGGCCATGACGTGTTTGGCGTCGACCAGGGCGGTGACGCTGTCGAGCGTGGTCTTGGCCTTGACGTCCTCGTCTACGAAGAAGGTCTGGGCCACCGGGCCGGGGTCGGCCAGGCCCGTGGTCTCGACGATGATGGCGTCGAAGGCGGGGGCGCCGGGCTTCTGGCGCTTCATCAGGCCGGCGACAACGCGGATCAGGTCGCCGCGCACCGTGCAGCAGACGCAGCCGTTGTTCATCTCGAACACATCCTCGTCGGCGCCGACGACCAGGTCGTTGTCGATGCCGATCTCGCCGAACTCGTTGACGATGACGGCGTAACGCTTGCCGTGGTCCTCGGTCAGGATGCGGTTGAGCAGGGTGGTCTTGCCGGCGCCGAGATAGCCGGTGAGCACGGTGACGGGGATACGGGTGTCGGTCATGGGCGCTAGATGGCGGCTGGGATGCGGGAATGGAAGTCCCTCTCCCGGTGGGAGAGGGCTTGAGCGCCCGGGAGCCGTCCGGCGATCGGTCTTGCGCGAAAGGGTGAGGGTCGGGTGCAACCCGGTGAGGGCACGACCCTCACCCTTTCGGCTGGCGCATCGCTTCGCTCTGCGAGCCTCAAGCCCTCTCCCACCGGGAGAGGGAAATTAACAGGTCGGGCAATCCGGCATCACATCCGTTTCGAGCTGGAGCGTCGTGTGGGCAATCTTGAAACGGGTCTTCGCCAGGGCCTGGGCCTCGGCCAGCAGGGCGCGGGGGTCGCCGCGGTCGTGGACGAGGTGGGCGGTCAGGGCGGTCGTCGTGGTCGACAGGTTCCAGACGTGCAGGTCGTGGACGGCGCGGACGCCGGGAAGGGCGACGAGGGCCTGGCGCACCGCCGCGACATCGACCGAGCCGGGGGCGGCGTCCATGGCGAGGCCGACCGAATCCTTGAGCAGGCCCCAGGTGCCCCACAGGATCACAGCGACGATGGCGATCGAGACGATCGGATCGAGGATCCACCAGCCGCTGAACATGATGATCGCGCCCGAGATGACCACGCCGATGGAAACCCCGGCGTCGGCCATCATGTGCAGGTAGGCGCCGCGCGCGTTCAGGTCGGAGTGCTGGTCGCGCATGAACATCAGGGCGGTACCCAGATTGATGATGAAGCCGATGCCGGCGACGATCATGATGACGCCCGACTGGACCGGGGCGGGATCGGTCAGGCGCTGGACCGCTTCGAAGGCGATGGCTCCGCAGGCGAAGATGAGCAGAAGTGCATTGGCCAGGGCGGCGAGTATGGTCGCCTTGCCAAAGCCGTAGGTCAGCTGTTTGCCCGCCGCACGACGGGCCAGGACGGCCGCGCCGCCGGCCATGGCGAGACCGAGGACGTCGGACAGGTTGTGACCCGCGTCGGCGAGCAGGGCGGTCGAGCCCGAATAGATGCCGGCCCCGAACTCGCAGGCGACGAAGGCGAGGTTGACGAGCAGGCCGACGAGGTAGCGCCAGTCGCCGGTGTCGACCGGGCCGTGGGCGTGGCCCGCGTGGCCGCCTGCGCCATGCGAATGACCGTGGCCGTGGTGATGACCGGCATGGTCATGATCGTCGTGGGCGTGATCGTGTGCGGTCATGGCTCCAGCCTAGTGCTGGTGTGTCACGATGACCAACCCGATCGCGATCAGGGCGAGGCCGAGGATGGCGCCCTCGTAGCGCGCCCACCGTTCCAGCCTGAGCACCGAGGCGCCGGCGCGGGCCAGGGTCGTGAAAGTCGCCATGCCCAGGATGGTGCCGAGCGCGAAGGCGAGGGTCAGCAGCGCCAGGGCTCCGACGCCTTCCTGGGCGGACGACATATAGATGGGCAGCAGCACCTCGCCGGGCGACAGGGCCATGACGGCGACCAGGCCCCAGAAGGCGGCAGCGTGCGACACCGTGGGCTCGGCGAGGTCGAGGGCGGGGCCGCCGGCCATCACCGGCCGCCGGATCGCCGACTTGATCAGATAAAAGCCGCCGAAGGCGAACAGCAGGACCGCCGACAGATGGGGCAGAAATCCCGCCACCAGTCCGTCCAGCGCAAGGCCGGCGGCGACGATCAGGCTGCCGACGACTGCGGTGCTGGCGATGTGGGCCAGGCCGGCGGCGCTGACGGCCAGAAGGTTCTTCGTCAGGCTCCAGCGCTGTGCGCGGCCGACGAGCACGAACGGCAGCCAGTGCGTCGGCAGGGCCGCGTGCAGGAAGGCCGCGGCGAACCCGCCGGCGACGAGGGAAAAGAGGACCGGCTGTTCAAAGGCGGGGGGCGACATTGACCCCGATATAGCGTGTTACTTTATAACGGTCGAGGGAGAATCGTCTCCTCCCTGTTCGCCGCTTGGCGAATGGGGAGGTGGCGCGGCGCGGTTTCGCGCCGTGACGGAGGGGGCGAGGTTATCTGTCGGGTGAGGCCGAACGGCGATCACGCGGCAAGACGGTGTCGCCCCCTCCGTCAGCTCGCGAAGAGCTCGCTGCCACCTCCCCATCGCTGCGCGACAGGGAGGAGACGTCCGACCTCACCGATAGAGACTGCCCCGATCCAGAGGCAGGCCGCTCGGGCCCGCTCGGCGGCGCTGGGCGACCGTCTGGTAGACGAGGATCGAGCCGCGCTCGAAGCCCTTGGCGCACATGGCGAAGAAGATGAGCCACAGGCGGGTGCGTTGCTCGCCGACCATGGCGACGGCCTCGTCACGGCGGGCCATCAGGCGGCGGGACCATTCGGCGGTGGTGGCCTGGAAATGTTCGCGCAGGTCCTCGACGTCCAGAACCTCGAAGCCCAGACGGCCGAGGTTGGTGACCGTCATACCGATGGTGTCCAGCTCTCCGCCCGGGAAGATGAAGCGGCCGATGGTGCGGGTTGCATTGGTCTGGGGCGTGATGTTGCCGGGCTCACGGCCGCCGCGCCGGGTCGAAGCCTGGTGGAAATAGAGACCGCCAGGCTTCAGCAGGCGGTACATCTCCAGGAAGTGGCGGTCGTGGTTGGCGAAGCCGACGTGTTCGAACATCTCGACCTGGGAGACGGCGTCGAACTGTTCGGTCATCTCCAGGTCGCGGTAGTCCTTGAGTTCGAGCGTGATTCTGTCCTGCAGGCCGAGGCGGGCGATCTTGGCGTTGGCGAAGGCGAGCTGTTCTTCCGACAGGGTCACGCCGTGGACGGTGACTCCATAATGCCGGGCCGCCCAGCACGACAGGCCGCCCCAGCCGCAGCCGACGTCGAGCAGCTTCTGGCCCGGCTTGAGGCGCAGCTTGCGGCAGATGAGGTCCAGCTTGCGGGTCTGGGCGTCCTCCAGCGACTGGTCCGGGTCAGCGTAGGAGGCGCTGGAATAGACCATCTCCGGGTCCAGGAAGAGGCCGTAGAAGTCGTTGCCGACGTCGTAGTGGAAGGAGATGAAGTCCTTGTCCCGGCGCGCGGACTTGTCCTGGCGCTGGCCGGCCTCGCCGGTGGGGTCATAGGCGGCGTCGCCGACGCTGCGGGTCGAGCCCGCCATCAGGAAGGGGATCAGTTCGCGCGCGATCAGTCCCTTGTTGACCCGGCGCGGCAGGTGGACGGCGCGGCCGTGGTCCCAGCGGTCGGCGGCCTCCAGCGGCGAGCCGCCCTCGATGCGGACGTCTCCGGTGGCGTAGAGCTCGAACAGGGTCATGAGGCCGGGCTTCAGAACCAGGCGACGCACGGCGGACGGGTCGGCCAGGACGATGCGGATGTCGTCGCGGGCGTTCGGACCCAGGGGGATGACCTCGCCGGTCCAGAGCTGGAGCGACAGGTCGGCCTGCAACTGCTCTGCTATGTGGGAGGCGATGCGGCGGGCGGCGGTGACCCGGCGGTCGATGGTCTGGGTCATGGTGTCTTCTCTCCCCCAACTCCGTGCACCCCGGCGTAGGCCGGGGTCCAGTTGGCGGACACCGACGGCTGGAGATCACAGAGGGCTTTAATCCCGGCATCCCGCGTGTGATCTGGACCCCGGCCTTCGCCGGGGTGCACGGTAGGAGAATAAGGGTCAAGCCCAGCGCGGACGCCAATTAAGAGGCTGAACAGCGCCTTTCGCGTTGACTCCGAGGGGCCGGTCCGTATATGTCGCCGCTCTTCGCCCGCGGGGTCTACCCGGCGGGCGCATTCTTTTTTGCGTTAGCCAAGGCTTCAAGATGTACGCGGTGATCAAGACCGGCGGCAAGCAGTACCGGGTCCAACCGGGCGACACGATCGTCGTCGAGAAACTCGATGGCGATGCTGGCCAGGAACTGAAGTTCGACAGCGTCCTGATGCTGGGCGGCGACAATGGCGTGACCCTGGGCGCGCCGTTGATCGACGGCGCCTTCGTCGGCGCGACCCTGATCGAGACCCGCAAGGGTGAGAAGGTCAAGATCTTCAAGAAGACCCGTCGTCAGGGCTATCGCCGCACCAACGGCCACCGCCAGATGGAAACGGTCCTGCGCATCACCGGCATCGACGGCGCCGGCGAGGTCTCCAAGTGGGACGGCAAGATCGACCTGATGACCAAGGCCGAGATCAACCTGCGCGCCCGTGGCCTGGCCAAGCGCGAAGCGACGTCGGACCTGGGTTCGACCGAGACGGTTGTGACGTCGTCCAAGGGTGGCGAAGTGCAGGCCGCCGTGGTCGAGAGCTCGGCTCCCGCCAAGAAGGCTCCGGCCAAGAAGGCCGCCGCCAAGACCGAAACCGCCGCTTCGACCGACGAAGCCTAAACAAGACGCGCGCCAGCAGGCCCAACGGCCGTTAGCGCAACGAAAAGAGAGTTCAGATGGCTCACAAGAAATCCGGTGGTTCGTCGCGTAACGGTCGCGACTCCCAATCAAAACGCCTCGGCGTGAAGAAGTTCGGCGGCGAGCGCGTTCTGGCCGGCAACATCCTCGTGCGCCAACGCGGCACCACCTTCCACCCGGGCGACAATGTCGGTCTCGGCCGCGACCACACCCTGTTCGCCACCGAACATGGCGCGGTGAAGTTCACCAAGAAAGCCAACGGCCGTTGTTACGTGTCGATCATTCCGGCGAACGACGACGCCCAACAGGCGCTCGCCGCCGAGTAACGCAGAACCGGATTCCGGATCGCGTTGCTCCTTAAAAGCAGCCGATCCGGACCAGGGAAATTTTCCGCGGGGAGTCTGGATCACAGGCTCCCCGTTTGCGTTCCCCGCCTTGAAGTCCGCCCAAGCCCTCCAAGGAGGCGGACCGCATACCGAGGCTGGAAACATGTGCGTCATCGAAACCTCTCCGGTCGTTGAGACCCGGCGTCTGGTGCTGCGCGCGCCCGCGCCCCAGGACGTGCCCGCGATCGCCCGCCTGGCCAACGACCATGACATCGCCCGCATGACCAAGCGGATGCCGCACCCTTTCGGACAGGGTGATGCGCAGGACTTCGTCATCGCTGTCGCGGCCCAGAACCCGGCCAGGGCCATGACCTTCCTGATCGAACATGAGGACCATGGTCCCGTCGGCGTCATCGGCCTGTTCGAAGACGAGGATCGGGTGCCGGAGACCGGCTACTGGATCGGGCGGGAGTTCTGGGGCCGCGGCCTGGCGACCGAGGCGCTGGAAGGCGCCCTGGTCTGGGCCTCGAAGCGCTGGAAGCGCCGGGCGCTGGTGGCCGGGCATTTCGCGGACAACCCGGCGTCCGGTCGCGTGCTGGAGAAGGCGGGCTTCCTCTACACCGGCGAGACGCGGCGGGCGTTCAGTCGCGCGCGCAAGGCGGACATCGACACGCGCATGATGGTGTGGCTGGCCTAACGCGGTTTTCTCCCTCCCCCTCGGGGGGGGGCAGGTCGCACAGCGACCGGGTGGGGGCGGCAAGGCTGGACGGCGCAGGTCTGTGGCTGGATCGCCGGCCGTTCCCACCCGGTCTACGCTTCGCTTCGACCACCCTCCCCCGAGGGGGAGGGAGAAGGCCGTGCATCAACTGCCCGCCAGGCTCGGACCGAACGCCACAACGGCCGCGACGACGCCGCCGATCACGGCTGCACAGGCGCCAGCCACGAAGGCGAAGGCCGTGCGGGTCTGGCGGCGGCGCATGCCGCCCGTGCGGACGCTGCGGATGATGACGAAGGGCGACCGGTCGAAGGCTTCCGAGCCGATGATATTATGCTGGGACATGGAGACGCTTCCCGAACTGAAGACCGGTCCGTGACGGACCGGGATCGACGAAGGCGGGGCCGGTGCGTCTGAAAGATGGCGAACGGCGTTCAGGCGCGAACCTGTGATCGAATGACCGTGGTTATCCGCAGAAGACCAGTCGACCGGACCAGGCGCGGTAGTAGCCGCTGACCGGATCGTAGGAGCGGTAGCGCGAGGCGCAGTAGGCCGACCGCCCCGAATCGCGACCGTTCGAATATCCGGCGCCGTAATCGTTCTGCACCTGACCGCCGTAGCCCGAGCCGGGATAGACCTGATCCGGGCGACCATAGGCGCCGTAGTATTGGGTTCCCTGATTGTAGGGCTGGTAGACGTAGCCCCCGCCGTCGTGCTCGCGGCCATACCGGCTGTAGCGAGGGTTCGAGCTGTAGGACCTGTAAGGCCGCTGGTCGCGCCAGCGGGCGTCACAGTCGTCGCGGGCCCGGTCCCAATAGGCGTCGCAGCGATAGTCGCCGGGGCGATCCTGCTGGCCGTTGTAGTCGTTTCCGTAGCGGCCGTAGCTGGACCAGGTCCGGGCCTGGTCTGGATAACCCCAGCTCTGGGCCGCAGCCGGAAGAGCGACCGAGGCGGTCAGGAGGGCGGCGGCTAGGGCTGCGGCTTTCATGGTCAACGCCTCGGCTGGTGCGGGATCGGCCCGCCGGTGGATCGGGGGTAGGCCTTTTACAGGGTGACGTTTGCGGTCGCGCCGGCGCGGGTGACGACGTGGCGCATCAGAACGATGCGGTCGCCGCCGGCGCTGACCGGGGTGATCAGGAACCAGCCGCCGTCGGGCAGGCCGTCGAAGCGGAAGCGGCCGTTCTCGCAGGTCGTCGAGCGGACATAGGAGCGGTAGTCGGCGTTGGGGTCCGGCACGGTGCGGGCGCGGATCACGGCCTCCGGGACGGCGGCCTGATCGGTCGAACCGTACAGGGTCTGGAACCGGGCGCGGGTATAGGGGGTGTCGGGCGTCAGGGCGACCGAGCCGGTGCAGGCGAAGTTCTGGCCATCGCGACCGTAGGCGACGCGGCCGTCGATGTCAGCCGTGCCGGTGCGGACCGACCAGCCGAAGTCGGCGGCGTTGAAGGCGGCGGACGGCGCATACGGCGCCGGACCCGGAACGGGCGCACAGGCGGTCACTACGGCTGTGACGGCAAGGACGGAAGCGAGGCGGATCGACATCGGAATTCTCTCGGAGAGGCCTGCGGGATCGCCTCGAGGGCGAGGTCACAAGACGCCTAACGCAGGTGTAAGGTCAAGGTTGCGGGACCTGACGGCGGGCGCCACAAGTCGGGGATAACAGAGCGGAGGGCCGGTTCGGACCCGCCGCCAAGCTGGTCTACAGGGACCCCATGACAGTCGTATTTGCAGACATCCAGGCGGCACAGGCGCGCATCGCCGGCCAGGTCGATCGAACCCCCGTGCGCCATTCCCGGCGCCTGTCGCAGCTGACCGGGGCCGAGGTCTGGATCAAGTACGACAACCTGCATTTCACAGGCAGCTTCAAGGAGCGCGGGGCGCTGAACCGGCTGCTGTCGCTGACGCCGGAGGAGCGCAACCGCGGCGTCGTGGCGGCCTCGGCCGGCAATCACGCCCAGGCCCTGGCCTATCACGGCGGGCGGCTGGGTATTCCCGTGACCATCGTCATGCCGGAGGGGACGCCCTTCACCAAGATCGACGGCACGCGCAGCCACGGGGCGACCGTGGTCATCAAGGGCGCGGACTTCACCGGCTCGACCGAGGAGGCGCATCGGCTGAGGGACGAGGAAGGGTTCGTCTTCATCTCCGCCTTCGACGACGAGGGCATCGTTGCGGGGCAGGGGGTCTGCGCCATCGAGTTTCTCGAGGACGCGCCGGACCTCGACGCCCTGATCATTCCCATCGGCGGCGGCGGGCTGATCGCGGGCTGTTCGATCGCGGCGAAGGCGATGAAACCGGACATCCGCATCTTCGGCATCGAGGCGGCCATGTACCCTTCCTTCAGCGCACGGAGGAAGGGCGAGACGCCGAAATGCGGCGGGGCGACGATCGCCGAGGGCATCGCGATCAAGGCCGTCGGCGACATTCCGTTCGCGCTCGCCGATCCGCTGGTCGAGGACGTGCTGGTCGTCGACGAGGAGGATTTCGAAAAGGCGGTGGCTTTGTTCGCGACCCTGGAAAAGACGGTGGCCGAGGGCGCCGGCGCCGGCGGTCTGGCGGCCCTGCTGCGTTATCCGGAAAAGTTCAAGGGGATGAAGGTCGGGCTGGTCCTGTGCGGCGGCAATATCGACCCGCGGATGTTGGCCGTGGTGCTGAACCGCGAGATGGTCCGTGAACGGAGGCTTATCATTTACCGGATCCTCGGCGACGACCGGCCGGGCATGCTGTCGGCCATGGCGGCGGTGATCGGGGGCCTCGGCGGCAACATTATCGACGTCGTCCACAACCGGCTGGCGCTGGACGTCCCGGCCAAGGGGGCGGAGTTCGACATCATGGTCGAAACGCGCGATAGCGCCCATTCCGACGCGATCGGACAGGCTTTGAAGGACCAGGGATATGCGCTTCGGATGGGTTAGCATCGCCGTCATCGGCAGTCTCGCCCTGGCGGGCTGCAACCGCGATGCAGCGGCCGGCGCTGATCTGGAAGCCAATGCCCGGGCGGCGGCCTTCTTCATGGAGACCAACGCCAAGGCGGACGGGATCGAAACCCTGCCGAGCGGCCTGCAGTACAAGGTGGTTCAGTCGGGGCCTTCGGGCGCCGCGACGCCGGACCGCAACGACCTCGTGCGGGTGGACTACGAGGGCGCCCTGACCGACGGGTCGGTGTTCGACAGCTCCTTCTCGCGCGGCCAGCCCTATGTGACGACGGCGGAGCAGGTCGTGCCCGGCTGGACCGAGGCCCTGCAGCGGATGAAGGTCGGCGACGAGTGGATGCTCTACGTGCCGCCGGCGCTGGGCTATGGCGAGCGCGGTCAGGGCGCTGACATTCCACCCAACTCGGTGCTGGTGTTCCGGATCAAGCTGCTGGACGTCGCCCCGGTGCCGGGCGGGGGACGCGGGACGGGGCTGGCGACGGGGTAAGACGCAGATTTTTCCCTCCCCCTCGGGGGAGGGGCGTCGCTTAGCGACGGGGTGGGAACGGCCGGAGATCCGGACTCAGACCGTGGTTGTCTCGCCGTGCCGCCCCCACCCGGTCTCCGCTTCGCTTCGACCACCCTCCCCCGAGGGGGAGGGAGAAGCCATACGCCACTCCGCACGAACACCCTCGTCGTCTTCGCCGGCTAGCCTTGCCTCGCGCAACTCAGCGAACGCCTCCGTCCCCAACAGCCGCGACAGCGCCCACACTGCGGCCCCCCTGACGAGCGGCGACCCGTCGTCCAGCAACCGCTCCGCAGCTTCGACCAGCCCCCCATCCCCGCTGTTGCCGATCGCATAGAGGACGTTGCGCACGAACCGGTCGCGGCCGATGCGCTTGATCGGGCTCTTCGAGAACAGGATGCGGAAGGTCGGGTCGTCGAGCGCGGCGAGGTCGGCGAGGCGGGGGCTGACCGAGATCTCGCGCGCAGCCAGCCGGGTTTCGCGCGAGGCGACGGCGAACTTGTTCCACGGACAGACCGCCAGACAGTCGTCGCAGCCGTAGATGCGCGACCCGGTCAGGGCGCGGAACTCCACCGGCCAGGGCCCGGCGTGTTCGATGGTCAGATAGGACAGGCAGCGCCGCGCATCGAGCTGGAACGGTGCGGGGAAGGCCTTGGTCGGACAGGCATCGAGGCAGGCGGTGCAGGAACCGCAGTGTTCGGTCTCGGCCGCGTCGGGCTCGATGTCGGCGGCGCAGAGGATGACGCCGAGGAACAGCCAGTTGCCGTGGTCGCGGCTCAGAAGGTTGGTGTGTTTGCCCTGCCAGCCGAGGCCGGCCCGCTGGGCCAGGGGCTTTTCCATCAGGGGGGCGGTGTCGACGAAGACCTTCACCTCGGCATTGAGGCGCGAGGCGAGCTGGCCGGCGAGGATCTTCAGCCGGCCCTTGATGACCTCGTGATAGTCGTCGCCGCGGGCGTAGACCGAGATGTAGCCGGCGCTGCGGTCTTCCATTTCGGGCAGGGGATCGTGTTCGGGCCCGTAGTTCATGCCGAGCACTATGGCGGTCCGGGCGGCGTCCCACATTGCCGTCGGGTGGGCGCGGCGTTCGAGTGTGGTCTCCATCCAGCCCATCTCGCCGTGTCGACCGGCCTCGACGAAATGGGCCAGGCGTTCGCCGGCAGACCACGGGTCCGACGCCGACGCGAACCGGCACACGTCGAACCCGAGTTCGGCGGCCTTGGCGCGGAGGGTGTCGCGGAAGTCGGACATGGACTGCTTATGGCATCCCTTCTCCCCTTGCGGGAGAAGGTGGCCCGCAGGGCCGGATGAGGGGTCATGCCGACGGCTGGAGGGAGGAGCGCGAGCACTGACCTTCGATGGCAGCGTGACCCCTCATCCGACCTCGCTTCGCTCGGCCACCTTCTCCCGCAAGGGGAGAAGGGAAGGATCGCTAGAAATCCAGATCCGCGTAGTGCGGCGCCGGAGCCAACCCTTGGAACCGGTCCGCGAGCAGGGGCCGGAAGCAGGGGCGTGACTTGATCTTCATGTACCAGGTCTTGAGCCCCGGCCAGTGGGCCCAGGACACCTCGCCGAAATAGTCGAGGGTCGACAGATGGGCGGCGGCGACGATGTCGGCCTGGGACAGACGCCGCCCCGCCAGCCAGTCGCGGCGGGTCAGGAGGGCGTCGAAGACGGCGAGGTGGTGCTTCAGCGCCTCGCGACCCTCACGCAGCATCCGCGCCTCGGGCGGGCCGAGGCGGAGGAGGGGCTTTTCCATCCGCTCGTGCAGCAGGACGGCGTTGACCTCGTCGGTGAAGCGGCGGTCGAACCAGGCGGTCAGGCGATGCGTCTCCGCGCGCTCGGCGGCGTCGGCGGGCATCAGCAGCGGCGTCTTCTGCGCATCCTCGATCCAGCCGAGGATGGCGGGCGCCTCGCACAGGGTCAGGCCCTCGACCTGAAGCACGGGCGGCATGCCGGAGGGGTTCAGGTCGCCGAGGGGGCAGTCCGCCTCCCAGGGGCGGACGAGAACCTCGGTCCATTCGATGCGCGCTTCGCCCAGGGCCAGACGCGCGGTGCGGCTGCCGGGATCGAAGGGGAAATGGAACAGGACGTTCGCCGACATGCGCTCGTCCTGCACCTGTGGCCGTTAAAGGCTCGTTTACGCTGAGGGCGACGCTGTGACGGGGACTGACGGGCCGACCGGACCGCGCGGGTCGGCGTGGATCAGCACGTCGGCGCCGGGGAAGGCGGCCTTCACCCGGTCCTCGGCGGCGACGACGATGTCGTGCGAGGCCTCGAACGACAGGCTTCGGTCCAGATCGATGTGCATCTGGACCATCAGCCGGTCGCCCGACATCCGGGTCCGCAACTGGTGCACCCCGCCGACCCGGATGTCCGACAGGACGGCGTTGGTCAGGGCGACGCGGTCGGCGTCCGACGCCTCGCGGTCCAGCAAATGGTCGCCCGCGCCCTTGAGTACGCCGACCGCGCCCCAGAACAGCCAGACGGCGACCACGAGACCGGCGGCGGCGTCGAGGCCGGGCGCGGCCAGCCAGGCGCCGGAAACCACGCCGATCAGGACCACGGCGCTGGATGCCAGGTCCGCCGAGTAGTGGGCGCGGTCGGCCGAGACGGCCATGGAGCCCGAAGCCTTCAGCGACCGGGTCTGGAGCCAGACCAGCAGGCCGGTCAGCAGGATGGAGAGGATTACGACGCCCACGGCCCAGGAGCCGCCGACGACCGGCCGGGGGTCGAACATCCGCTGCAACGCTTCCCAGCCGATGAAGACGGCCGAGGCGAAGACCAGCCCGGCCTGGACCAGGGCGGCCATGGCCTCGCCCTTGCCGTGGCCGAAACGGTGGTCGGCGTCGGCGGGGGCGGCGGCCCAGCGCACGGCGAAGAAGGTGGTCAGGGAGGCGATCAGGTCGAGCGCGGAATCAGCCAGCGAGGCCAGGATGGACACCGACCCGGACGCGCCCAGGGCGAAGGCCTTCATCGCGATCAGCAGGACCGCGACGCCGACCGACAGGCCGGTGATCTGGCGCGTCGAAAGGGTGGCGACGGCGCCCCAGGGACCGGATCCGGGGGCGGGTGTCGGCGGCGGCGAGACAGGGGAGGTCATCGCCGCCCTTTTCGCTGATCGCCCGTCGGTTGCCAATGGAGGACTCCTCAGGAACCGCCGTTAGGCTTGCGGTCATCAAAGCGCCCCAAGGTGCGCGCGGATTAACCGCGAGGGGACGGGGACTTGCAGCGATGACGCCAGGCGTTAGCGAGCGGGATGGAGAGACGGCGGATCAATGGATCCCCCGCGCCGAGGTCCTGTCGCTGCTGGGGGTCAAGACCCAGACCCTCTACGCCTATGTCAGCCGGGGGCGGATCACCGCCCGACCCGACCCCAACGATCCTCGCCGCAGCCTCTATGCCGCCGCCGATGTGGCGCGGCTGAAGGGCGCGAGCTCGGGCGAGCCGGCGGGCGTGGTCGTGCCGTTCGAGCCGGCGGTGAAGGGCGAGGGCGTGATCCGGTCGACGGTCAGCCTGATCTCGGACGGGCGGCTCTACTATCGCGGCCGCGACGTGGCCCAGTGGGCCCAGAACGCGACACTGGAGGAAACCGCCCGGCTGCTGTGGGGCGCCGGGGATTCGAACCCGTTCGCGGGCCTGGGCGTGCGTGTCGCCAGCGCCGGCGGATCGTCGCATCGGGCGCGACTGTTCGCGGCCCTCGCCCGACGCGCGGAGGAAGACCCGTCCTCGACCGGCCGTTCGCCTGAGGTGCTGAAGATCGAGGCCGCCGTGGCGCTGAACGAGGTGGTCGACGCCATGGCGGGGCCGGGTCCGCGTCTGTTCTTCCATCAGCGCCTCGCGCGCGGCTGGAAGATGCTGGAGCGCGACAGCGTGCATCTGAGACGCGCCCTGGTGCTGGCGGCCGATCTCGATCTCGATCCGGCGGTTCTGGCGACGCGGGCGGCGGCCTCGGGCGGGGCGTCCCCGGCGGGGGCGGCGTTCGCAGGGCTGGCCACGACGGCCGGATCGCCAGCGGCCCTGACCCTCACCCGGGCCATCGCCTATGTCGCCGAAGCGCGACGCGACCCCGCAGGCTCGGCCCAGAGGCGGATGGCCGACGAGGGCTCAATCCCCGGCTTCGGCAGCGACACCTTTCCGCATGGTGATCCGCGCGTTGAAGCCTTGCTCGCGCTGGCGGACCTGCCCAACGACCTGACGGCGGTGATCCGCGAGGGGGAGGCGGCGAGCGGACAGAGGACCGGGTTCGCCGGGGCGTTGGCGATCATGGCGCGGCGTCTGGACCTGCCGCGCGACGGGGCCTCTGACGTGCTGCTGATCGGCCGGCTGACCGGTCTGATGGCCCACGCGCTGGATCAGATCATCGACGGCTCGCCTATCCGGGTGCGCCTGCGCTATGTCGGACCCCGACCGCAGGGCGAGTGACCCGGCATTCTGAACGGGGACACTATGACGGACTGGATCGCGGCGATCATCCTGGGGCTGGTCGAGGGGCTGACCGAGTTCATCCCGGTCTCGTCCACCGGCCATCTGCTGCTGACCAAGAGCCTGCTGGGCCTGCCCAACGAGCCGTGGGACACTTTCATCGTCATGATCCAGCTGGGCGCCATCCTGGCCGTGGTCGCCCTGTATTTCGCCCGGTTGTGGAAGGTGCTGATCGGCCTGCCGGGCAAGGATCCGGCTGCGCGCCGGTTCGCCTACTCCGTCCTGCTGGCCTTCTTCCCCTCGGCCCTGATCGGCCTGCTGGCTCACGACTTCATCAAGGCCGTGCTGTTCAACCCGACCATCGTCTGCGTCAGCCTGATCGTCGGCGGCTTCGCCCTGATCGCACTGGAGCGGTGGGCCCCGCAGCCCCGCGAGCACGACGCCATGGGCTTCTCGCTGAAGACGGCGCTGGGCGTCGGCCTGTTCCAGTGTCTATCGATCATCCCCGGCGTGTCCCGCTCCGGCGCCACTATCGTCGGCGGCCTGTTGCTCGGCGTCGACAAGCGGGCGGCGGCGGAGTTCTCTTTCTTTCTCGCCATCCCGACCATGGTCGGGGCCTTCGCCCTGGACTTCTGGGAGAGCCGCGAGCTGCTGGTCGGCGACACGGTGACCCTGATCGCCATCGGCTTCGTGGTGTCCTTCATCAGCGGCCTGTTCGTGGTCCGGACCATGCTCGATTTCGTGGCGAAGCACGGCTTCACTCCGTTCGCCTGGTGGCGGATCGCGGTGGGGGTCATCGGTCTAGGGCTGCTGTACTCGGGCGTGATCGCCTGAGGCTTGTCAGCCCGCGTTCGTCGGGTGCAAGCTGAGGTCATGACCAGCCGGCCCGTCAACGGCGAACGTTTCGCCTCGTTCGCAGCCTTCTATCCGTATTACATCCACGAGCATTCCAATCCGGTCTGCCGGCGCATCCATATCGTCGGATCGGCGCTGGTCATCGTGGCCGCGTTGCTGGGGCTGTTCGTGAACGCCTGGTGGTTCGCAGCCATGCCGCTGGTCGGCTACGGGTTCGCCTGGGCCGGGCATTTCTTCTTCGAGAAGAACCGCCCGGCCACCTTCAAATACCCGCTGTGGAGCCTGATGGGCGACTGGCGGATGTTCTTCGAGACGATCAGCGGCAAGCGGAAATTCTGACTGACGATCACTGTTCTGTCAGTCGACTCGCGTCCCGGGCGAGCGCATCCTGCGGCGGGGGCGTCGGGACATATCGCGATGATCGGGCATATCAAGAGACGGCTGGGGCAGTATGGCGCGGCCTGGGTGGCGGCCTTCCTGGCGACGGGTGCGGCGATCCTGGTCGGAATGCTGTTCGAGGATCTGATCGTGGTCGCCGACCTGGTGCTGCCGGTCATGATGGCGGCGGTCGTGCTGGCCCTCGGCGTCGGGCTGATCGCCAGCCTGATTTCGCTCGAAACGGTGGGGACCAAGCTGGCCGTCGGAGCGCTGGCCCTGCTGCTGGTCCTGCCCCTGATGTGGGCGCCGGTTGCGGCGGGCGTCGCGATCGCCTTCTTCGCCGATCGCTCGATTGAATATTCGCAGGTCTACGCCGCCTTCCAGATCGGGGTCAGCGAATTGCTGTTCCCGCTGGAGGAACTGGTGCGGTCAGGCGCAGTGTTCGGCAGCGTTTGGGCCTTGTTCCAGGGTGTCGCCAGCATCGTCGGCTTCATTTCGGCCCTGTCGAACATCTGGCCGATCCTGCGCCGGCTGCTCGGGCCGGAGCCTGCGGCCGCCGCCTAGCGGTTGGCCGGATCGCGGAAGGCCCACAGGCTGATGGCGAAGACGGCCGCCGCGTCACGGTCGGGCGAACCGGCGGGCGGCAGATAGAAGGTCGGCCGCATCCCGTTCAGGTCGACGCCTCCGATCTCGATCCCGTCGCGGGTGATGACATAGCCCATGACGCTGCCGCCGCCGAACGGCAGGCCGCCGATGCGCCGCGTCTCGGTCCGGTATTCGACCCCGTTCCACATCAGGCTTCCCGCGCGCTGGGGCTGCTGGATGCGGCGCAGGATCGAACCGCGCGCAAGGGCCAGCCCCATGCCCGCGTCGGCCGGGGCCGCGCCGCCGTACTCGCAGTCATAGCTCAGGGTTTCGCGGTCGAAGGTGATGCCCAGGATGTTGCGATGACCCTGGCCGCCGCCGCAGTTCCCCGTGACCTCTCCGGCCGGGGTGGCGATCGACAGTTCGGCGGTGGCGAAGTCGCGCGACTGCCACGGTAGATTCACTTCGGAATCCCGCAGACTGGCCCAGCCCGTGTATTCGCCGATGGCGAAGCCGGGGCGGAACAGGCTCGGGCCGCGTCGGCCCGACAGGCCGATCCGCTCGGTGCGGTCGCGCATGGGAACGGCGGCGTCCTGTGCCGAAGCCAGGACGGGAGCCGCGAATGTCAGGGCGGCCAGGACGATGGAAACAAGACGGATTCGCATGCGGACCTCCTCCAGCTCAAGGCAGCCATGCTAGACCATAGGCGTGGCGGCTGGAATGCGGTCAGTTCGATGCAGGGCCCTGATCCGCGATCCGCGTCAGACGGGTTTGGTTGCGGAACCGCCAGGCGTCGTCGGACGCGCCGACCGGCCGGACGTCTTTCACCTCGGTGAGTTCATCGCCGTCGCGCGTCTCGGTGATCCGGATATCGGCGGGTGCGTCGTCATCCTCGCCGACCCGGCGATAGATCAGGGTCCAGTGTGTGGAATCGACGAAGGCGCCGACCTCTACTGCCTCGGTCGACAGGTCGGGCGCCTTCCCGGCGCGGAAACTGGCCGAGGTCGATGTCGCCGCTTCCGCGTCGTCGAGACTGATCGTCGTGATCCAGACCGGATTGTTCGGGCCGTCGTTGAACAGCGAGCGACGGATCAGGGTCGCCCCGTCGCCCGGCGTTTCGATGGTGGTGACGACCGGGATCTCGAACAGCTCATCGCTCTGGTAGTCCCTGTAGCCCAAGGCGCCGGACCAGCGTCCGATCAGGCCCAGACGAAGCTCGACGGCCGTCTGGGCAGGCTGGGCCTCGGCCACGACGGGCAGGAAGATTGTGAGGGAGAGGAGGAGCAGCAGAAGGCGAACGGGCATGTCGGGTCTCCGGTCCTGTCAAAAGCGACCCGCGGACCCTGATGGCGATCCGTTCGGTTCGCGCCTCATTTCCGGTTCCGAAGGCCGAAAATCATGATCTGAGACGCGTCGACGATAGCGCGAGGGGGCGACGCCGAAGCGGGCCTGGAAGGCGCGGTTGAAGCTGGCCTTGGAACTGAACCCGGCATCGAAGGCAAGGGTGAGCAGGTCCTCCGCGGACCCTCCATTGAGGGCGGCTGCGACCGCCTCGGCGCGGACGCCGTTGATCCAGGCGGCGAAGTTCAGGCCCAGCCCCAGATTGATCGCCCGCGACACCCGACCGGTGTTGGTGGCCAGACGCCGGGCGACTCCGGGCAGGCTCAGATCCGGCTCGCTGGCCCATCCGCCTGCCCGGAGTCGGGCGTCGAAATCCTGTCCGATCGACGGCCAGTCGGGACTTGAACGCGCATCGTCCCTGGTCGGCGCGGTCAGGACGGGGAACCGCTGCGTCGAGTGACGCCAACCCTCCACGCCGAGATAGAGGCCGATCCCGGCGAGGGCGAGATAGAGGCCCGTCTCCTGAAAGAAGTCGATGCCCCCCGACAGCCGGTCCCAGAGGGTGAAGGCCAGATACAGGAGGAAGGTCACGATCAGCGCCACGATGACGCGGCTCAACCAGCGTGCTGCGAAGCGGTCGCCATCGCTTCGCTGATCGGCGAGCGTCGCCCGGTAGGCGCGCAGAAGTCGCAGCGCCGCGACCGAATAGACCGCCAGCGAGACCAGCAGCAGGACGTCGAACGCCGGTCCGATCCAGTGTCGGTGGCCCGACGTGTACCAGCTCCACTTGGCATCCAGCGGCAGGGTGAAGGCGACGAGGAAATAGACCAGTTGGACGGCGCCGGGCGTCAGGTGCAAACCAAACCGCTCCGGGCGCCGGCCCTGCACCAGGGCGCTGGTATAGCCGTACAGCAGCGGAGGCAGGGCCAGGGTGATCGCGAAGGGTGCGAAGGTCAGCCATCGCCAGGCATCGTAGGCGCCGGCGAAACCGATCACATAGGGGGTCAGCAAGCCTGCGAGCACGACCAGGACTGCGGCGAGCAGCCGGTTCGAGAGATGGTTGGGCGCCGGCAGGGTCAGGGCGACGGCCAGGGCGAGCATCTGGATCGCGGCGAAGCCGAGGATCGCGACGCGCCATCCGAAATACAGGGTCACGCCATCCATCGCGTCAACCTAGAGCAGGACAGACGGCGTCGGCAAAGCCGTTAGTTGGAAGCGGTGTTCCAGGCGGGGGGGCAGCCGTCGAAGCGGCCGGCGTTGGTGATCGTCAGTCGTTGCTGGTTGAAGCGCAGCACCGGCTGCATCGAGCCGCGACCGTTGCCGGTGTAGAGATCGACGCGCTGGCCGCGGATCGCGCCGCCGGTGTCCGAGGCGTACCAGTAGCCGTCATGGATCGTGCCGTCGGCCATCCGCATGCCGACGGTCTCGCGGATGAACAATTTGGTGCGGCGGGGAATGACGCGCGGGTCGGTGGCCAGGGTGCGCATCGGGATCGGACGGCAGCCGAGCGAATCGTTGCCCGTCGCTCCGCCGCCGCCTGCATGATAGAGGCTGGCGCGCGCGTTCCAGTCGGGATCTTCAGCCATCAAGGCGGCCTGTTCGGGGGTCAGATCTGCAGAAGCCTCGCTGGAACCGTCCGCGACGTCAGGGCTGACCGCTACCACGGGGTCGGCCGCGACGGCCGTCTCGTAAGGCACCGGATCTCCGGCTGGAAAAGCCGAAGCCCAAAGCATGGCGAACGCCGCGAGGGTGTTGAACACAGATCGAACTCATCGTGACACCGGTCCCCAGAAACGTACCGGCGGCAGGCTTGTCGTTCGGGCCTGTGGCGAGAATGTGTCGATTACCCTGCTGCGACCGTCTGTCCCCATGCGTGCATGGATCAGTCAACCGTTGCCTGAGATAAGCGGAACGGGGGTTGGGCAACGTCTGCAATCGCGATAGCAGTATAGCCGGATCAGAAATCCTTTGCTGGGGTGAGATGCTTACTGTTCACGGAGATATTCGCTCCGGCAACTGCTTGAAGGTCAAGTGGATGCTGGACGCGCTCGGGCGTGATTATCAATGGGTCGAGGTTGATATCATGTCGGGCGGGAGCCGGACGCCGGAATTTCTCCTGCGGAATCCGTTCGGTCAGGTCCCAACCCTGACGCTGGCAGACGGCCGGACTCTGGCCCAGTCCAACGCCATCCTGCTGCATCTGGTCGAGGGGACGGCCTGGATCCCGGCCGACGCCTGGGAGCGGGCGAAGATGCTGGAGTGGCTGTTCTGGGAGCAATACAGCCACGAACCCTATGTCGCAGTGGCCCGGTTCCAGCGGGTCTATGCCGGCAAGCGCGCGGACGAAGTCGAGCCGCGCCTGATCGAGCGGGGGCATGCGGCGCTGGCGCGGATGGAAACGGCTCTGGCCGGGACGGACTGGCTTGCGGGCGGGCAGGCGGCGACCGTCGCCGACCTCGCCCTGGTCGCCTATACGCGCGTCGCCGACGAAGGCGGGTTTGAGATGGGCGCCTATCCGAACGTCCGCGACTGGATCGGGCGTGTTGAGACAGCGTTCGGGATCAAGTGAGCCGATTGGAGCTCCGTGCATCCCCGCGAAGGCGGGGACCCAGGTTTTAGCTGCACATCAGATGCCGGGCGCGAGTTCGATCATCCCGCCGGGACCCTTCCGTGCGCGGAGCCAAAAAGCCTGGGTCCCCGCCTTCGCGGGGATGCACGGCGTGGGAGACCTACCTCGCCTCCGGCCGACCACCGTCCGCCCACTCGGGCGTGAAGTCGCCGTCGGCCATGGCCTTGAGCGGTGCGACGAGGGACTGGATGGCGTTGGTCATGAAGGGGATGTCGAGGTTCTCGATCGTGTCCTCGGCCGTGTGATAGGTCGGGATGGTGGCCCAGCCCGAGATGGTGTGGGCGACGATGCCCTTCAGGGCCAGGGCGTAGTTGTCCGAGCGCTGGAAGAAATTCTGTTCCGGATAGGGGTCGGGCCCCACCAGGGCGCCGCGTTCCTTTAGCGCCGCGCCGAAGTTGGAGCGCTCGAAGCCGGTCATCATCATCACCCCCGCAGGCAGTTGCGGATCCTGATCGCCGATCATCTCGATCTCCAGGTTGGCGGCGATGTCCTCCAGCGGGATCGGCGGATGGTCGACGAAATAGCGCGAGCCGAGCAGGCCGGCTTCTTCGGACCCATAGGCGACGAACATGATGCTGCGTTCGTGCGGCCCCGAGGCGGCGAGGGCGTTGGCCAGTTCGATCACCGCCACCGTGCCCGAGGCGTCGTCGTTGGCTCCGTGCATCACGACGCCGTCCGAGCGGACGCCGATGTGGTCGAGGTGGGCCGAGACCATCAGGACGCCGGCCGAAGGATCGGTTCCCTGCAGCCAGCCGATGGCGTTCGAGGTGAAGCCTTGCTCCACCTCCGACGGACCAGGATCGTAGGAGGCAGTTCCGCCAGCGGACGCGAGACGGTCATAAGCCTCGGGCGCCATGACCAGGATGACCGGCCCGACGCGCGGCGTGGCGTCGGCGAGGCGGATGACCGGATCGCGCGAGCCGCCGTCGCCGGTGGCCGCGGCGAGCGCCTCCGTCCGGCGCAACAGGATCAGTTTCGCGCCGCTGCGCATGGCGGCGCCGAACAAGGCGCGCACTCCCGGACCCTCGGCCGGAGCAATCATCAGGGTCTCGCTGGCGGTGGGCAGGGCGGCCGGGTCGGCGGCGACCGTCACGGCGCCCGAGGCTGCGTTCAGCCCGCCCGTCAGGATGGCGAAATCGGCGCCCTGGGTCAGGGTGGTTCCGCCGACAGTCACGGTCGCGGCGCCCGACGGCGTGGTCTTCACCACCGGGGCGCGTTGGACGTAGCCGGTCATGCCCGGAGCGGGGGTCAGGCCGGCGAGGCGAAACTGGGCGGTGACATAGGCGGCGGCGATGGCTTCGTCGCGCGTGGCGCTGCCCCGGCCCTGCAGTTCCTCCCCGGCCAGAAAGCCGATGTGGGCGGCGACCGCGTTCTGGTCGATGACCGGCGTTTGTTGCGCCACCGCCGGCGCGGCGAGCAGGGCGATCAGAGAGACGGCGGCGAACGAGAGACGTTTCATGACGAGCCCCAAAAGAACAGGCGCAAGGCGTAGGGGGCTGGTCGCCTTGCCGTCAAGCCGGGTGGAGCTTCGGCCTGTCAGCCTCTAGGGTTTGCCGCATGAAGGATCATCTCGCGACGCCTCTCCCCGGCTATCCCGACATCGACGACGCCGAGTGCCTGCGAAGGGCCGAACGTTTTCACGGGATCATGACAGGTCGCAGGACAGTGCGGGAATTCTCGGACCGCCCGGTCGACCGGGCGGTGGTGGAAAAGGCGATCCTGACGGCCGCCTCGGCTCCGTCAGGCGCCAATCACCAGCCGTGGTTCTTCTCCGTCATTGAAAGCCCCGAAGCCCGGGCGCGCATCCGCTCGGCGGCGGAGGCGGAGGAGCGCGACTTCTATGAGACGAAGGCGCCCCAGGAATGGCTGGACGCCCTGGCGCCGCTCGGCACCGATCCGGACAAGGGCTTTCTGGAGGTCGCGCCGGTCCTGATCGCCGTGTTCGGCCAGAAGCGCGGCGGGCCTCGCCCGGGTGACGCCAAGAAGAACTACTACGTCCCGGAGAGCGTCGGCATCGCCACCGGCTTCCTGATCGCGGCCCTGCATCACGCCGGCCTCGCGACCCTGACGCACACGCCCGCGCCAATGAGTTTCCTGTCCGAAATCTGCGGGCGGCCGGAGGGCGAGAAGCCCTTCCTGCTGCTGGTGGCGGGTCACCCGGCCGCCGATGCGACCGTGCCGCTGGCCGCGCTGGACAAGAAGCCGCTGGACGCCGTCGCGGCGTGGATTTAACGGCGGGGCATCCCAGCCGGAGCCCCGCCATGAAGCGTCCTTCCCTCAAGCATCTGGTCATCGTCGGCGTCGCCGCCCTGATCGTCGGAGCCGGCGGCGTCTTCACCGCCACCCGGGTCGACGCCTGGGGCGCGACCGGCCACCGCACCATCGGCGTCGCCGCCATGCGCGGCCTGTCCGACGAGCTGCCGGCCTTCCTGCGCAATCCGGGCGCCGTGGCCGAGGTCGGCGAACTGTCGCGCGAGCCCGACCGCACCAAGGGCGCCGGCCAGCCGCACGACCGCGAGCGCGACACGGCCCACTTCGTCGACCTGGACGACAACGGCCATGTCATGAACGCCTCGGGCCCGACCCTGTCGGAACTGCCCCAGCTGAAGAGCGAATACGACGCCCTGCTGGCCGCCTCGGGCATCGAGGTCAACGACGCCGGCTACTTGCCCTACGCCATCATGGACGGCTATCAGCAGCTGGCCCGCGACTTCGCCACCTGGCGCGTCCTGAACGCCGCCGAGGCCCGCGAGCTCGATCCCGGCAAGCGCGCCTGGTACCGCGAGGACCGGCTGCGTCGCGAGGCCCTGATCCTGCGCGACATCGGCTATCTGTCCCACTACGTCGGCGACGGCTCCCAGCCGCACCATATGTCGATCCACTACAATGGCTGGGGCGACTATCCGAACCCGGAGGGATTCACCAATGCGCGCAGCACCCACGGCGCGTTCGAGGGCGGGTTCATCCGTCGCAACATGCGGCTCGACGCGGTCGAGGCGGTCATGCCGACGCCGAACCTCGAGGGCTTCGACCTGCGGGCGCGCACCGCGACCTATCTGAATGCGACCCTGACCCAGGTCATTCCCTTCTACCGGCTGGAGAAGGCCGGCGCCTTCGCGGCGGATGCGGAAGGCGCGGTTCTGGCGCCGGGCGCCGGGTTTGCCACGGCGCGTCTGGCGGCGGGCGCGGCCGAACTACGCGACCTGATCACCCTGGCCTGGCGCGACGCGGGCACGCAGTCGATCGGCTGGCCGGCGGTCAAGGTGGCCGAGGTCGAGGCCGGCACGGCCGATCCGTGGCTGGCCATGATCGGCGAGGACTGATCGCTCCTCTATTCCGCTCATCCCCGCTTTCGCGAGGATGAGCGGGAGTTTAGGGGTGGCGCAATGATCCCTATCCCCCCCGTCGTCATCCTTGACCGGTCGCAGATGGCCGAGAACATCGGCGCGGTGGCGCGGGTGATGGCCAATTTCGGGCTCGACCGGCTGCGGCTGGTCAGCCCGCGGGACGGCTGGCCCCAGGACCGGGCCTGGCCCCTGGCCTCCGGGGCCGACTGGGTGCTGGACGGGGTCGAGGTGTTTGACAGCGTGGCCGCCGCCGTGGCCGACCTGACCACCGTCTTCGCCACCACCGCCCGCCCGCGCGAGACGCGCCAGCCGGTCCGCACGCCGCGCGAGGCCTCGCGCGTCCTGTATGATGACGCCGCCTCCGGCCTCGGCGTCGGCCTGCTGTTCGGCAGCGAACGGGCCGGGCTGGAGACCACCGACATCGCCCTGTGCCAGGGCATCGTCACCATCCCCATCGACCCCCGCCACCAGAGCCTGAACCTGGCCCAGGCCGTGGCCATCACCGCCTATGAGTGGCGCACCCTGGTCCTCGACGCCCCGCCGCCCAACTTCCGCGAGGGCGAGGCGCCGGCGTCCGGCGACCTTCAGCTCGGGATGTACGAACATCTGGAGCGCGAGCTCGAGGCGGCCGGCTTCTTCCATCCGCCGGAGAAGTTCCGCTCCATGAGCCAGAACCTGCGCGTCATGCTGGGCCGCTCGGCCTTCAGCGCGCAGGAGGTCGCGACCTTCCGGGGCGTGATAACCGCCCTGTCCAAGGGTAGAGGACGGGTCCTGGAACGTCTGGCGCGCGAACGAGCGGATCGACAGGCTGGCGCACGCGACGAAGACTGATATTCACACCGATCATCCCCGCGAAGGCGGGGACCCAGTGCTTTTGTGAGGCGCGGTGCGAGGGATGGCAGATCGCACACGGCCGTTGGCGGCCTTCGCCCACAGGACTGGGTCCCCGCCTTCGCGGGGATGATCGGAACTTTTGCTGGAGACTCCCATGAAAACCCGCGCCGCCGTCGCCTTCGAAGCCAAACGTCCGCTGGAGATCGTCGAGGTCGATCTGGAGGGGCCGCGCGCAGACGAGGTGCTGATCGAGATCAAGGCGACGGGCATCTGTCACACCGACGCCTATACGCTGGACGGACTCGACAGCGAGGGCATCTTCCCCTCGATCCTGGGCCATGAGGGCGCGGGCGTGGTGGTCGAGGTGGGGCCCGGCGTGACCAGTCTCGCGGTCGGGGATCACGTGATCCCGCTGTACACGCCCGAGTGTCGGCAATGTAAAAGCTGCCTCAGCCGCAAGACCAATCTGTGCACCGCCATCCGCGCGACCCAGGGCAAGGGCGTCATGCCCGACGGCACCTCGCGGTTCAGCTACAAGGGGCAGGCGATCGCCCACTATATGGGCTGTTCGACCTTTTCGAATTTCACGGTCCTGCCCGAGATTGCGGTGGCGAAGATCCGCAAGGACGCGCCGTTCGAAAGCGCCTGCTACGTCGGCTGCGGCGTGACCACGGGCGTCGGCGCAGTGGTCAACACGGCCAGGGTCGAGCCGGGCGCCAACGCCGTCGTCTTCGGCCTGGGCGGTATCGGGTTGAACGTCATCCAGGGCCTGAAGATGGTCGGGGCCGACATGATTGTCGGCGTCGACCTGAACCCCGCGAAAGAGGAGTGGGGCCGGCGCTTCGGCATGACTCATTTCGTCAACCCGAAAAACGTCAGCGACGTCGTCGCCCATCTGGTCGAGCTGACCGGCGGCGGGGCCGACTACACCTTCGACTGTACCGGCAACACCACGGTCATGCGCCAGGCGCTCGAGGCCTGCCACCGCGGCTGGGGCGAGAGCATCGTCATCGGCGTGGCCGAGGCGGGCAAGGAGATCTCGACCCGCCCCTTCCAGCTGGTCACCGGCCGGGTCTGGCGCGGCTCGGCCTTCGGCGGCGCGCGGGGCCGGACCGATACGCCCAGGATCGTCGACTGGTATATGGACGGCAAGATCGAGATCGACCCGATGATCACGCATACGCTGCCGCTGGAGCGGATCAACGAGGCCTTCGACCTGATGCACGCGGGGACCAGCATCCGCAGCGTGGTGGTGTTTTAGGACGCCCGGCGTTTGTCATCCCGGAAGCCGCAAAGCGGCTATCCGGGACGGGCCGTTGAGGTTGCCCCTTGGTCCGGTCGCCGCTTGGGCGAACCGGACCCAGCGTTGATCGGGAACACCTCTGATGCGTCTGCCCTTCTCCCGGTCCAGCCTCTGGCTGACCGGGAGAAGATGAGGGTGGGTGCGTTCCGTCCCGGATAGCCGCTGCGCGGCTTCCGGGATGACAAGGTTTTGAGGAATAGACGCTGCTCGGCTTTCGGGATGACAAGGTCGTCGAAACCGGGTTAGTCTCTAAAAGAAACGTACAAGCAGGAGGAAAGCCATGTTCACCCATATGACCGTCGGCGCGAACGACATCGAGGCGTCGCGCCAATTCTATGATGCGGCGCTCGGGGCGCTGGGGATCGACGCGGCCAGTGGACCGGACGCCAAGGGCCGCTACTGGTGGCGCACGCCGCGCGGGGCCTTTGCGGTCTGCAAGCCGATCGACGGCGAGGCGGCCTGTCATGCCAACGGCGGCACCATCGGGTTTGCGGCGAAGGATATGGAGGCGGTCGCCGCCTTCCATGCCGCCGGGATCGCGGCCGGCGGGACGGCCATCGAGGACCCGCCCGGCCCGCGCGAAGGGCCGTTCGGCACGCTGAACCTGGCCTATCTGCGCGACCCTTCGGGCAACAAGATCTGCGCCATGCACCGGGCCGGCTGATTTTCTTTTCCGTGCATCCCCGCGAAGGCGGGGACCCAGTGCTTTCGTGAGGCACGGTGCGTGGGATGGGGGTCAAGTGACAACAAGGGCCTCGTCTATCGCCCAGAGAACTGGGTCCCCGCTTTCGCGGGGATGAGCGGAGTTTGAGATGGACGTCACAAAACAGCATCAGGTCCACGGCGGCGCGCTGCATTACCTGCGTCACGACAGCGCCGTGACCGGCACGCCCATGACCCTGTCGGTCTTCGTTCCAGCCGGCGACGGCCCGTTCCCGGTGCTGATCTGGCTGTCGGGTCTGACCTGCACCGAGGACAATTTCACCACCAAGGCCGGAGCCTACGCCTCCGCCGCAGAACATGGCTTGATCATCGTCGCGCCCGACACCTCGCCGCGCGGAGAGGGTGTTGCCGACGACCCGGCCTATGACCTGGGCCAGGGCGCGGGCTTCTATCTCGATGCGACGCAACCGCCCTGGGCGCCCCATTTCCGCATGGAGACCTATGTCGTAGAGGAACTGATCGTCCTGATCGACGTCGAGTTTCCGACGACGGGCACGCGGGCGATCAGCGGCCATTCGATGGGCGGACACGGAGCGCTGACCCTGGCGCTGCGTCACCCGGAGCTGTTCCGGTCCGTCTCGGCCTTCGCACCCATTTCGTCGCCGACGCGATGCCCGTGGGGCGAGAAGGCGTTCACCGCCTATCTGGGCGAAGACCGAGCCGAATGGGCCAAACACGACGCCGCTCTTCTGATCGAGGCCGGCGCCGCGCGCGGACATTTCGACGACATCCTGATCGACCAGGGTGACGCCGACCCCTTCCTGGTCGAACAGCTGAAGCCCGAGTTGCTGACTGCCGCGGGTGAGGCGGCGGGGCAGGCGATCACCCTGCGGATGCAGCCCGGCTACGACCACTCCTATTTCTTTATGGCCAGCTTCATCGCCGACCATGTCGCCTTCCATGCGGAAAGACTGAAACGATGACCGACGCGACCTATGACGACCTGTTCGCCGCCCTGTGCAACGAACTGGGCCACTGCCTGCACGAGAAGGGGCAGAAGAAGGTGATCGCCGCCCTGCCGTCGGGGCTCGATGCGGCGGTGAAGGTGGTGCTGGAGGCCGACGGGGTCGATTTCCTCAACGCGCCGGGCAGCCTGAAGCGGGCGGTGCGCGACTGCCTGAAGGCCAACCTGCCGGCGGACGCCGTCTAGAACGGAAAGGGCGTGAGCGCGCGGGAGCAGAGACGTTCTTCGACCCGATCATGGATCTTGCACCGCAGCTGGCGCCGGTTCCGCAGCGTATCGTGCAGTGCGTCGGCGACGCACAGGATCTGGTCGTCGGCCATGAATTCGGCCGCGTAGAGAAGTTCATGTTGCAGGGCGTCAAGCGCGTGCTGGCTGAGTTTCGGCGGGGCGCAGGCGGGCGGGTCGCAGGCGAATGTCTGTCCCATCGGATGACCTCTCCTTCCGCACCTATCAAGGGTCGCAGGCAAGAGCGGTTCCCCGGAAAGATGCTTAAGCGATAGCCAAGGCGCAGGGAGCGGTGGCGACGCTGTGGCCCAGGCACGGCCGCAGGCCAAGTCGTTCGGCCGGCGGCGTCGGAGGCTCGGGGTCCGCCGCGGGCCCGTTCTCTGTATCGGTATCAGTTGTGCGAGGCTTCTTGTCGAACATCGCAAGACAAGATGCGATCGCGGTGAGAAATTTGACGCCATTCATGGACATCGGGGCGATTTTTCGTTCGTCGTCCTCTTTCGAGTTTGGATAAAAGATGAGATTTACCTCCCGGGAGATGCCCGTTCGGAAGAACAACTGGTGAGGAATACCATTGTTCCGTCTTTTGTTTCCGGCATCGTGCGCAGAAAGGCTGTTTTTCTCTGCCCAAGCCTTTGGTGGCGGACACCGGACGCCTACATGCGCGTTACGCCTTCATCGAAAACAAGGAGCCTCTCCCCATGGCCTTCACCCTGCCGCCGCTGCCCTACGCCTATGATGCGCTGGAGCCCGCCATCGACTCCGAGACGATGACCTTCCACCACGACAAGCATCACCAGGCCTATGTCGACAACCTGAACAAGGCCGTCGACGCCGATGCGACCCTGCAGGGCAGGTCGCTGGAAGATCTGTTCGCCTCGATCTCGACCGCGCCCAAGGCCGTGCGCAACAACGGCGGCGGTCACTGGAACCACGCCCTGTTCTGGGAACTGCTGGCACCCGTCGGTCAGGGCGGCGAACCCTCGGCCGAGCTGACCGCCGCGATCGACCGCGACCTGGGCGGGCTCGACAAGTTCAAGGAAGACTTCAACGCCGCCGGCGCCGGCCAGTTCGGCTCGGGCTGGGCCTGGCTGATCGTGCAGGACGGCAAGCTGAAGGTCACGTCCACGCCGAACCAGGACAACCCGTTGATGGACGTCGCCGAACAGAGGGGCGCCGTCGTCCTGGGCGCCGACGTCTGGGAACACGCCTACTATCTGAAATACCAGAACCGTCGTCCGGAATACCTCAAGGCCTTCTGGACCGTGGTGAACTGGAACAAGGCCAACGCCCTGTTCGCGGCCGCCACGGCCTGATCTGGCAGTTCTGCAACAGGCAGCGGGCCGTGAAAAAGCTTCACGGTTCGCCGTCTGGCGCCTTGCGCGCGCCGACCTATCTGAGCTGAGCCGTTCGCTCGCCCCGAGGACATCATGACCGCCCAGTTCAAGCTCGCCGCCGCCCTGATCCTGTCGGGCCTGATCGTCGCCGGGTGCCAGAAGCCCGCCGAGAAGGCCGATGCTCCGGCCGCACCGGCTGCGCAGCCGGTCGCCAGTGTCGACGTCTATCCCTTCGCCATCGGCACGCTGCAGGCGGTCGCGCTGAAGGATGGCGACCTGACGCTGGACAACGCGGCCGGCTCCAGCCCCTGGAGCGACACGGCCGGTGTCGCCGAAGCGTTGCGTCCGACGGGCGATGTGAAGATCCATCTGTCGATCCAGCCGCTGCTGATCCGTGGCGACGACAAGGTCGTGCTGATCGACACGGGCGCGGGCGGCGGGATGGGCACGGCCAACAAGCTGCCGGCCTCGCTGGCGGCGGCCGGGGTCCAGCCGGCCCAGGTGACCGACATCCTGATCTCGCACGGCCACGGCGACCACGTGGGCGGCCTCGTGCAGAACGGCGCCCTCGCCTTCCCGAGCGCCACGATCCGCATGAGCGCCGCCGAATGGACCGCGCTGCAGGCCGACGCCGAACTGGCCGCCCTGATCCCGATCATCACGCCCAGGGTCGAGACCTTCGAGCCCGGCGCCCAGGTGACGCCCTCGATCACGGCCGTCGCCCTGCAGGGCCACACGGCCGGCCACACAGGCTACGAGATCGTCTCCGGCCAGGACCGGCTGCTGTATCTGGGCGACGCCCTGCACAGTTCGATCATCTCGGTCGAGCGGCCCGAGTATGTGAACCAGTGGGACTTCGATTCCGACGCCGCCATCGCGACACGGCTGGCGGTGCTGGGGCGGGGGGCGACGCAGTCCCTGCGCGTCTATGGCGTCCACTTCCCCTACCCGGGCCTGGGCAAGTTCCAGCGCCGGGCGGACGGCTTTATCTGGGTTCCGGAAACGGCGGCCCAGCCTTGACTCGATAGGGTGGGGAACGCATAAGCCGCCCCTTCACGCGCCTGACCCTGGTCCGGCGCGCGAATTCACTACGGACGATGCGTGGACCGCCGTTGAGATCGTCCCTCCATTCGGGGAGGGGCCGGGCCGCATCATTTTGAAGAGAACAGAATGTCGAAGCGCCATAGCGCCAAGTATAAAATCGATCGGGCCATGGGTGAGAACCTGTGGGGCCGCGCCAAGTCGCCGGTCAACAAGCGTTCCTACGGTCCCGGCCAGCACGGCCAGCGCCGCAAGTCCAAGGTTTCCGACTTCGGCCTGCAGCTGAAGGCCAAGCAGAAGCTCAAGGGCTACTACGCCAACCTGACGGAAAAGCAGTTCCGCAAGACCTATGACGAGGCTGCTCGCCGTAAGGGCAACACCTCGGAAATCCTGATCGGCCTGCTGGAGGCCCGTCTGGACGCCACGGTCTATCGCGCCAAATTCGTGCCGACCCCCTGGGCCGCCCGTCAGTTCGTCAACCACGGCCACGTCACCGTCAACGGCAAGAAGGTGAATATCGCCTCCTACCGCCTGCGCGTCGGCGACATCGTCGAGGTCAAGGAAAAGTCCCGCAACATGGCGCTGGTGCTCGAAGCCCAACAGTCCGGCGAGCGCGACATCCCCGACTACCTGGAACTGGGCGACCGTGGTTTCTCGGTCCGCTTCGTCCGCTTCCCCGAACTGGCCGACGTGCCGTTCGCGGTGAAGATGGAGCCGAACCTGGTGGTCGAATACTACAGCTCGTAAGGCTTCGCCTTCCGCGCATTCCTTTTGGGCTACCGCGCGTTCGCGCTGCTTGAGCCAGAAGACTTTGAAGGCCCCGGAGAAATCCGGGGCCTTTTTCGTTCGCGCCGGACGTGTAAGGCTGGACCAGTCTTGAATAGTGCCCGGTGCTTCCATGCCCCTGCTCTCGCTCCTGATCCCTCTCGCGCTCGGCCAGGAGGCGACGTCGGATCCTCTGGCTCAGGTGATGAACGCGCAGGCGCAGACCTATTCGATGACAAGACCGTCGCCGGGCATCCATTTTTCGCCTCGGGCCGCGGCCGCCTATGCGATGGACTCAGGGTGCGTGCCCGCCGTGATGACGGGCAGGCCGGCAATCGAGTTCTTCCACACCGCAGCCTCCCGCCGAGGTGTCGATGAGGACGGGCGCTACACGGTCTCGGTTCAGGTCCACCTGAAGCAAGAGGCCAACGGCGCCTGCACCGTGACCTCGACCGCCGGCGAGCCGGAGCAACTCCGCGAGGCGGTGTTGAGCGCCCTGGACGATCTGGGTGCGGTTCGCACCGTTGGCGCCGATACGGGGGCCTATTCGCTCGATTCCATCGGATCGTTCCGACAGGAGTTGCACTGTCTGACCCTGAACGATCAGGCCTTGTTCCTGGTCCTTTCGACGTCGTCGGCGCGCAATCGGCCAAGGCTTCAGGCCAGCCTGGGTCGGGATGTCGAGGTCAGCTGTCCCCGCCGATCCGACTCCTGATATTTGAAGGTGCGCGGAATCGCGATTTGAGCGATACTCTCCGGACGGATCCGGGACCAAGGGCATGAAGAGAACGATCGTCATCGTGGCGGGCGGCCTGGCGGTGATGCTGGCGCTGAGCGGTTGCGCCCTGTTCCGTCAGGATACCCCAACGCGCACGGCCGCCATGCCGGGCCAGATCGAGCCGATCCATGCCGCCGCCATCACGCGCGACCTCGCCGTCTTCTGGGTCAGCTCGAACGGCTGCACCGACAAGTCGGACCTGCGGCCGGTCGTGGATCACATGGGCGCCGACTCGACCATCACCCTGCGCCGGATCGAACAGGATGACTGCAAGACCCCGATGGCCGACGGCGTCGAGGTCATCTGGTCGTTCGAGGAACTGGGACTGACCCCCGGCTCGCGCGTGTCGGTCAACAACCCCTATCAACTGCCGTCGACGATTCCGACGACCTAGGCGGCGCCGCTGCTGGCCGCCAGCGAGGGGGTCTCGACGGCCGCGAGCTGGCTGTGGATCACCGAGATGACGACGCCGTGGCCCGGGCTTTCCACCTGGATGCGAGCCTGAAGCTGCTTCGCCAGGGCCTCGACGATGCTGGTGCCCAGGCCGGGCATTGCGCTCGCCGCGTCCTTGGGCATGCCCACGCCGTCGTCGCGAACCGTGAGGGTCCAGTTCAGCCCGTGGCTGCTGTAGCCCACCACGATCTTGCCGGAGCGGCCGCCGGGGAAGGCGTGCTTCAGGGCGTTGATCACCAGTTCCGTCACGATCAGACCCAGGCTGACCGAAACGTCTGCACTGGTCGAGCTGTCGTCTGCCTCGACCCGCAGCGACACACGCGTCGGGTCGTGGATCATCGACGCGCCGATGCTCTTGCACAGCTGGGTGAAATAGGGGGCCAGCTCGACCTCGCCGAGACGTGACGTCGCCAACTGCTGCTGCAGGGCGGCGACCGACATGACGCGGCTGTGCGCATCCGTCAGCTGGACGCGGGTCTCGTCGGAGTTGGTCTTCCTGGCGCTCTGAAGGATGACGCTGGCGATGATCTGCAGGCTGTTGGCGACCCGGTGCTGCAGTTCCTGCAACAGGATGGCCTTTTCGCGCAGCAGGTCGTCCTTTTGCTTTTCGCCCTCGCGGGCTGCGGTGACGTCTTCGACTGTCAGCAGCAGCCTGACCGGCTGACCGTCTGCAAGCGCCAGCCGCCGGGCGTTGATGACCAGCTTGCGCACGCCTTGGCGCGAATCCTTCAGGTCCATCTCATAGGCCTCAATGGCAGCATCGCCTGCGGCCGTCGCCTCCAGCAGCACACGAAGCTGAGGCTTGTTCCACTCGCCCGTCCCGGCCTCGCCAAGGAAGCGGCCGACAACCCGGGCCGGATCGACGTCGAAAGCCCGGCAGAACGATTCGCTGGCGGCGATCACAATCAGCGACTGGTCCAGAAGCAGCAGGGGCGCCGCAGAGGACTCCACCACAGCAAGCGCGAGGCTGAACGGACCGTCGGGATGCAGGGGCGGGTGGGCAGCCACGGCTGACCCTTCAGGTGATCCGGAGGCTCGCGAAGCGAAAGCCATACCCGACAGAGAAATGCGGAGCAGGACGGCAGCCGGTTTTCTGAAACAGGCCGACGTCGTGTTGAAACCTATTGCGCGCGCGCGTGTTTCACGCAACGGAAAAACTTCAGATCCATAAGAGTCCGGATCCTGAATAAGGTAAAGCTTGAGAAGTGTATTGGTTGCCGCCAGCCGTCAGCGGCGCTCGAAGGTCGGCAGCATGTCCGCGGGGATGCGTGTCGGCCGCATCGTAGTGGCATCGACCAGACACCATTCCGAAACGCCCTGGGCGCACAGCCGGCCCTCGCCGTCCTCGATGCGGACATGGCGGGCGAAGCGCGGACCTTGCGGATCGCCGACCCAGGTGCGGGCCACGGCCGTGTCGTCGGGCATCAGGGGACGCAGATAATCGATCTCGTGCCTCAGGGCGACCCACGACCATTTCGCCCGCGTCGCCTCATCGAAGTGGGCGTTCCAGTGGGCCGTGCCTGCCTCCTGCAGCCAGCCGACGTAGACGACGTTGTTGACGTGGCCGTTGTCGTCGATGTGCTCGGGACGGATCTCCAGCGGGACCTCGAAGACCTCGCGGTCCTCGCGCGGGGTCAGGGTCGGGCGGGCCAGGACCTTACGCCTCGCCGAGAGGAACGCCCTTTTCGACCATCAGGGCGGTCAGTTCGCCGGCCTGGAACATCTCGCGCACGATGTCCGACCCGCCGACGAATTCGCCCTTCACATAGAGCTGGGGAATGGTCGGCCAGTCGGTGAAGGCCTTGATGCCGTCGCGCAGGCCGTCGTCCTGAAGCACATCGACGCCGACGAAAGGCGCGCCGACATGGTCGAGGATCTGGACAGCCAGCGAGGAGAAGCCGCAACGCGGGCTGTCGGGCGTACCCTTCATGAACAGGACGACGTCGTTCTGGGCCACGGTCCGGGCGATGAAGGCGTGGGCCGGATCGGCGGCGGTATCGAGGGCTTGTTCGGACACAGGGAGACGCCTTTCGTTGAAGGCGTCAGCTAGGGATGGCGGGGGCGCCGGTCAAGGGACGCGAGCACAAGCCTGCGTGTCCAGACGGATATCAGGCGGCGACTCTAGCCATCTCGATCTGGGCCGCGAGGCCAGGCGGCATGTCGCGCTCGGGCACGGCGGCGAGGGCGTTCAGGCGTTCGGCATCCCGGGCGGTGATCAGGACGCTGGAGATCGCCGGGTCGGTCATGGCGTGGGCGAGGCAAATGGCCTCCGCCGTCCAGTGCGGCGTGCGATGCAGGAAGGCGAAGGTGCCGGCATGGGCCAGTGGGTCATCCTTCGCCTTCGAGCCGCCGCCAAAGCCGAACAGGCCCTTCTTGGGCTGATGCACGGTCGCGGCCTTCTTCTCCGTGTCGAGTTCGGCGGGGAAATAATCATAGGCCAGGATGGCCATGTCCTGTTCGCGCGCGGCGCGGAGGCGGGAGCGGATCTTCCAGTCGACGTTGACGTGGAAGGGGGTGCCCAGCACGTCGAAGGCGCCGGTCGAGACATAGGCGTCCATCACCTCGCCGGAACCCGAAACGCCCAGGTAGCGAACCCGCTCGGTGGCGCGCAGAGCCTTCAGGGCGTTCAGCGAGCTCTGCGGCAGCTCGTCCTCGCCGGGTTCCTCCAGCAGGGCGACGTCGATCCAGCCGAGGCCGGAGACATGCAGGCAGCGGTCGATGGCGCCGGTCATGCCCTCGGCGGAGAAGTCGCGCTGCGACCCCCGGCGGCCGTCGCCGGCGCCGAGTTCCAGGCTGACGTTCAGCAGCTTGCGCTCGACGCTGGCCAGGGCCTGGCCGACCACTTCGGCGAGCACCGGATCGGCCGTCTCCAGCCGGTAGGAGTTGATGCCCGCCTCCAGCGCCGAGAAGATCAGGTCGTTGGCGGCGTTCACGCCGCGCGACAGGCTGTCGACGCCGAGATTGAGCGTCAGGGTCGAGATGGCGGCGCCCGATGCGCCGAAGGGGCGATAGCGCATGGCGGATCAGCCTGTCGTGGAAGGGGCGGAGGTTTCGAGCGCGAGGGCGTGGAGTTCGCCGCCCATATGGCCCTTGAGCGCGGCATAGACGAGCTGGTGCTGTTTCACGCGCGGCAGGCCGGCGAAGGCGGTCGAGACAATGCGCGCCTTGTAGTGGTCGCCGTCGCCGGCGAGGTCGTCGATCACGATCTCGGCGTCGGGGAACGCCTCGATCAGATAGGCATGGAGGGTTTCGACGGGCATGGGCATGGCGGCGACAATGCCCCGTAAACCTTAATGTGAGGCTACGGTCCTGTCGGGCTATCGCGCGGTCGCGCTACCTGGGCCCATTCTGGCTGGCTATCGCGCGGTCGCGCTACTTGAGCCCGGACGGACTGATCCGTTCCAGCAGGATCGTCGGCTCGCCGCGATAGACGCCGTCGGCATAGCGGACGTAGCCGGCGCGGCCCGCGAGGCGCAGGGACGACAGGTTGCCTGGGCCGATCATGCAGACGGTGCGCGGCGCCTTCAGCACCGCGTCCGCCCACGCGAGCGCGGCGGACACACCCTCGCCGGCCAGACCCTGACCCTGAAACGCCCCGCCGATGCCCCAGCCCAGCTCGGGCGCCTCCATCGGCGGGACCACGTCGCGATGGTAGTCCAGCACCCCGACCGAACCGACGTAGGCGCCGGTCTCCGTCAGCCGCATCGACCAGTTGCCGCGCCCCAGCGCCGACCAGTGGCCGAGATCGCGCAGCAGACGGAACCACACCTCCTCCGGCGACAGGTCCCGTCCGGTGATGTGCCGGGTGAAGGCCTGGTCCCGCCACAGCATCACGAGATCGTCGTAGTCGTTCAGGCCGACGGGCGTCAGGGTCAGGCGCGGCGTGGTGAGAACGGGTGCGGTCACATCAGTCCCAGTTGCTTGAAGCTGGCCACGCCCTCGCGGCCGACGATCAGATGATCATGGACCTCGACGGAGAGGGCCTTCGCCGCCTCGATGATCTGTCTGGTTATGTCGATGTCGGCGCGGCTGGGGGTCGGGTCGCCGGACGGATGATTGTGGACCAGGATCATGGCGGCGGCGCTGACCTCCAGCCCCCGCCGGACCACCTCGCGCGGATAGACCGGGGCATGGTCGACCGTGCCACGGTTCTGGATCTCGTCGAGGATCAGCTGGTTCTTCTTGTCCAAGTAGTGATCGTTCTACAAAAACGGTATGAGGGGTCATGAACGCGATCATATATCGCCGCTTTTCCTCGGATGAACAGGAGAAGGGTTCGAGTGATACCCTGGCACGCCAACAGGAACGATGTGAGGCGTTAGCCGTCGCTCGTGGCTGGAAAGTTGCCGAAACAATCACAGACCGGGGGCTGTCGGCATTCAAAGGCGAGCACCTGCGTCCTGAGGCTGGGCTTGGCCAGTTTCTGGAAAGACTTAGGCGTGGTGAGTTCGAACCGGGCACGGTGCTGGTTGCCGACAACCTTTCGCGACTGTCCCGCCGCCCCGTCGATGAGGCCATGGCGTGGATTTACGAGGTCACAAGGGCGGGTGTGCAGATCGCCATAGCGGACACACAGGAAGTCTTCCAAGCCAACCCGAGCATGGGCGACTTCCTCGCCACCTCGATCAAAGCGGCGTTCAGCCACGAAGATTCCCGCCGCAAGTCTGACATGACCCGAGCGTCCAAGGCCCGCCTCTGGAAACTGGCCGAGAGGAAGGAGGGACGATGGACCAACCTCGCGGGCCGGTTGCCCGGTTGGCTGAAACGCACGCCGGGATGTGACGGCTGGCTGGTCAACGAGGAACGCGCAAAAATCGTGTTCCGAATCTACCGTCAGTCAGCAGACGGGATTGGTGCCGTCACCATAACTCGAATGCTCAATGACGACGGGATCGAGCCATTTGGTGAAGATGGAAGGCACATAGCTGGCAAACGCCAGTGGGGCAGATCGCACGTTCGGCAGCTTCTCGTCAGTGCCATCGTCGAGGGAGACTACCGACCGAGAGCAGGTATGTTCGCTGGGCAGGTCATTCACGGGTTCTTTCCCCGCATCGTGGATGCCGACATCATTGCACAAGCCAGAGCCTCTCTTATGGGTCGCAAGAAGGTCCGAGGCGAAGGCACCAAGGCCGGGACTTCAAACCTGTTCGCTGGCGTGACCAAGTGCGGGGAGTGTGGACGAAAAGCCTTCCTTTCCACCTCTGTGCAGAAGGGCAAGGCTTACCCCTATATCCGCTGTGAGGGCGTGTCTGAGGGCCGATGCGACAACCGTAACGGCTATGCCTACCGGGCCTTTGAAGCGACGGCTCTCGATCTACTGCTGGACCTTGCTCTTGATGATCGCTTCTTCGAATCGAGAGGCGAGCTTGGTAAGGCGCGGACGCGAAAGGCGGAGATCGAAAAGGCACTGGCAGACCGCCGCGCCTTCAAACTCAATCTCCTTCGCAGTTTCATCACGCCCGACCCGGAAGTTGCCGTCGTCATTCAAGAAGTGACGGCCGACATCGATCGGATGATTGAGGAGTTGGACGACGTGGAACAGGCGATCCAGACCGCCTCTGGAAAGGTCGCCGATGTAGAACATGTCCGACGTATCGGCGATATTCGCGAGGCGGCTAACTCGGAAGTGGAGGCGGTTCGACTCCAGGCCAGGGCGAAGCTGGGTCGCGCTATGCGGGCCATCGTCGAGACGGTCGAGATTAAGCGTGATGGAGAAGGTGAAAAGTGGTTCGAGGTTGTCCTCGTGGGCGGCTTGATGATGATTGGGATCAACACGAAAGGACAGGTCATCGCTCAGTTTGAAGAGTTGTTTGGCATGCCGCTTTGGTCAATTCTGCCCGCCGATGTCCAAGAAATGTTCGCCCCCCTGATCCGACGATTGGAGATAAAGCGGGCCAATCGTTCGTTGAACGCGACCACACGGCCACCAAGGGTGCACTAACGCGCTCAGGCCCGCCAGATGATCGGCGAGGGCGAGGGCGAGGGTGGGATCGAGGACGCCACCGAGCGGACTAGGTTTCGATGTTTTGGTCGATAGTTAGGCGCGGCGATCCGAGCCGTGTTCAACGGTCGTTTTGCGCAGTGGCTGTCGATAGATATGGACGCAGAAGGTGCGGCTCTGAGATCATAGCTTTATGACCCATTCCAACTCTATCGCCCATGGCAACGCCTACGATCTTTACGTTGCCGCTGGTCGTCTCCTCCAGAGCCCCATCTTCCTTCAGTGCAGGGAATACTGGCACGCGCCGCCATACGGACTTGACTACGCGCAGACGTGGTTGGCCGACGGTCCTTCCGGGCGTTGGACCGCCGTCTATCAGGGGTATTATTTGGGCGTCGCGTTCGAGGATGAGGCCGACGCAGTCATGTTTACGCTGCGCTGGGGCGACACGATCGATATCCTGGAGCTTGGCCCCGAGTGTCTGACGGATGTCAGGTCGCCATCGTGGTTTGATGCAAACGTTACCCCCTGATCTCCGCGTGTCCACGAGTCACGCTTTCACGATCCTGGGCTATCAGACGCCCGCTCAAGCCAAGGCATGGTTCGCTGGTAAACGCGGCCTGTTCGACGACGTCGAGGCCTGGTTGCAAGAGACTATGCCCGACCGTTTTCGTGCAGATCGCGAATCCTTCCCGGGGATTTTCCAAGTCGAGGTCGATGACGAGGTCGATGCCGTATTGATCAAGTTGGCTTGGGGCGACCATCTGGCGGCGGAAGGTGATCCGCCCTGGATCGTTTAGGCCCGGGCCGCCTGATCGGCCATTGCCCGTTTGACCCGTTGAACCGTGGCGGTGGAGAAGCCGGTAGCTTTGGCGATCACCCGGATGGACTGGCCCTGTCCGAGGCGGGTCCGGACCTTGTCTAGCGCGATCGGAGGGATGGCGGGACGGCCAAGTCGAACGCCTGTCAATCGGCGTCCAAAAGGGACCCCCTATAGGCGTGCAATAGGGACCCCCTTTTGGTGTTCTGGATGGACGTCACGAGCGCACCGCTTGCGAGGGTTGGGGCGTAGGGAGGGCGTAGCCCGACTGGAGGCTCAACCCTCGCTTGGCGTTCTTCCTGGTAGGGTCAGCTGCGGTGTTTGAAGCGCCAGCTGTCGTTGCCGGTCTCGACGATGTCGCAGTGGTGAGTGATGCGGTC